>JAZLGI010000001.1:0-28467 GCA_045616225.1 Sphaerochaetaceae bacterium
ACTTCTGGGTCCTGAAAAAGGACTCAGAAATGATTTTCTTAATAAAATAAAATCCTCTCTCGGTTCTTGTTCTGTCTCAAAGTACTATGCTTTTGACGATTATGAAGATCAGATGTATGCAGATCTTGGAAACAATGATTTGTTTGCAGACTACAAGCTTGTAATTCTGGAAGAAGCAGACCTTCTAACTACAAAAGAAAAGACAGCACCAATTGTAGAATTCATAAAAAACCCTTCTGACTGCGCAACCTTGGTTTTAATTAGTTCAGAGCTTTATATCAACTCTGAAATAATGAATGCAATAACAGATACAAGTCACATTCAGAAGTTTTATGAACTATTTGAGAATCAGAAAAGCGAATGGATTAGAAACTACTTCAGAAGGAATTCTCTTGAAATAGAAAATGACGCTTGCGAAGCAATAATTGAAAAGGTAGAAAACAATATAAGTGAGTTTGAAACTGTTTGCGGACAACTGATTGTTTTTGTTCAAGGCACACCGGATAAACATGCTGTATCTTATGAAGATGTTGAAAATTTCCTATCTCACACCAGGCAAGAGACGGAATTTTCGCTTTTTTCCTATATCGCAAAGAAAAAATTAGACAGTGCTGTTTCCTGTCTTGATGCCCTACTTCACACCTCTGATGAGTACCAAACTTCTGCTTTAATTGCGACACGTCTTTCAACTTTTTTCCGGAGAGCATTATCTCTTAGGACGCAAATAGATAAAGGAATGAGTTTTCAGGATGCCTGTAAAAAACCTTACTTTTCAAACGAACGTGAGATTAGAATGCCAAAAGAAAAAGACATCTACAAAGACTGTGTTTACAACTATTCCCTCAAAGATATAGAAAGAATATTGGTTACATTGGCAGAATATGACATTAAAATTAAAGATGCGGGAACCATAATGCAACATACAATGCTTGAGCGTTGCATTATAGATATCATTATTCACAAAGGAACCCACCCAAAGAAACTCACATTTGCAAAACTTTGATAAAACCTCAGTGTTTGTATTCACGGATGCGTCTGAATAGGGTTGACTCGCTTATACCATAAGCATTAGCAAAAGACTTAACAGTACCCATTCCAGCATTAAGTTTCAGAACAATATCCGCAATATCCCCATATGAAATAGGAATTTTTTTTCTTCCCGAAACTCCTTTTGCAGAGCTGGCAATTTTGGAATTAATGTTCTGTCTGTCCTGAGAATAAAGGGAATATAAAACCTGATAGATAGATTTTCTGTTTGTATTATCAATAAAAAAATGATCTGTCTGAACATTGTTTCCCATACATATTTCTTTGAGAATCATTTTGCTCTTAGCAGCCATTTTCATAGTTGAATCAAAAGATAGTTTTTTATCAACAATCTTAAACCTTTCATCATTTGCGACAACATAATAATTATCTCCTTGCACTCTTTTCAATTTCTGCAAAAAAGCTGTTTCATCTGCAATCCTTTCTGAATAAGGCAGTGCTTTCTTTATTGACCGGAAAACAATTGTTTAATATATTTATGTTAGAAAGTTGGAATTTCTTACTACGGAGGTGACTATGCTTGCAGAACTCAGAGCAAAATCTCAGATTACTATTCCTAAATCAATTGTATCCTCTTTGAAACTTAATACTGGAGATATGCTTGATATCTCTGAAAAAGACGGAATGATTTGTATCTGCCCTGTTGTTGTCTATCCCAAAGCTTATGTAGAAGAACTCCAGGAAGAAGTAAATAACTTGAAGTCAGATATCAAAACCGGAAAAAGAACAGTTTTTGACAACATAGATTCAATGTTTACTTCTCTT
Source organism: Sphaerochaetaceae bacterium (assembly GCA_045616225.1). Lineage (GTDB taxonomy): Bacteria > Spirochaetota > Spirochaetia > Sphaerochaetales > Sphaerochaetaceae > JAZLGI01. The sequence continues at coordinate 1,813 of JAZLGI010000001.1, forward strand.
GAAGGATAATTTATGGCTTATAGCATTACTTATTCCCCTCGTTTCCAGAAAGCTTATCAAAAACTCACAGATATTGAGAAAAAACAGGTGAAAGAAAAAGTTCTTATTCTTTCTGAAAACCCTCTTCATCCATCCCTCAGAACAAAGCGAATTCAGGGAACAAAAGATTATTTTGAATGCAGTGTTAACATGGATATCAGAATTATCTGGCACAAAGAAGGTGATACTCTGATTATTCTCCTTGATGTCGGGCATCATGATATCTTAAGGAAATTCTGAAAATCCTATCAATAATCCCAGATTGTAAAGATTATATTAAGCAATACTTATATATGATTCACTTTGGGCTTTCCAAGTTTGAAGTACTGGAAACAATCAAAATAATTATAATCAATGAATTATGGACGGCAACTAACCTTGAACATTGTGAAAACTTGATGCAATATTGCATTAAGTTTTCACTGAAGTGTCCTGCATGATAGAAAGCTTACAAATTCAGAGGAAAAGGGAATTAAAGCCTCTTAAATTGATTTTTGTTATCCTAATTTATACTACTTTCTCGCAGAACCATATCCATTCTTCTACCTTCAATAATAAAAACTCCTGAGCATTGAAAACCAACACTCAGGAGCTATTTGTCAGAATTTACACAAACTATTTACAGCTCTTTAAATCCGACAAACAAAAATTAATTTAAAGTGATACCTGGTGTATACTCTATTTTATAATTTTCAAAATCCTGTCTGTAGTATTCGCTGATTCTTAGATAAACAACTTTTTCATTTTTGTAACTAATGCATCCATCGTCACTAGTTGAACGCAATTCACAATTGCTGATTTCAATAGTTTTCACAATCGAATCATCTTTAACATCTTTATTAAAGTCTCCAATCTCAACAGCTCTCTTTGCAGTCACAAGTCCTCCTGTAATCTTAAGATTCCCTTTATTAGGATTTTTATTAGCGTTTTGGAACCAGATGCCACGTCCATCACCAACAATTTCCCCTCCACTGACATTCAGAATAACAGGATTTAAAAGTCCGTTACAGAACATTCTAATACCCATACCTGAATCTGAGTTGGATTCAACGTATCCTCCCCTAATCTCGCATTCAGCAGAGGCTCCTCCATTAGTCAAAATATCAATTCCATAAGGATTTTCAGAATTAGACCCTCCATCCTTTCCTTTCATAATAATTTTTCCGGATTCAAGAATAAGCTTACCTGCAGTCTGAACACGGACAACAGCAACAGAAACAGTCCATCCATCCGATGATTGTGTAGGCTTTGCTATCATACAACCTTTTTCCGTTGATTCTGTACTATCCTTAATTATTAGAGTAGCTTTTGCATGTTGTCCTGCCCCATAACCAATATCAATCAAAGCAATATTTTTTACATTGTTTAGGGAAGCAACTATATTATGCCCGTTCAAATCAAGTGTTATACTCTTATCACTTTCAGTAGCAGCAAATTTCAATGGTGCTTCTGAACAGTTTTCATAAGACAAATCTTCAGTAAGTATTATCGTCTCATTATTCTTTGAAGCATCAATCGCTGACTGATTTCAAAGCCTTTGCGAGATGTAATAATTAATGTGTGAATAAGTTAAACACGTTTGCCACGCAAACGGTAAGGTTCAGTCCTGTTAATATCAATCTTGGCTTCAAACAGTTTTTGCCTGTAATTGGCAACAGTGGTAGACATGGCAAGTTTGTCAATATTGTCAGGAAGAAGATTTGTCCAACCTTGCTCATCTCCATCTTCAATGGTGTTGGAATTGAAGAACAAATAAGTAAGATAATCCTGAACATTGATATTCATGGCTTTACAGGATTCAATGAGGCTGTAGAAGAAAGAAGAAACTTCAGCCCCAAGTTCAGTAATACAGAAAAGCCAGTTCTTTCTACCCACTACAAAAGGTCTGATTCCGTTTTCAGCCTTCTGATTGCTGCTGGTTGCAAAACTGTAATCAAGAAATCTTTCCAAAGATTCCCATCTCTCAAGAGGATAATTGAATGCAGTGTATGCAGCAGAAGATGGAACAACAGTATTTACATTGTCCAAACAAAATTTCTTGATAGCATTCAAGCAAGGAGTAAGAACTTCTCTCCTTTTGGCAAGATATTCAACTTCCCCGATTCTTCCACTTTCATATTCATCTTTGAGCTTTCCTTCCAAGCGGAAAAACTGAGCATAGAGTTTTACAAGATCATAACAAGGTCCTATGCTTTTCTTACCACAGGCATCAACAGCCTTACGTCTGGCATGTACCATGCATTCCAAATGTGTGAAAGAACATTTACTTTCAGCATTGGAATAGCCTTTCAATCCATCGGTCTGAACTACGCCGGTGTAAGATTTAACGAGATTGTAGATAGTTTCGTTTCTTCTGTTGTCTGCAAATGTAAACATAACAGGGCCGCTTCTGCCATTACTGTCTGTAGCAGATCTGATAATCATAAAAGCATTAGCTCTGGAATGAGGTGCTTTCGGATTACCATCTCCATCTTTGAGTTTAACAACCTTGACAGGTGTTTCATCAATATTCAAAAGCGGATAACTTTCTATGTCTTTTTCAAGACAAGGTGCCATATTTTCTGCAAGATGTTTTCCAACTTTCATTATCCAAGAACTGATTGTAGACCTTGTAAGACCTATGTCTTGGAATGTAAGAGCCTGCCTGTACAACGGCTGTGCATAACTGAATTTGTTTTCAATTATCTGTGCAAGAAGTGTAGGATCACAGATTGTTCCTTCAAGAATATTACCGGAAACTGCTGTTTCAATAATTCTGCCTTCTTCAGCACTATCAGGAATGCAATTTGTACAAGAAAACTGCTTTACATGTCTGCGAACAATTAAAGTTCTCTGAATTCTTGTAAAAGTTTCGTAGATTTTTTCTCCGACTTCTTTCATTTCACAACCACATCTGTCACAAACAGAAATGGCAGAATCATCATAAACATCTACAACCGGAGTATCACAAGGCAGCTCTACTTTAGTCTTGGCTTTTCTTCTTATGTAGGAAGATACTTCAACTTCTACATCAGAAGGAGTTTCTTCAAGAGCACCGCAGATGGCAGTAGTTTCAAATTCATCAAACAGGTACAGTTGTTCACATGCAGCCTCATATTGTTTTCTCAGCTGAATTCTAAGGCTTTCTATCTTTTGTGCATTAGTATCTGTCTTGAGAGTAGAGATAATCTTCTTAAGAACTCTTATCTCTATGTCCTGGTCTGCAATTATTTTCTCAAGCTCTTCAATATTTTTTCCTGTTTGCATATTAAAATTTTACAGCAAAACAAGATATTGGTCAAGACTTAACTCTTTTTGGTGTAAATAATTACATCCATTTTTTGTCGTCTAAAACTTCAAGTTTTCTAAAGACATTTTGCCCTTGAAGAAGCCTTCTTAAATCATCCAATGTAATGTTCATACTCTGTTGTACATTCTCTGGCCAACAGAAAGTTCTGCTTCTTAAACGCTTGCACATTAACCAAAATCCGTTCCCATCCCAGACAAGTACTTTGATGATTGTTCTGTTTCTGTTGCAAAACAAGAACATAGTCTTTGACAGCGGATTCATTTTCATTTCGCTTTCAACAATATTTGCAAGAGCTTCATCTCCACATCTCATATCTGTGGTTCCTGGTTTGATTACATAAGAATATTCTGAAAACTTAAAGAACATAGTTGCCCTCACTTGTTATCTTTACAAAAGGTAAATCGTCGTCATCTGTAATGGCTCCGATTGTTCCTGATTTTTGTTCAACTATTGGGTTATCCAAGTACGTTTCTATTGAAAAATCCTGATATTTGATTCTGGCTGTATAGTCTCTGTACCAATCGCGGAATGTGTAGTACTTGATCCCGACCATTGCCGCAAATGCCCGAATTGACATCTTTGCCTTTGTTGACCGAATTGCCAACAGGGTCACTACGTAGTGTTCTTTCTCTGCTTCTGTGTATTTGTTCATGCTGAAAGTATGATTTCAACATAGATTTTTAAATAGTGACAACGAATCTACGGTTACTTAGATTTTGAGTTTTGAAAGCAGGTTTTCTGCTGTTTTGATGGGAATGGAAGCTCTTTTTGATATTTCCTGGGCATTACAAACTACAAGGTCATCCATAGAAGTAAAAGCATTCATTATTTTATCTGCAGTTTTGTCCCCTATTCCCGGAACACTTTTCAAAAGATGAAATGAAGCCTCTTTACTTCTCATAGCCTGGTTGGCTCCGGTGGCAAATCTATGACACTCGTCACGTAAGGCAATTAAAATTCTTAATCCTTCATTACTGTGATTAAGCCTAAGTTCAGGTCTTCCGTCGTCAAATACAATTGTTTCGTATTTCTCTGCAAGTCCCACAACAGGAACATCTGCAAAACCAACTTCATCCAATACTTCTCTAGCCGCGTTTACCTGTCCTATACCGCCGTCAACCATAATTAAATTAGGACGCTGAAGATTATCGTTGAGAACTCTTGTATATCTTCTTCTTACAGCTTCCCTCATAGATTCAAAGTCATCAATTGCCCCATTAAGACTCTTAATGTTAAATCTTCTGTATCCTGCAGGATTAGGATTGCCGTTTACGAATGAAATTAAACTTGCAACCGTATATTTACCTGCAAGCTGGGCAATATCAAAACCCTCAATAAGCTCAGGAACTTCATCAAGACCAATAATATCTCTGAGAATTTCAAGCCCCTGAGTGTTGTCTTTGCTCTTCAGACGTTTTTCCACATCTCTGGCAGCATTTTCAGAAGCCATTCTTAAGATTCTGTAATTTTTCCCATCCTTTGGAACAAAAACCTTAATATCCGTCTTAAGAACCTCTTTGAAATACCTTGAAATCAATTCTATGTCTATTTCATGGGAAACATAAAGCTCTTTAGGAATCTGCTGACCGTCTTCATAATACTGAATAAGGAAATTTAAAAGTGTTTCCGACTCGTCTCCAAAAGTTTGAGCTCTGTAAAGAGCTCTTCCTATGAGTTTCCCGTCCCTGAACTGCATTATTGAAATTGTACAAAGAGGATTTCTCATCTCAATTGCCGCATAATCACGGGCATTTGTATCAGAGTAATCTTCTACCATCTGGGCTTTATTCATGCTTTTAATTGCAATGAGAGCATCCCGTTTTCTGGCAGCAAGTTCATAGTTCATTTCTTTTGATGCAACCATCATTTCTTCTTGAATCTGGCTTTCCAATTCGTCGTTTGCACCACTGAGAAATTTTTTGATTTTATCAATATTCTTGCCGTATTCTTCTTTGGTAATTCTTCCGCAACATGGTCCTGAGCATCTTCCTATGTGATAGTAGAGACAAGGATTTGCCTTCTTTTTCAAAGGGGAGGAACATTTTCTCAAAGAAAAGAGCCTGTCAATCAAATCAAGATAATCATAAAGCTTGCTTACATCGGGATAAGGTCCAAAATAATCTGACCCGTCTTTGATGATTCTTCTTGTTTTGTAAACTTTTGGGAAATCTTCATTTGTAATTCTAATAACAGGATAACTTTTCCCGTCTTTTAATAGGATGTTGTAATGAGGATTGTATTTCTTGATCATGTTGTTTTCAAGAATTAATGCCTCATAGTCATTTCCGGTAATTATGAAGGAAATATCTCTGATTTTTTCTACTAAGGCACTTGTTTTTCTGTCTCTATCTGAAAGAAAATACTGGCTTACCCTTTTTCTGAGACTCTTTGCCTTTCCTACATAAATAACAGTCCCGCTCTCATCTTTCATAAGATAAACACCGCTGTTCAGAGGAAGAGAATGAGCCTTAGCTTTTGCTTTTTCAAAATTTTCTTTTTTAAGTTTTGCTTCTTCTTGAGTAAGCTGTTTATCAAGTTGATAGCTTACACCTGTTTCAAAAGCCTGATTATCCATTTCTTTTTACATCAGAATTAGTATAGACGGTAAACCGAATAGTATATCCATTATCATCCTGAGGTTCTGAACACTCAGTCATTTTCCAGTTGCTTAATTCATCAAGATTGTCAAAAAAAACTTCTGCCCCTCCATCTGCTTCAACTTTTGTCAGATAAACTTTTTCACAATATGGCAGCATAGTATGATACATCATAGCTCCGCCGATAATAAAAACGTCTTCACTCGGGTATTTTGAAATTTCTTTAAAAAGTTCATCAAGGTTTTCAACCATTACAAAACCGTCTTCTTTAGCTTTTTGCCTGTTTCCACCAGGCCAAAGTACTATATTTGTTCTGTTTTTCAAAGGTTTGCTTTCCGGAAAAGACAACAAAGTATTTGACCCCATAACCACAACTTTGCCCTTTGTTGTCGTTCTGAAATACTTCATATCAAGAGGAAGTTTAAACATTAAATCATTTCGTTTTCCTATTCCCCATTTACTGTCACAATGTAAAATAGCCTGCATTGCTTTCCTCCAATCAGATAGCTACCGGAATATCATACTTTTTATCAGAACACTGATAGTTGATTAATTTGAAATCTGCAGTTGTAAATTTGTAGAAATCATCAATTTCCTTGTTAATCACAAACTCAGGAGCTTCATACTGAGGGTTTTCTATTATTTCCTTTATAATAGGGATATGTCTGTCATAAATATGGGCATCTGCAATTACATGAACAAATTCACCTACTTCAAGTCCGCATACCTGAGCCAGCATATACATAAGCACACTGTACTGAACAACATTCCAGTTATTTGCAGTTAACATATCCTGACTTCTTTGGTTTAAAATTCCGTTCAAAGTTTTGCCGCTTACATTAAATGTCATTGAGTATGCACAAGGGTAAAGCATCATCTCATTTAAGTCTTGATGATTGTAAATATTAGTTAGTATTCTTCTGCTCTGAGGGTTATTCTTTAAATCAAAAATTACCCTATCTACCTGGTCAAATTCGCCTTCTTTGTATTTGTGCTTAATTCCAAGCTGATAGCCGTAAGCTTTTCCGATTGTACCGTTTTCATCTTGCCAACTGTCCCAGACATGAGTTTTCAGTTGACTGACAACATTTGATTTTTTTTGCCAAATCCAAAGCAACTCATCAACGGCACTTTTCATAAAAGTTTTTCTGATGGTAATAATAGGAAATTCTTCTTTAAGATTATATCTGTTTACCAAGCAGAATTTTTTTATTGTGTGTGCAGGCGTTCCGTCTTCCCAATGCGGTCGAACGGCAAGGTCTTTATCAGAAAAACCGTTTTCAAGGATATCCTTTACATTTGCTACAAAAATTTCATCTGCTCTGCTCATAAATTACCTCTGATTAATTATCTCAGATTGAACAGTCAATTGCAATCTTATACAATTGCCCGCATGAGCAGTGTTGTAGATAATATACCTTTTCTGAGCTTTCAACAAAGGCGAATCCTCAATGAAAACTATCAGGACTTAAATCTCTGGCAAATAAATCCTCCTGAAAATTTATGGCAAGGCTCTACTAAAAATGAGATTCAGAAAGATTATTCAAGATTCATTTCCTTCATGGAAGGGCTAAGAAATTCACCCATAGATTATTCTTCATTTTCACCTGACTACAATTTTGCTTCCAACCATACCAGTATAGTCTCTGACTTTATTGCTCCTCAAAAGATTATGGGACGTTGCCCTTGCCCTTCTGAAGACCCGGTTTTAAGGTGTTGCAATTTAAAAACTCTTGATGCTGTTCAGCAATGCGCTTTTGCTTGTGCTTATTGCTCTATCCAAAGCTTTTATTCAGAAAATCAAATTAAGGTTATTTCAAATTTAGACCGTTTTCTCCAGGAAATGACCGTAGAAAATGGAACTTGGCACATTGGGACAGGTCAAAGTTCAGACAGTCTTTTGCTAGGAGATGACTATGGAACTCTTACCGCTTTATCGCATTTTGCAGAAAAGCATAAAGACATTGTCATTGAGTTAAAAACAAAATCTTCAAGAATAGATTGGTTAAGATTGTCAATGCCGGCAAATGTAATAAGTACATGGTCTGTAAATGCTAAAACAGTAACACAAAAAGAAGAGCATGGAGCTGCAAGTCTTGAAAACAGAATCAAAGCTGCAAAACTTGCCTCTGACAGCGGAAGACTTGTTGGTTTTCATATTCATCCTATGGTCTATTTCACTAATTGGAAGAATGAGTACAAAGAACTTGTTAACATAATTTGTGATGAAATAAATCCGGACAATGCAGTGATGATAGGAATAGGAGCATTAACATTTACAAAACCAAATTTAAAAGCTTTGCGTGAAAGTCAACGTCCTACCAGAGTTACACAAATGCCGTTATATGGTATTGCAGGAAAGTATTCTTATTCACAGGAAGTAAAAAAAGAAATGTTTTCTTTTGTGTACGACAGCTTTCCTGCACAATGGAAAGAGAAAGTATTCTTCTATCTCTGCATGGAAAACAAAGACTTTTGGCAACCATGCTTAAAACGCTCTTATAGCTCAAATGCAGAATTTGAAGAGGACATGAAAAAACATTATTTTGCGAAAATTTCAGAAAAGTCCCATTCTTGAAAGGAGAACAGAAGTTCCACAGGTGCAAGCCGTTTCTGTTCTCAACACCCTGCTTCCTATTAATTTAGGTTCAAAACCTTCTTCAAGAAACCTTGAACGTTCTCGTTCACTCCATCCCCTTTCAGATCCAATTGCAAGAACAGCATTTTCCTTTACCTTTGCAAGAGCTAATGAGGTTGACCCAATAACATTATCCAAAAGATAAAAAGAAGTATTCTCAGAATTGCTTTCTTTTGCCTTTTCTATTGCCTGTCCCACAAAGTCCGAGAAAAACAATTCCGGCATTCCCGAATGAGCAGATTGCATTGCTCCGTCAAGAAGGTATTCCTTATATTCTCCTTCTTTGTAAAAATTACTTTCCCGATATGATTTTTCCCCTGTATCACTTCCGGTAAGTATGATTCTCCCTACACCTAGGCTCACCGCTTCCCTGAGAATTCTTTTCATGCAAATAGGTCTTACCTGAGCAATGATAAGGGTAACAGGATATAGAGTAGGAACAGTCTTTTGCGTATAAGAAAAGAACACTCCCTCTTCTGTTATTTTTTCTATAACAGAGATACCCTCAGACTCATTGATAATTCCCATCTTAAAAGTGTCACCTTCCTTAAGATGCAACACTTCCTTTATGTGTTTTGCTCTTTCATCAGAAGATGCTATAAATGAGTTCTCAGGTAGCTTATCAAATAAAATAATGTTCATTTTACCAGGTTTTTTAACCGTTTTCTAAAAATACTCTTTTTCTATAAGAACAGAAGCCTGTGCCATAACTGCATTACCAGTTCCAAGTTCTCCCAGCATATGTTCTGCTGTTTTTGCTTTTACGTTTACATCTTCAACTCTCATATCAAGAGCTTCTGCAATAGCCTTTCTCATTTCCAATTTATACTCTGAAAGCTTTGGAGTCTGTAAAACAATTGTACAGTCTACATTCACAATCTGATAATCTTTTTCTCTGAGCATATCATTTGTCATTCTGAGCAAAACGACAGAAGATATATCTTCATACTGAGAATCTGAATCAGGAAATTGAGTTCCGATATCTTCCAATCCGGCAGCTCCTAGAAGTGCATCAATAATTGAATGAATGACTGCATCTCCATCAGAATGTCCCAAACACCCTTTATCATTTTCTATCTCAATTCCTCCTAGAATAAGAGGTCTGTTTTCAACTAATTTATGTACATCCCAACCTGTACCTACTCTTTTAAAACTCATTCAAACTCCTTTATGCAGGAACCGTGGCAGGTTGAACAGTTACCTGTACATCCGGTTATCTCTGCAGTTTCTTCCTCCGGAGCGTCTTCTTTAATTCCAAGATCTTCCGGATAAGTTATTTTTCTGTTTGCTGCATCTCCTCTTACTGCGACTGCTTTATAACCTTTGCAGGAAAATACAGCTGTATCATCAGTAAAATAATCAAGATTGTGTTCATAGGCAAACAAATGAGCTTCCATTATTTTATCAAAGTCAAAAGTCTGTGGAGTTTGAATCTGATAAACATTTGTCCTGTCTACACGTTCTGAAACAAAACCTTCTTCATCAACTTTGGCCAAGCTGTCCCTTACAGCTACAGAAGGAACTGCTCCACCGAAAATTCTTGCATATCCAAGGCAATTCTCTATTATTGATTTGGTTACGAAAGGTCTCGCACCGTCATGAATACTTACAAAATCAAACTTAATTTCTTCCTTGTGTTTCTTTAATTCACAAAGAGCATTAAATACGCTCTCCTGTCTGGATTTGCCACCTTCAACCAGGAAAATAGGAACATTTTTCTGATAATATAATTCTTCAAGAGCTTTAATGACTACTTCTTGAGTTCCTTTTTTATAAGTCACTGCAACACAGGATAAACCTTCTGTTTCAAAAAAAGGTTTTAAAGAATGATAAAGGATAGAATGCCCTTCAAAGTTGATGAATTCTTTCTTTGTATTTCCGGACAAACCTGAATTGAATCTGGTGGAACTGCCTGCAGCAGTAATAATGACGGCATGATGTAAAGACATCACTTCTCCAATTTTGCGAAGATTTCCTTTTCAATCTCCTCCGGACTTCTGTTCATGGAGAAAGAACATTCATCTATGAGAAGCCTTATAGCATTGTCATAAAGCTTTCTCTCCTGAACAGGTAGCTCCTTAATCTTGCTTCTGTGATACAAACCGTGAACAACCTTTACTATGGACATGATTGAGCCCTCTTTTATAAGGTCAACATTCATTTGATAGCGGGCTTTCCAGTCTACATTCACAGTCTCAAATTTTTCTGAGATTGAATTAAGAGCGCGTTTGGCTTCTTCCGGTGAAACGAGAGGTCTTACTCCCACCTCATCCACCATATCTACAGGGATACTTACAGTCATATCCGAGATGTCTATGTATATAACGTAGTATGTCACAGGAGTACCGTGAAGATTTCTTTCACGGATATTCTTTACAACACCTACGCCCTGAAGAGGATAAACAACATGTTCTCCAATTTTAAATGAGGTTTTCTTTTCTGAAGCCATGACCCTATTATAGCTCAAAAAATGACTTCTCACAACAAGCTCAATAGAAAAAAAAACAACAATGCGATATAGTAACGCACTATGAAACAAATAGACAGAAAGTTTGGCATTTTAATTCATCCAACTTCTTTTCCTTCTCCATTTGGAATAGGAGATTTAGGTGAAGAAGCAAGGGAAATATTGAAAAAACTGGCAGAGTCCGGAGTAAGGCTTTGGCAAATTCTTCCGTTAGGGCCAACAGGTTACGGTGATTCACCCTACTCTTCACGTTCATGTTTTGCCGGAAACGAATACATGATTGATTTAAGAACTCTTCCAGGTCTTGATTTGAATTTCCAAGATTTTTCCCAAGACCATTCACAGAGAGTCAATTACAATACTGTATTTGAAAAGAAGCTTCCATTGTTGAAAAAAGCAGCAGATTTGTTTCTTGAAAAAAACAACAAAGATACTGACTTCAAAAACTTCTGCGACAACAATTCATGGTGGCTTGACGATTACTCACTTTATCAGGCTCTTGTTAATCATTTTAAAGATTCCCGGTGGCAAACCTGGGAAAATGACCTAAAAATGAGAAATCCTAAGGCAATAGAGCATTGGTCAAATGAACTTAAATCAGACATTTCCAGATACAAAGTCCTTCAGTATTTCTTCTACACGCAATGGGATTCACTTCATAAATTTGCAAACAACCTTGGTATTGAAATAATAGGAGATATTCCTATTTTTGCAGCCGGTGACAGTGTTGATGTCTGGTCTCATCCTGAATTATTCAAGCTTGATAAGAATTTGAATCAGACTTGTGGAGCAGGCGTTCCACCTGATGCTTTCTGCTCAGACGGACAGTATTGGGGGAATCCTGTTTACAATTGGAAAAGACATGAACAAGACGATTTTGCTTGGTGGAAAAAGAGAATTGAACATACCTTAAGCCTTGTTGATATCGTAAGAATAGATCACTTCCGCGGTTTTGAAAGCTATTGGGAAGTTCCTGCATCCAGTCCAACTGCCGCAAGTGGAAAATGGGTAAAAGGTCCTGGCATGAAACTTCTGAAAAACTTTAAAGACAGTTCCATTATTGCCGAAGATCTTGGTGTAATCACCCCGCAGGTTGAAAAAATGCTTTCAGATAGTGGTTTTCCTGGAATGAAAGTTTTGCAGTTTGCCTTTGATATGAGAAACGGATATCCGGATAAATCAAATTATTATATGCCGTTTAATATCACTTCAAACTGTATCTTCTATACAGGAACCCATGACAATCAGACCACACGTGGCTGGTTTAACGAAAAAAGCCCTGAGTTTAAAGATATGCTCAGAAGATTCTTCCAATGCCCTGATGAAGAAATCGTATGGCAGATGATAAGATGCGTAATTGCCAGTCCTGCAAAATATGCAGTAATACCTATGCAAGATTTAATGGGGCTTGATGATGATGCAAGAATGAATAAGCCGTCAACAGTAGGAACTTTTAACTGGTCATGGAGAATGAACCCCAGAAATTTGGATTTCTGGGGCCTTGAAAGGTTAAAAGAACTAATCAAACTTCATGGAAGAATTTGATTATTCAGAGATAAGCATTGTTTTTGGATTAAGTGCCACTCCTGTAGGATGTGGCATTCTTTTTGCATGATCCTTCACAACTGTCATAATTACGCGACTTTTCTCATCATTGTAATGAAGTCCAACAAGAACATCTATTACATCAAGGAACGGTTCAATGCTGCTTGGAACACCATACTCATCAATGGATACATTTTCTTTAACAGGAGAAACACTGAACCATACTTCAATGTTCATCTTCATTGCAAACTCTTTGATTTTTTTTACATCTTCTGCAGATGCAATTGTTAATTTGTAACCGTCAAAGAAAACACTGTCTGCCTTAAAAGCTCCCTGCTCAATAAGTGTCTCAAGGCTGTTTATAATTTTATCAACAGAAACATTTTCCTGAGAAAAATTCATCATAACACGGTTGGTTCTGAGTGTTTCATAAAGTTCATATGAGTTATCAAGTCCTTTAAACTCAGTAATCTCACGGAATACTTCTTTGTACCAATTCATTGTGTGTTCTACATTTGTTCCAAAAGATACATGAACAACACTTTCATTTCTGATGAGTTTATCAATTGCAAGATGAACAAGACAAGCAGTCTTTCCTACACCGTGACGTGAAGCAAGAACTCCAAGATTGCCACGTCCAAGCCCACCGTTTATTGATTCTTCAAAAACCCTTATAGGGCTTTTATCTATAAGATCTTTTACTTCCATAATTTTTCCTGATTTATATTAAAGAAAGAAAGTTTAATTGCCGTTCCATAGTTTTACCGTCAGGTGACGGCAACTAAACTTTGTATAACGATACTTAATTATACAATGATTTCAAGAAATGCAAACTGTTTTTTGCAACCTTTAATCATTTTTTTGCCTTCTCTTTTTCCTCCGCGGCTTTTTTCAACTCTTCAGCAATTGTCTGAGGAACTTTTGCATACCTGCAAAGCTCCATAGTGAATTCTGCCTTACCCTGAGTCATTGATCTCAGTACTGTTGAATAACCGAACATTTCTGAAAGAGGCACCTCTGCATCTACCCTACAGTTGTTATTGTCTTCTGTTGAAGAAATAATCATACCCCTTCTTTGGTTGATTGTTCCAAAAATAGCACCTTGGAATTCAGAAGGTCCTTCAACCTCAACCTTCATTATAGGTTCAAGAATTGCAGGTTTTGCTTTGGCAAATGCTTCTTTAAATGCAGCAATTGCAGCAGTCTGGAATGCCATATCCGAAGAGTCAACAGGATGATATGCACCATCATTGACAAGACAACGCACTCCAACAATAGGGAATCCAAGCTGAGGTCCTTTTTTCAATGCAGACTGGAAACCTTTGTCACATGAAGGAATGAATTCTGTAGGAATGGCACCGCCCTTTACTTCATTGACAAATTCATAATTCTTTACTTCTGTATCATCTTCTGAAGCAACCAAAGGTTCTATATAGCCTGCAACACGTGCATACTGACCACTTCCTCCGGTCTGTTTCTTATGAGTGTAGTTAAACTCTGCTTTCTGAGTTATTGTTTCTCTGTAAGCAACTTCAGGTCTTCCGACCTCTACATCACACTTATATTCACGACGCATTCTCTCAACGTAAACATCAAGATGAAGTTCTCCCATTCCTTTAATGATTGTTTGGTTACTTTCAGGATCTACATAGCTCTGGAATGTAGGGTCTTCCTTCATGAAACGGTTTATAGCCTTTCCCATGTTATCCTGGCTCTTTTTATCTTTAGGGAAAATAGCCAAAGAGATAACCGGATTAGGAACATACATAGAAGTCATTGCATAGTTTACTTTAGGACCGCAGAAAGTATCTCCGCTTGCACAATCAATACCGAAGAGTGCTGCAATTTCTCCGCATTTTGCTTCGTTGATATCTTCCATCTCAGAAGCATGCATCTTTACAAGTCTTCCAACCTTGAACTTCTTCTTTGTTCTTGTGTTGATAAGTTCATCACCTTTTTTAATGCATCCTTCATAAACACGAATATATGTCAACTGTCCGTATTGTCCGTCTTCAAGCTTAAAAGCCAAAATTACAGGAGGTCTGTCTTCCCTAGACTGAAGGATTATTTCTCTTTCATTATCATCAAGATCAAGAGCTCTGTTTTCTACTTCAGTAGGATCAGGAAGGTATTTTGTTACACCGTCAAGAAGAGGCTGAATACCTTTGTTCTTATGTGCAGAACCTACAAAAACAGGGCAAAGTTCCAGGTTAAGAGTGCCTTTTCTTATTGCTTGCTCTAAAAGTTCAGGACTTGGTTCTGAACCGTCAAGGACTGTCATCATAAGTTCATCATCAAAATCTGCAGCTGCATCAAGAAGCATTTGTCTTCTCTCGTTTGCATCTTCTACCATGTCTGCAGGAATGACATCTTCCCTGATTTCAGTTCCATTTGAACCCTCAAAATAGAGAGCTCTCATTCTTACCAAATCAACTACTCCGCAAAGCTTGTCTTCAAGACCTATCGGAAGCTCTACCATAACAGCATTGAGCTTAAGTTTCTGACGCATCTGTTCAACAACGTGTTTAGGATTTGCACCAACACGGTCGCATTTATTGATAAAAGCAATACGTGGAACATGATAGCGATTCATCTGTCTGTCAACTGTAATACTCTGACTCTGAACACCGCCAACACTGCAAAGAACCAAAATGGCTCCGTCCAATACTCTGAGGGAACGTTCAACCTCAACAGTAAAATCAACGTGACCCGGAGTATCTATGACGTTAATCTCATAGCCCTTCCAGTTTACACTTGTTGCTGCACTTGCAATTGTAATTCCTCTTTCTCTCTCAAGCTCCATGCTATCCATGGTAGCTCCTACTCCATCTTTTCCGTGAACCTCATGAATTGCATGTATTCTGTTGCAATAAAACAGAATTCGTTCACTGAGAGTTGTTTTTCCTGAGTCAATATGGGCACTTATACCGATATTTCTCATTTTTGATAATTCTGACATTAATAACCTCGTATAAATCCAAGGGAATATAACAGTTTTTGAGCATTTCTTCAACAAGGGTTTTGCATATATAATATATCTTCTCTTTTTTGCCTTAAATTATTATCATATCTTTTATTCATATTTATAACGGTGGTAAAAATGATTGACGTCAAAAATCTTCACCCTTTGGAAGTAAAACTGCTCAGACATGTCACAAAAGACAGTGATATCACTGCAGACAGAATCGTTTCAGAACTTGACTATAAAGTAGGTCAGTGTAATCAGGCTTTCAGCTGGCTATGTGCAAAAGGCTGTCTGGAAGAAACAAGCAGAAAAACTGTAGTTTCTTATGAACTCACAGATTTGGGAAGGACTCAGGCTCAAGAAGGAACCCCTTCTGAAAGAATTTTTAAACTTCTCTCTGAAGGAACAGCTCTTTCATTACCTGAAATTGCAGAAAAACTGGGTCTTGAAAAAAGTGACATAGGAAGTGCTTACGGTTCACTCTCCAAGTCCGGTTGTTGTGCAATGAATGATGAGCATAAAGCTTTCGTCAAAAACCCTGTTCTCCCTCAGGATGTAACAGATACAGCAAATCTTCTTAAAAAAGGACTTAACGGGGCTGTTGAAGAATCATCTCTGTCAGATAGAGAAAAAGCCCTTATGGCAAATATATCAAAAAAGCGTGGTGCTGCATCTTCTCCATACAAACTTACAGAAAGAGAAGAAATTGTTTTCAGACTGACAGATGTAGGACAAGAGACAAAGCAGGCTGTAATTGACGCTAATATCACAGGAGAAGAATTAGGAGCAGTCACTCCTCTTATTCTCTCTTCAGGACAATGGAAAAATGCTTCTTTCAGACCATATAGTCTTAATGCTCCTGTAGCCCGTCTTTCTTTGGGAAGACACAATCCATACGGAAACTACATTCAGTGGGTAAAAGATAAGCTTACTTCTTTGGGTTTTGAAGAATTTGACGGACCGCTTGTAGAAAATGAATTCTGGAACGGAGATGCTCTCTTTATGCCTCAGTTTCACAGCGCAAGAGACATTCATGATGTTTATTATGTAAAAGAGCCTCGCCACTGCAAAGAAATAGAAGAACCTTGGCTTTCAAATATTGCAGCAGCCCACAAAGACGGCGGCAATACAGGTTCAAGAGGTTGGCAGTATGAATTTGACCATGAGTTTACAAGACGTCAGGTACTCAGAAGTCAAGGAACTGTTCTTTCTGCACATCAACTGACAAAAGCAAAAGCCCCCGGAAAATATTTTGGAGTAGTACGTTGCTTCCGTTATGATGAAGTAGATGCAACTCACGGTGCAGACTTCTATCAAACAGAGGGAATCGTAATTGGCAAAGAAGCTAATCTCAAAGACCTTTTAGGCCTTTTGAAAATGTTTGCGGTTGAAGTTGCCGGTGCTACAGATTTCAAATATGTTCCGGGATACTTCCCGTTTACTGAACCGTCTATAGAAATTCATATCAAGCATCCTGTTTTGGGATGGTTTGAACTTGGAGGAAGCGGAATTTTCCGCCCAGAAGTAACAAAATCTCTTGGAATTGATGAACCGGTTTTGGCTTGGGGATTGGGAATTGACCGTATGGCACTTATGCACCTGGGACTTAACGATATAAGAGAACTCTTTACCCCTAATATCGAAAGTGTAAGAACAAGGAGGGGAAACTGATGCCTAAGTTTGAAACAACAGAAAAAATGTTTTGGTCTCTGATGGGACGTGAATATACAGATGCAGAACTTGAAGAAATATTCCCTAGAGCAAAGGCAGAACTTGATGAACATGATAAGGAAAATCATGTTTTTAAGATTGAGCTTAACGACACAAACAGACCGGACTTATGGTCTGCAATGGGATTGACAAGACTTCTCAAGAACTACGATAATCCGGCACCTCGTGAATATGGCTTCTTCTCTTCAAAAGATTACACAGCAGACAGCGAAGGAAGACAGCTCATTGTTGGTTCAAAAGCAAAAGAGGTCAGAGAATTCTCCGTTGCATTTGCAGCAGACGGCAAGACAGTTGATGATGACATTCTCTTAACTCTTATTCAGAGTCAGGAAAAACTTTGCTTTAACTTTGGAAGAAAGAGAAAAACTATTGCCATGGGTATTTATCGTGACGAACTTATCAAATACCCTGTTCACTATGACGGTGCAGATCCGGATAAGACTCATTTTATTCCTCTGCATATGGAAGAGGATCTTACCTTAAGACAGATTCTTGAAAAACACCCAAAGGGACAAGAATACGGATACATAATCAAAGACAAACCTGTTTACCCTTTCCTTTTTGATGACAACGGAGAGCCTTTAAGTATGCCTCCTGTAATTAACAGTGCAAGAGTTGGTGCAGTTGAGGTTGGAGATTCATCTCTTTTCATTGAGATGTCAGGTCCAATTCTCAAAGATCTTCTTCTCTGTGCTTCTATCATGGCCTGCGATATGGCAGATTTAGGTTTCAGAATCAAACCTGTTAAGGTTGTATTCCCAAAGGAGACAGAATTTGGAAAAGAAATAACAGTACCTTATTATTTCCAGCAGCCTGCTTCTTGTACACTTGAAGATATCCACCATGTTCTTGGAGAAAACATTACAATTGACCAGGCAAAACAGGCTCTTATGAGAATGGGAGATTACAGCGTAAGTGAAGGTGACAGAATTTTCATCACCTGTCCTGAATACAGAAATGATTTTCTTCATCCTGTAGATGTAGTAGAAGATGTTATGATTGGCTATGGCCTTAACAACTTTGAACCAACAATTCCAAAAGACTTTACAATTGGAAGATTGTCTCCGGCAGAAGAGCTTTCAAGAAAAGTAAAAGACCTTATGGTTGGAATGGGTTTTCAGGAAATGATGTATAATTACCTGGGCAGCAGAAGGGAATATGTAGATAACATGCATATCTCAGGCGACAAAGTTATCATGATTGCAAACCCTATGAGTGAAAATTTTGAAGCAGTAAGACCTTCTATTCTTCCTTCACTTCTTGAGAGTGAAGGGGTGAGCGGACATGCAGTTTATCCTCATAACATTTTTGAATGCGGAAAAGTTGCTTACCTTGAACCTTCTGATAACAGCGGCACAATAACCAGAAACCACCTTGGCTTCCTTTCTGCTGATAACAGTGTAGGTTTTAATGAAGCCAACAGTTTCGTTAATACTCTCATGTACTTCCTTAAAAAAGAATACACACTCCAAGCTCCTGAAGAAGATCAGAGATTTATTTCAGGAAGATGTGCAGAAATAATTGTGAATGGTAAGAAAGTTGGAATCTTTGGAGAAATTCATCCGGCAGTGTTGGAAAGCTGGGGATGCTCTATGCCGGCTATTGCATGTGAAATAGATTTGGACTGTTTGCTGTAATGAACAAACAAAAAAGTGCAAAGGCACTGAATTTAATGCTAAAATCCCGCTTTTTTGAAGAGAAAACAGAAGAACTCTTCAAAAGCGGGCTTATTCACGGAACTACACACCTTGCAAACGGACAGGAAGCCGTTCAGGCGGGGCTGTGCATTTCTTTAGATGAAAATGATTGGATTGTTCCTACTCACAGATGCCACGGCTTTACAATTTGTAAAGGTTCTGACCCATATAAAATGTTCAGTGAAATGTTCGGAAGTGTTTACGGTTTAGCTAAAGGTCTTGGCGGTAGTATGCACATGCCTGATTCTGAACACTGCAACCTTGGTTCTTCTGCAGTTGTAGGAAGCGGAGTCCCTTTGGCTACAGGAATTGCATTCTCTATTAAAGCAAAGGCCCATGGAAATACAGGTTTTGCAGTTTCAAGTGATTCAAACCCAAAGTTAAAACCAAAAGTTCCTGTAAAGAATGTAAGCGTTGCCATTTTTGGAGACGGAGCAACGAGCAGAGGCAGTATCCATGAATCTATGAACATTGCTTCTATCTGGAAACTTCCGGTTCTTTTTCTTTGTGAGAACAATCATTACGGAATGAGTGCATCTTCAGATGTGATGATAAGTACAGATTGTCTTTCTTCAAGAGCAAAAGCATACAGCATGGAAGGTGCTACTGTAGATGGAAATGATGTAGAAGCAGTGACAAATGCTGTTGAAAAAGCCCTTTTATATATTAAAGAAGGGAATGGCCCTTATTTCCTTGAATGTCTTACATATAGATTTAAAGGACATTCAAAAAGCGACAGAAGACTATACAGAACACAGGAAGAAGAAAATTCTTGGTTAAACAGGGACCCGATAACATTATTTGAAAGAAAATTAATAACTGAAAATTTATTTACAAAAGAAGAAATTGAGCAAATAGAAGAAATCTGTCGCAGGGAAATTGAAAATGCTGCAACAAAAGCCTTAGCTGACAGCAAGAATACAATCTCAAAAGATACCATGCTAAGTCTTGTATATGCATCAATGGAGGAACGGAAATGACTTTCAGAGAAGCTATAAGAAAAGCAATGGACGACATGATGACAGAAGATTCCAATGTTGTTCTTCTTGGAGAAGATGTGGGAGTCTACGGCGGTTGCTTTAAGGTAACTGAAAACCTTTACAAGAAACATCCTAATCAAATTATTGACACTCCTGTTTCCGAAGAAGGATTTACCGGAATGGCAGTAGGCGCTGCAATGACAGGATTAAGACCTGTAATTGAGATAATGTATGCAGATTTCTTTACATTAATTTTTGATCCCATTGTCAATCATGCAGCAAAAACGCATTTTATGAGCGGTGGTCAGTTCTGTTGTCCCATAACTGTACGTTTACCGGAAGGAAGCGGAACCGGACACGGAGCCCAACATACACAAAGCCCTGAAGCTCTGTTTCTGAATACAAACGGATTAAAAGTTGTAGCTCCTTCCAATCCTTCAGACGCTTATAATCTTCTTTGTGCTTCCATAAGAGATAACAACCCGGTTCTATTCTTTGAACACAAACTTTTGTATTCTACTGAAGGAGAAGTAATTCCTCAAAAAACCGAAATAGGAAAAGCAAAGATTTTAAGAGAAGGAAAAGACCTTACGATTATTGCATATTCCCATGCAGTCTTAACAGCAACAGAGACAGCAAAAAAACTTGAAGAACAAGGAATATCTGCTACGGTTATAGACATGCGCTCCTTAAAACCGATAGATGAAAAAACAATTCTCTCAGAAGTCAGAAAAACGGGAAGAGCTGTGATAATACAGGATCCTGCTTCTTTTGGTGGGGTTGCTTCTCAGGTTACAAGTCTCTTGGCAACAGACGAAGAAACCTTCTCAAGCCTTAAAAAACCAATACTGCAGATAGGCGGCCAAAACAGTCCTGTTCCATTTGCCAAAGAATTGGAAAAAGAGGCTATTCCCCAGGTAAAAGACTGCATTTTTCAGATTTCAAAGCTGTTTGACTAATTCAAGGAAAGCTTTAAAAAATTCTTCTTTACTACTCATATTCTGCCCTATTCCCTGGAACAACGGGTTTCTTCCGCCTCCTTTGGCATCAATGATTGGAAGAACGGTTTTTCTTATTGTATTAAAATCAAGTTTCTCAAATTTTCCTTTAACGGCAATAATCCATTTGTTATCTTTCACTATGCAAAAGCAAAGGTCTGAATAATTGTCAATTACATCTGAGAAAGCAGAAAGTTCAATATCTGTGGAGAAAGCACCAACACCGTCAACTAAGTTTTTATCCAATTCTGAAACGACCAGAATTTTCTCGGCATTTTTAAGTCTTAATTTAAGCTGTGAAAAATCTGCGAGAATAGAAGAAAGTTTTCCTTCTATCTCTTTTGTACTGCAAGTCAATAAACAGGCAATTCTTCCCAGAGTCTTGGAATCAGAAGTCAAATGATTGATTGCATCTTGACCGCATCTGAAGAACAATCTCACGTGTCCTCTGATTAGTTCCTGTGAATAACAATACACAAGTTTTATTTCAGATGTTGAAGCTACATGAACACCTCCGCAGGCAATCTTATCAACATCTTGAATTTCCACAATTCTCACATCTCCGTCAACTTTTATTGAACGCCTTAATCCAAGCTTTTCTGCATCACTGTGACTTAGCTCATGATAAACAATTTTATGATTCTCAGAAATCTTTAAATTTACAATTTCTATTAATTTATCCAGGGTTTCTTCATCAATTTTGCTTTTATCGGTTTCTACTGTGAGATAATCTTCACCCAAATGGACAGCCACAGTTCCTATTGAAAATTCTGAAAAAAGAAGCCCGCTTATCAAATGCTGGCAAGCATGCATTACCATGTATTTGTAACGATAATCCCAGTCCAATATCAGCTCTTGAGTGTCCCCTTCTTTAACCTTGCAGTCTTTTTCAAATATGTGAATACTGTCTCCGTTTTCTGCTTTTCTGGTATCAAGAATTTTGTATTCTCCAAACGTACCGCAATCCCCGGGTTGACCTCCGCATTCAGGATAGAAAATAGTCTTATCAAATAGGACTTCCGTAGTCTTTTCCGTATGTCTTACTTCTTTTACTGTACAGGTAATTTTCCTGCAGTAAGGTTCTTCATAATAGTAAGGACGCATTACAAGACCTCCTCAAGGTTTCTGATACTTGATTCCAAAGCTTGCGAATACTGATCCTGCATCTTCTTAAGATTCTGCTCTATAAGAGTTGCATACTGGCTGCTTGGAGCTTCCGGATTATCTTTCATCATCTGGTTAATCTGTTCTCTCATTCTTTTTACAAATTCTTCACGAGCTTGAAGGTATTGCTTGAAAAAGGAGCTTATTTGGCTCATTATCACTTCTGTTTGAGGGTTCAACAAAATAGATATTTGGGCAATTCTTGAAAACCTGAACTCGTAAGAATCATCAGTCGGAAGTGTAAGATTGGCTAACACGACCTGTTTCAAGCCCTTTTTTACAAATGAAAAGTCTTCCTTGGAAAAAGATTCACATTTTTCTTTTAACTCCTCAATTGTTTTTTCTGGGTTATTCAAGAATTCCCCAGCCAAAGCCATTCCGTTTTTTGTAACGGTTTCTTCTCTGTAACGCTTTTCATCTATTTGTATATCCGCAGTTTTCTCGAGAGCAATTTCCCAAGCAGATTTTATTCTGGACATATCAGCCTCCGATTTTATTGTATCATAAAAATCAACCGTTGTTTAATCATGTTGATTTTTAATTGGTTTATGATTATTTTTTGTTAATGCTCAAAACATTGTTAAAAAGTGTAAGGGAATACAAAACTCCTTCTGTTTTGTCCCCTATTTTCATTTCATGTGAAGTTGCTTTGGAATGTATCATTCCGCTTGTAATGGCCAAGTTAATTGACAGTATGACCTCTCCTACTATGGAACCAATTTTAAAGTATTCAATACTTTTGATTGGTCTTGCTGTTTTATCTCTTTGTGCAGGAGTTTTGTCTGCTACAAATTCTGCAAAAGCATCTTGTGGATTCGCAAAAAATCTCAGGCATGATCTTTACTACAGAGTACAGGATTTTGCATTTGAAGATATTGATAATTTCTCAACATCAAGTCTCATCACAAGACTTACTACAGATGTAACAAATGTCCAGCATGCATATCAGATGATAATAAGAATTGCAATCAGGTCTCCGTTAATGCTTTTGTTCAGCGTGATAATGAGTTTCTCCATAAATAGAAAACTTTCCGTAATTTTCCTGGCAATTATCCCTATTTTAGGACTTTTGCTTGGTCTTATCATTTCAAAAGCCTTTGGCGTATTTAAGAGAATATTCAGAAAGTATGATGCTTTGAACAACTCCGTCCAGGAGAACATTGCCGGCATAAGAGTCGTAAAATCTTTTGTTCGTGAAGATTTTGAGAAAGAAAAATTCAATAAGGCTTCTGAAGAAGTCAAAAATGATTTTACCTTTGCAGAAAAACTCATTGCGTTAAACAGTCCTGTAATGATGTTGTGCATCTATACATGTATGCTTCTCATAAGTTTCTTTGGAGCCAAAACAATCATTACCACAAAATCCACGGCACTTACTACCGGAGAACTTAGTTCCCTTATTACATACGGAACACAAATTCTTATGTCAATGATGATGCTTTCAATGATTTTTGTAATGTGCGTTTTGTCTGTTGAGAGTGCAAAACGTATAGTAGAAGTCCTTAATTATGAAAGCACGTTAAAATCTCCTGAAAACGGAATAAAAACAGTTAAGTCCGGAGATATTGATTTTGACAATGTTTCTTTCAGATACCATGGGCAGAGCGGAAAAGATGCTCTGCATAATATTAATCTTCACATTAAATCAGGACAGACTGTTGGAATAATAGGCGGTACAGGCTCTTCAAAAACTACTTTAATTCAGCTTATTTCACGTCTCTATGATGTCACGGAAGGCAGCGTTAAGGTAGGTGGTACAGATGTAAGAGATTATGACTTAAACAGTCTCAGAAATCAGGTATCCGTAGTTCTTCAGAAAAATGTCCTCTTCTCCGGAACTATTAAAGAAAACATCAGATTTGGAAAACAAGATGCGACAGACGAAGAAATAAAACATGTTTGTGAGTTAGCTCAAGCAGATGAGTTTATCAAAAATCTTAAAGACGGATACGATTACAAAATAGAACGCGGAGGCACCAATGTTTCCGGAGGTCAGAAACAAAGACTGTGTATTGCCAGGGCTTTGATTAAGCATCCCAGGATTCTCATTCTTGATGACTCAACAAGTGCAGTAGACACCAAAACAGATGCAATGATAAGAAAAGCCCTCAAAAACGAGTTGGCAGATACTACTAAGCTCATCATTGCCCAAAGAATTTCTTCTGTTCAAGACTCAGATTTGATTGTTGTTATGGACAACGGCGAAATTGTTGAATATGGCAATCATGAAAAGCTGATGCAAGCAAATGGTATTTACAGAGAAGTTTATGATTCTCAAAACAGCACAAAGGAGGAAAACTGATATGCCGGGACCAAGACGCTTTGTGCCAAAAGTGAAGTATAAGAAAGGTACTTTGGGAAAACTTTTCAAGTATGTCATGAAAACCTACAAGGGAAAGCTCTTGTTTGTTTTGCTCTGCATTGTACTCAATGCAGTAGCTTCGGTCTTTTCTACTATTACCTTAAGAAGAGTCATAGATGATGTCATTGTTCCGGGCATTGCCGGTGGGCTTGATTCTGTTTGGCAAAAACTAATCTCAATGATAATCCTCATGTGCGGTGTTTACGTTGTTGGTATTTTCTGTTCGTATTTTCAGAATGCAACTATGGCAGAAGTTACCCAAGGCTCTTTGAGAAATATGCGTAATGATATGTTTGACAAGATGCAAACTTTGCCAATCAAGTATTTTGATACAAATCAACGTGGCGACATAATGTCTACTTACACCAATGATACAGATGCTATCAGAGAATTAATCGGAAGGGCTTTCCCTCAACTGATTTCAAGTCTCATTTCTGTAGTAACCACTTTATCCATGATGCTGTCTTTTAGTGTCTGGCTAACCTGTGTTGTTGTATTTTTCCTCTTTATTACCATGAGTATTACCAAGAAAATCGGTTCCCAAGCCGGAAGTTTCATGGTTGCTCAGCAAAAATCCCTGGCAAACGCAGAGGGTTTTGTAGAAGAAATGATGGAAGGTCAGCGAGTGATAAAAGTTTTCTGTCTGCAGGATAAGTCTAAAGAAGATTTTAATAAACTCAATGAACAATTATTCAAAGACAGTAACAGCGCAAACCGTCACAGCAATGTAATTGGTCCTATAAACGGAAACCTGGGAAACCTGCAGTATGTCTTTATAGCAATTTGCGGAACTCTTATGGTTCACATGGGAGTAACCAATTTAAGTCTCAGCGGTTTTTCCACAATGTCTATTGGAATTATTGTCTCATTTCTTACAATGGCACGTTCTTCTTCCCATACAATCAGCGGAATTTCCCAGCAAATAGGCACAATTACCATGGGTCTTGCCGGAGCCTCAAGAGTATTTGATATGCTAGAACAGGAAAGTGAACATGATGATGGCTATGTCACACTTGTAAATGCTGTTGTAAATGAAGATGGTAGTATTTCTGAGTCAGAGAATCCTACCGGAGCTTGGGCATGGAAGCATCCTCATAAAGAAACAGGTGAGACAACCTATACTCTTCTCAAAGGTGATGTTGTTCTTGAACATGTTGATTTTGGGTATGAACCTGGAAAACAGGTTCTTCATGATGTATCTTTGTACGCAAAACCTGGACAAAAGATTGCTTTTGTAGGTGCTACAGGAGCCGGCAAGACCACAATCACCAATCTTATCAACCGTTTCTACGATATACCGGAAGGAAAAATCCGTTATGACGGAATTAACATTAATAAGATAAGAAAGCAGGATTTGAGAAAATCTCTTGGAATTGTTCTGCAAGATGTAAACTTATTCTCAGGCACTGTACTGGAAAATATAAGATACGGAAATCTCAAGGCTACTGATGAAGAGTGTATTCAAGCAGCTAAGCTGGCAAATGCAGACAGCTTCATTACACGTCTTCCAAACGGCTATAATACTGTGATTACAGGAAACGGTTCCAACCTTTCTCAAGGGCAACGTCAGCTTATTTCCATTGCAAGGGCAGCTGTAGCAAATCCTCCTGTAATGATTCTTGATGAAGCAACAAGTTCAATTGACACAAGAACAGAAGCTTTGGTTCAACAAGGTATGGACAACCTTATGCAAGGTAGAACGGTTTTTGTAATTGCTCACAGGCTTTCAACAGTAAGAAACAGTAAAGCAATTATAGTCCTTGATCATGGCCAAATTATTGAAAGAGGAGATCATCAGACTCTTCTTGATAAAAAAGGAACTTACTGGCAGTTATATACCGGAACTTTTGAACTGGAATGAGTTTTTGCCTGGTTTTGCCTGGGAAAACTAAGTCTTTTGAAGAATGCATTTCTCTTCAATGATTCCTTCGTATGACGGATTCGCCTTTCATGCTCCCGGTTGTCCGCATTCCAGGCCGCCTTCGCTTCAAACAGTCCACCGGACTGTTCTCTTACCGCTCAGATTCGAATCCTATGGCAAAAAAAAAGGGAGTGTTGCAGAATTAAAATTCTGCGGCACTCTTTTTGTTTGTCTACACGGCAACAATACAGTTTTCCAAGAAATCAACACACTTACAGACAATCCACCAAGGGCAAAGAGGGAGAAAAGGTCAATAAGGGCA
>JAZLGI010000002.1:0-8990 GCA_045616225.1 Sphaerochaetaceae bacterium
CTTATGTAATAAAACAGGCAAAGACGTTTCAAACAAGGCATTTTGAAGATTATTCTATGTCACAAGCCAGTTTGTTTACTTCTGATGACAGCTTTGATATTGCTCCGGAGTCAGATTCCAAGGCCGCAGAGCTACTGGAAAAGCTGCATAATATAAATATAGAAGAAACAACTCCAATGCAGGCTATGATACTTCTTTCTCAGCTTAAGGAAATTTCGGGATAAATGTTTTATTCTCATTGTAAGATTTGCGGTTCTGTTATTTCCTCACATATGACAATCTGCAAATTGTGTGATGAAAAACTCAAAAGGGAAGAATTCAACAGCTTTCTGTCAAGATGTGAAATATGTCATTATCCCAAAATGGGTCCGCAATACAAATGTTCTAATTGTAATAGACAGTGGAGTATCCCTATTTACAGTTTAAGTGATTATAGCGGAACTTATTCAAAAGCTATTTTGGAAAAATTCAAATTTTTGAATGACAAAAGTTTGGCAAGATTGGTTTCTTCTTTTTTTGAAAAAGGTCTTTCAATACTAGATTCTCAGAAAACTGCAGTTCTTGTTCCTGTTCCGTGCAGTTCCGTAAGTTTAAAAAAGAGAGGCTGGGATCAGATGAGGGAGGTTGTAAAACATATTGACAGAATAAGTGTCAATGCCGTTGTTAATATCTCTCATTCCGGAATTCAACAGAAAAATCTTACAAAAGATGAGCGAGCAGAATTTGCTTTAAGAAAATATGAATTAAACCCAAAACTTAAAGAGAAAGATTTGTATTTGCTTAAGACTCATAAAGTAATCATAGTTGATGACATAGTAACCACAAAAGAGACTGTATATGCGGTAGCTTCTATCCTCAAAGATGCAGGTATCTCTGATATTTCTGCCGTTTCCTGGCTTTGTGAACTGTAAAAAACAGTCAGCTTAAAAAAGTTTTCAAAATAATTATTTTTTTTCAAGTTTTGTCGCAGCTTTGTCACATTATAAATCTTTTACTTACGTATTATTACGCGCGAGATTAAAAATTGGTTGCAATGAAGAGTAACAAGCTTTAAAATTCTTCCTAGAATCCTAATAGGAGGGATATTTATGAAGAAACTTTTAACAGTTCTTTTAGTCCTTGCTGTTGCTTTTTTTGCATTTGCAAGCGGAGCTCAGGAAGCAGCTAAAGAATCAAAACACTCAGGAACAGTTGTAGTATACTCACCGCATGATGCAGATCCTCTTGCAGCCGGTGTTGCTCTTTTTGAGGCAGCTTATCCAGATATCACAGTCGAAGTAGTAGCCGCCGGAACAGGTGAGCTTGCTCAGAGAGTTGTTGCAGAATCTGCAAACCCACAGGGTGATGTATTCTGGGGCGGTGGAGCAGATACTCTTGCAGCTTATGTAGACTACTTTGATAAATATGTATGTGCAAATGATTCTGTAATTGCAGACGCATACAAAGATGCAGATGACAAGTGGATTGGAGAATCTCCGCTTCCAATGGTTTTCATCTACAACAAGAAGCTCATTAATGAGAAAGATGTTCCTACAACATGGGAAGGACTTTGTGATCCAAAACTCAAGGGCAAGATTGCTTACTGTTCACCTGCAAAGTCTGGTTCTGCTTACACACAGCTTTGTACAATGCTTTTCAGCCAGAAGTCATTGGATGAAGGTTGGAAACTTGTAGAGAAATTCATTGCCAACTTGGATGGAAAGATTCTTTCTTCTTCAGGAAACTGCCACAAGCTTGTAGCAAGCGGTGAATATGCAGTTGGTGTTACAATTGAAAAATCTGCAGTTCTTTACAATGACAATCCGGATATTGGTTATGTCTATCCAAAGAAGAATTCTGCTGTACCAGATGGTGTAGCTCTTATTAAGAATTGTCCAAACCCGGATAATGCAAAGCTTTTCATTGACTTTGTAACATCTCTTGATTGTCAGAAAGACCAGAATTCCAACTGGAAACGCCGCCCTGTCAGAAGCGACCTTAAGCCGGAAGGACTTTGCGAACTTTCTACTCTTGATCTTGGAAACTATGACTTTGCATATGCTGCAAACAATAAGACAGCTATTGTTGAGAAATGGAACGATCTTACAGTTGAAAGCAAATAACTTTTTTGTTTGTTTTAGAGGGGTCTTGAAAAAAGACCCCTTTTTTTTATTGTTTTTATGCATCATAATAATTAATCAGGAGGATTGTGCATGAGCAATCAGGTTTTGATAAAAGATGCTGTAAAAAAATATGGAGACTTTGTAGCTTTAAAAGGAGTTTCTCTTGATATTAAAGAAGGAGAGTTTTTTACTCTTTTAGGACCTTCTGGGTGTGGAAAAACTACACTTTTAAGAATGATTGCAGGTTTTAACTCTATAGAAGGCGGAGAGTTTTATTTTGGCGATAAGCTTATTAATAATGTTCCTGCATACAAAAGAGATATTGGTATGGTTTACCAAAACTATGCAATTTTCCCACATCTTAATGTAAAAGATAATGTTGCTTATGGTCTTAAAGCCAGAAAGGTAGACAAAGAAACAATAGAGAAAAAGGTTAATGATGCACTTGAACTTGTTCAAATTGCACATCTTTCAGAGAGAAAGCCAAATGAACTTTCTGGAGGTCAACAGCAGAGAGTAGCTTTGGCAAGAGCATTTGTCATTGAACCTGGTGTTCTTCTCATGGATGAACCGTTGTCCAACCTTGATGCAAAACTTAGAGTTCAGATGCGTTCTGTAATTAAGAAGCTTCAGAAGAGACTTGGAATCACTACAATCTATGTCACACATGACCAGGAAGAAGCACTTGCAATTTCAGATAGAATTGCCGTTATGAAGGACGGAGTGATAATGCAGATTGGAACTCCTCAGGAAATCTATGCAAAGCCTCAGAACCCGTTTGTAGCAGGATTCATTGGTGTAAGTAATTTCCTTGATTGTGAAGTTAAAAAAGACGGAAAAGTAACCATTAAGGGAGAACTTGATATAGAGATTCCTCTCTCAAAAAAATATGAAGGAAAAGCAGTTCTTTCTGCTAGACCTGAACAGCTGTTCTTCTCTGATAAGGGAATGCCTGGAAAAATATTGTTCTCAACATTTCTAGGAGACTTTGTTGAATATGAGGTTCAATTAAATGACGGACAAAACCTTACAATTAATGAGTATACAAAGGATCATTCAGAAGTTTACGAAAACGGTAAAGAGGTTTGCATTAGCTTTGATCCTCTAAGGGTAAGTCTTTTTGATGCTCAAACAGAGGAGGTTATAAGCAAATGAAGGCCAAAACTTTGGAAAAACCAAGGATGGACTTCTGGACTGCAGTGAAAATTATTGTCATTGCTTCCATGTGTTTGTTTATTGTCTATCCTTTCTATACAATCATTACAAAAAGTGTCTTCTCTACAAAAGTAGAAGGTCTTACTCTTTATAATTTTAAGAGATTCTTCTCAAAACCTTATTATTACAAGTCTTTGTTGAGGTCTCTTTTTGTCTGTCTTGCTACGGTGTTGACAACGACAATAATTGGTGTGCCTGTTGCATACCTTATGACCAGATATAATATTTTGGGAAAGAAAGGGCTTCATATTATGACAATTATGTCCCTTATGAGTCCTCCGTTTATAGGAGCTTATTCCTGGATTATTCTTTTGGGAAGAAACGGTTTGGCAACAAAACTTTTTAAGCTTATAGGTTTAACTGCACCTACAATTTATGGTAGAGGCGGAATAATCTTTGTCTTTACATTACATCTTTTCCCGTATATTTATCTGTATACTTCAGGTGCAATGAATTCTATAGACAGTTCATTGGAAGAAGCTTCCGAGAATCTTGGAATGAATAAACTTAAGAGAATCTGGACTGTTACTTTGCCTGTCATACTTCCTTCAATACTTGCCGGATGTGTTATGGTCTTTATGACTTGTCTTGCAGACTTTGGAACTCCAATGCTTTTGGGAGAAGGTTATGTTGTACTTCCGGTACTTGTTTATAATGAGTATATGTCAGAAAGTGCTACAGACCCGTTTATGGCATCTGCATTGTCTGTAATAATTGTAATCTGTTCTTTAGTAGTCCTTACTTTCCAGAAACTTGTTATTGATAAGAGAAATTATCAGATGAGTTCTTTGAGACCTCCGGTAGAGATTGAGCTTAAGGGTTCAAAGAGACTTTTAGCTTCTCTTCCTATATATATAATAGTGTTCTTGGCTTCGTTGCCGCAGATTGTTGTTATTTGCCAGTCATTTGTCCAAAGAAGTTTCTCAGGAGTTGTTAAGGGAATAAATTTCAGCAATTATCAGACAATTCTGAAGAGACTTTATACTAATATAAGAAACACATACGTATTCTCTTTAATTGCAATTGTATTCATTATAATAGTTGGTATTTTTGTAGCGTATATTCTCGTGAGAAAGAGAGGAAAAGTAGCAAATCTTATAGACCTTTTGATTATGTTCCCGTATGTAATTCCGGGTTCTGTTCTAGGTATAGGACTTATTATTGCATTTAATAAGAAACCTATAGTATTGGTTGGAACTTCTGCCATCATGATTATTTCATATGTTGTCAGAAAGATTCCTTACACAGTAAGAAGCGGAACAGCTTTCCTCTATCAAATGGATCCTTTTGTAGAAGAAGCTTCAATTAATTTGGGAGTACCTCCTTTGAAGACTTTCTTTACAGTTACTGCAAGAATGATGCTTCCCGGAGTCATGTCAGGTGCTGTATTAAGCTGGATTACATGTATAAATGAGCTTTCAAGTTCTATTATGCTTTACACAGGAAAGACATCAACAATTGCAGTTGCCATTTATCAGGAAGTTGTGAGAATGAGTGATGGTACTGCAGCTGCACTGTCAACAATTCTAACACTTACAACTGTCATTTCCCTTATCATTGTATTTAGGGCAACCAAGGGAAAAGTAAAGATTGTTTGATGATATTTTGGGATTGATTTTATGAGATATACTCTTCTTTTCCAATTTTATTAAAAGTATTATATTTTTGATGGTAGATTTTAGATATGAAAAGAAATGATGCAAAGCTTGTATACGATATTCCTGTTTATAACAAGATTTTTCCGTACATGATGAGAAGACGTTGTGATGCGTTGGTTTTTCATTCTTTGGAAATAGATGTTACAAAAACAGTTGAGTATATCAAAAGATATAATTCTAAATATCCTGAAATAAGATTAAAGTTTTTCTATGTTTTCTGTGCTGCTCTTATGAGAACTTTTGCCATGAGACCGGAGCTTAACAGATTTATTGAACGTTATCATTATTGGCAGAGAAATGAACTTTCCATGAACTTTGTAGTAAAGGAGAGTTTTTCAGATGAATCTCCTGAGACCAGCAATCCTCTGGTTTTTAAGCCTGATATGGTTTTGGATGATTATGTAAGAGTCATTGATTCTTATGTTGAGTCTGCAAAGCATACAAGTGAAAATGCAACCTATACAGATCATATGATTGGTCTTTTCATGCATTTTCCTTCATGGCTTATTGCTTTTGCAGTAAGGGTTCTAGGATTATTGGACAAAAAAGGAAAAGCTCCTTCATTTTTAAGAGAAGCAGACGGTCTTCATACTTCTGTCTTTGTTTCAAATCTGGGTTCTATTGGAATTACCGGTTCCAGTCCTCATCATCATCTTTATGAATGGGGAACTACAAGTGTTTTCGTAACCTTAGGAAGCATGGAAAGAAGACGTGAATTTGATGATGAAGGTAACATAATTTCTTCTAAAGATGTTGTGAAAGTTGGTCTTACTGTAGATGAAAGAATAACTTCCGGTTTTTATTTTGTAAAAAGTATAGGGTATTTTAAGCATCTTCTTGAAAATCCTGAAGAGCTGGAAAAAGTACCGGAGCTTCCACCTCCTGTTCTTACAAGAAGGCAATATAAACAAAAAATAAAAGAAAGTAAAAATGCAAAAAAAATGGTTTAAGCTTGATACAGCTGCCTTGATTTTTCCTGCTACAATGAGCAGAAAATGGTCAAATGCATTTAGAGTTTCTGCAGAATTAAAAGAAGATATAGACTCTTCTGTTCTTCAACAGGCTGTTTTTGATTTAAAAGAAAGATTTCCAAGTTTTTATGTTAAACTCTCAAGTGGCTTCTTTTGGTTCAGACTGGAAGAATCAAGAAACATTCCAAAAGTGTCAGAAGATTATGCCTTTCCATTGGTATATTTGTCCAGAAAAGAACTTAAGAAGAATTGCATGAGAGTTCTTTTTTATAAAAAAAGAATTGCTGTGGAATGTTTTCATTCTATTACAGATGGAAACGGTGGAATTCTTTTTCTTAAGAACCTTATAAGACGTTATTTGTTTTTAAAACATGGAATTACATGTGATAATGATGAAGTTTTCAAGAACCTTTCTGCAGAACCAAATTCAGAAGAATTAGAAGACAGTTTTTTTAAATATGCTTCTGAATATGCTTCAAGAGAAAGAGATCCGTTGGCTTTTAAAACAAAAGGTTCTCTTTTTTCTTCCGGGAGAAAGACTTTGATTACAGGAAGTATGCCTACAGAAAAGCTGGTTGAAGTTGCTCATGGTTTTAATTGCTCTGTAACTTGTTTTATAAGTGCTGTTATGCTGTGGGCTTTGATTAAGTTGCAGGATGCAACAGTTTCTGTAAAAAAGCAAAAGAGTGTAAAGATAACGGTTCCTGTTAATTTAAGAAAATTGTACGGAAGTAAGACTCTCAGAAACTTTGCTTTGGCCTTGAATATTGGAGTAGATCCAAGATTGGGAGATTATACTATTGATAATCTTTGCTCTGTAATAAAACATCAGCTTAAAACAAAGGCTACGACACAGTTTATGTCCGGAATGATTGCAGAAAATACTCTTCCTCAAAAGAATATCTTTCTGAGATTAGTACCTTTGTTTATGAAAAACATTGTTATGAGATTTGTTTATTCATATAGGGGAGAGAAGGGCGGTTCTATTAATGTTTCAAATCTTGGTATGGAAACTTTGCCTGAGAGTCTTTCCTGTTTTGTAGATAGAATAGATTTTATCATAGGTGCTCAGAAAAGTTATCCTAATAATTGTTCTGTAGTAAGCTTTAACGGAACAACAAGAATAAATGTTATAAGAGAAATAAAAGAGTCTGAACTTGAAAGGTTGTTTTTCTCAAAACTGGTTGAATTTGGAATACCTGTAGAGATAGAAAGTAATGAGGACTGAATATGTATTGTGTTAAATGTGGTGTTAGTTTAAAAGAAGGAATTAAAGACTGCCCTCTCTGCGGAACCCCTGTTTGGAATCCCAATGGGGATGTAGACATGAGTCATTCATATCCAGAGAGAGTACCTCAAATCTTAGATGCAAGGAGAAAAATGGCTGTAATCTTGACTTTTCCGGCAATTGTAGGTGTACTTGTTCTCCTTATTGTTTGGATGAATCTTGGTGTTGGAGAGCATTGGGGAGGTATTAGTCTTCTTGGAATTGCACTGGGTTATATTGCAATAGTATTGCCACTTTGGTTCAAGAAGTTCCATCTATATATATTAAATGCAATAGTCCATGCTGCAGCAGCGGGGTATACGTTATATATTTGTTATATTACAAACGGGCATTGGTTTCTTTCTTTTGCTTTTCCTGTATTGGCTGTACATTGTCTGTTATCAACAGCATTATTTGTTCTTCTACATTATATAAAAGGTGCAAATTGCTTTATTTTGGGAGGTTCTACAATTGCTTACGGATTGTTTACAATCCTAATTGAATTTTTTGCACATATAAGCTTTGGACAAAAGATGTTTAACTGGTCTTTGTATTCTGCAGGCGGTGCTTTTGCAGTAGGTATGTTCTTAATAATAGTTGGGATAATCAAGCCACTTAGAAACTATCTTCAGAAGATTTTGTTTTTCTAATTCTAAGGCAACCTTAGTTGCTCTTTCATTAACAAATAAAAATGGCTGTTTCCAAAGAAACAGCCATTTTTGTTAAATTGTTTTTGCAATCAATTCTTGAATGGAACCTTTGCAGAATAGCTTGTATGAAGCAATTCGTGAGCCTTGTGTGAATTTGGATTCTCAAGGAAATTGTCATACAATTCTTTAATCTGAGGATTGTTGTGAGACTGTCTGATAACCTGTCTTTCATCTTCAGAATAAAGAGCATTAGCTCTCTTCTGTTTATAAGTGTCAAGAATATCAAGACCTTCGTTTGGAAGGAAACACTCACGAACATAAGGCTGACCACCGCCGTTTACACATCCGCCCGGACAACCCATGATTTCAATAAATGCGTACTTGCTCTTTCCTTCACGAATCTGATCCATGAGAACCTTTGCATTCTTCATGCCGCTTGCGACAGCAACAGAAATGTCCATGCCGTTAATGTTGAGAGTTGCTTCTTTGATACCGTCAAATCCGCGGACTGCTTCAAACTTAATAGCTTCATGCTCTTTTCCTGTGAGTGCAAAGTAAGCTGTTCTGAGTGCTGCTTCCATAACACCGCCGGTAACTCCAAAGATAACTGCTGCACCTGTGTAGTTTCCAACAATGTCCATGTCAAATTCTTCATCAGGAAGTTTTGTGAACTGAATACCGCTTCTCTTGATGAGACGTCCGAGTTCTCTTGTTGTAAGAACTGCATCTACGTCTTTAAGACCCTCTGTAACAAGCTGTTCTCTATCTTTCTCATACTTCTTTGCTGTACAAGGCATAATAGAGACAACAAACATATCCTTTGGATCTACACCAATCTTTTCTGCATAATAATGCTTGAGGATAGCACCCTGCATCTCATGAGGGCTCTTACAACTTGAAAGATGATCAAGCTGATCTCCATAGTAATACTCTGCATAGTTAATCCAACCTGGAGAACATGATGTAATCATAGGAAGAACACCCTTGTTCTTGATTCTGTCAAGAAGCTCGTTAGCTTCTTCCATGATTGTAAGGTCTGCTGCATAGTTTGTATCAAATACTTTCTTGAAACCAAGTCTTCTGAGAGCGGCTACCATCTGTCCTGTAACAGGAGTACCGATCTTCAT
>JAZLGI010000003.1:0-69200 GCA_045616225.1 Sphaerochaetaceae bacterium
ATTTCTACGGGAGTTGTTTGTATCTCAGTTTGAGTTGTTGTAATGACTTGAGAATCTTCTTTCTTACAGCCTCTTATTAAGAAAAGTATGATGACTATAGCAATGAGTAAAACAAGCAGAAACCATACTTTCTTAGATTTCTTCATGTATGGTTTCTCCCTCAAGAACACTTATTCTTTTTTTAAGGTTTTCTATCTCAGTTTTAAGAAATTTAAGTTCATACTCTCTTGCCCACCTGATAAGAGAAGAACAAGATAGCCCATATTCTTTGGCTATTTGATTTGGTTTTTCTCCTGAAAATACTCGCTTTATTGCTTCGTTCTTTATTTCATTTGGAACCCTGCTTTCTTGTCGTGGGGCTTTATCTACAGTTCGGATCCATCTTCTTACAGTATCTCTGTCAATGTTAAACAGCCTGACTGCTTGTTTGATTGGCATTCCTTCATTGAGAACAGAATTTCTTACCTGAGTTTTAAAGTCATCACTATAAGGTTTCATTTATTTACCGATAACTTTCTCTTTATTTTTTACTCCTCGTATTATCATGTGTAATAGGCATTATAACTCCGTGTTTGGCACGGTTCAAGTATTTGTTTATAAATTAGACACTATCTTTGTGCGTGAAAAAGATACAATAAAGATTTTAGTGGGTGGAAACATTGCTTATTACCGTGCAAAAGCCGGATATACTCAACAGGTTTTTTCTGAGCTGATAGGATGCGATATTAAGTATTTGGGAGATATTGAAAACGGTTGGAACTATCCTTCCAGCAAGCTGCTGATTAAAATAGTAGAGGTTTTGGAAATACCGGTAAGTATATTATTTACTCCAAGAAATTTATAATTTGAAATGTTTGTTATTTTTTAAATAGAGGGGTATGCTAAACCATAGAATGAAAAATTGGGTTTTATCAGAAAACAGCTTTGTTCTCTCAGATTTGGATACTTTAAAAAACAAATTCATTGAGCTACTCAACAGTTTTTACAAAGAAAAAATAACCGGAATGAATCCGTCAGAATACAAGAACCAACACAAATGACAGAAAAAGGTTTTAAATCAATATCAATAGAAGACGCTGACTTATTATCTCAATATTATAGAAATTGTACTTACCAAAACTGCGAATACAGTACGGGAATTAAAGTTTTTTGGAATAAGTTCTATCCTTATGAATACACAATTCAAGCAGGATGTCTCATTATTAAATATGAATCAAACAACCATACAAATTTTGACTATCCTGTTTGCGGACCAAACGGAGATATAAACAAAGCCTTAGATTTCATTGATTCATATTGCTCTGAAAACTGCATAGTACCTTTGTTTTCAGACGTTCCGGATGACGGAATAACTGTACTTGCCAACAGATATCCTCATGTTGATATTTCAAAAAGCCGAGGTCTTGATGATTATATTTACAAAGCCAATGAAGTAATTACTTTTTCAGGCAAAAAGTTTTCAGGACAGAGAAATCATATTAATAAATTTAACTCGGTTTATCCAAATCACATTTTCAGACCTGTAAAGCCACAAGAAGATTTGACTGCTTTCTTTTCTGAATTCAAGGAAAACTTAAAAAAAGAAAACCAAGATACAGAAGAAGAATTGGAAGTTGCAGAAGCAATGTCAAAAAACTGGTGGAAAGTTCCCGGAATGTTTGCAGGCTGCATGGAAGTAGAAGGCAAAATTGTTTCTGTATCTATTGGAGAGATTACAGGAAACACCATGATAATTCATATAGAAAAAGCTTTATCTTCTTTTTCCGGTATTTATCCTGCTGTTTTTTCCTCTTTTGTTTCTTTGTTTGCATCTCAGGATGTGGTTTTTGTCAACAGAGAAGAAGATAATTATGACAAAGGGCTCAGAACCTCCAAAACTCAATATAAACCTTGTCTTATGCTTTCAAAAAAAGTTATTTCTGTTCACAGCCTTTTAGAAAACATAAAAGACATTCCTATGTTAAAAACAGAACGGCTTGTTCTTGATTCCATAACTGCAAATGATATTACTGATTACAACAAGCTTTGCCTTGATGAAAGTTTAAACAAATACTGGGGATATGATTACCATGAAGATCTTAAAGGCGAGCTTACAGAAAACTTTTTTGTAGACACTGCAAAAGAAGATTTTGAAAACCATGTATGTATTAATTTCGCAATAAGGTATCAAAACTCTTTTATAGGGGAACTTGTATTTTACAATGAAGATTTTAAAGGTTCCGTAGAATTGGGTTGCAGATTACTCAATTCTTTTCAACACAAGGGTTTTGCTTTGGAAGCTATTAAAAAAGCCATTGACTGGGCTCTTTATGATGCAGATTTTTCAGAAATAAAAGCAAAGTGCTTTAAAGAAAACATTCCTTCATTTAATCTTTTATCAAAAATCATGAATAAAAGCCATGAAGATGACACTTATTTCTACTTTAATACTGTCTATTGAACTCTGTTAATTGTCATTCATTTGCCGTTTTAAGCAAAAGAAAGTAGGTTTAGTATATGAAGAAAGCAGTCTTTACAATAATCATTATGCTCTTTGTCTTAGTATCTTGTTCAACTGTCAAGACATCTACAGTCACTCTTAACGGAAACCCTACAACCGGTTATCAATGGTCTTGCGAAATTAAAGACAGCTCAGTTGTCTCCTTAAAAAGCAGCAAGTATACAGCAAAAACAACAAAATCAGGAATGGTGGGAGTTGGCGGACAATGGGATTTTGTTTTCACCCCTGTAAATGACGGAAGTTCAGTAATTGTTTTTAACTATGCAAGAAGTTGGGAAAATGAATCTATAGATTCCATTACCTATTTGGCAACAGTCAGCAACGGAAAGCTCACACTTAAACAAAGCAAGTAGAATACCTCTATTGTTTTGCATTTTGATTGCCGTCCTTTTATAATATTTATGGTATTCAGAAGGAGTAATCATGAAAAAATTAATTGTTCTTATAATTGTTTTAACCTCTGTATTGAGTCTTTTTGCAGGTGATTGGTCATTTGAAACGCTAAACTCTCAATCACTTTTTAAAGAATCGGCTTTTGACCAATATGCTTTTTTGAGTCAACTTGGAGTAATCTACTTTCCTAAGAAAGATTCAGACGTCAAACTGCGCCTCTCAATGGCAGAAAAGACAAGTCCTGAAGATATTGTTTATATAGATGTCTCTGCAAATGAAGACCACAAAAGCAATATGTTCATTCAAGCAAAACTTGCAGAAGAACTTGGCTTAGCACATTTTACATTTGACAACGGAAAATTTCCTAAAATTGATGGTCAGATAATCCTTAAAGCTTATTGGAATTCTCTTCTTAACATGGATGGCTCCAATCAGATTTGCGGAACAGACGGTTCTTACCTTATTGGTACTGAATTTAAAATTGCAGATAAACTTTCCCTAAGTGTTGGATTGCATCATCTTTCCGGACATTTTGGAGATGAATACTTATCTGACGCAATGGAATCCAATCTTTTTTCTCAAACTTCAGAAAAAAAAGCAAATGGAGAGGTTGAAGTCAAGAAAACATATATAGACAAAGACGGAAAAGAATATGTCTACTACGCACCTACAGAGTTTGTCAGAGACAATGAGTGGCTTATAGGAGCAGCTTATGATCTTCCTCTTGGCTTCAGGCCTTATGTAAAAATGGCTATTCCAAGAAAGAATGCATGGATTAGACCATATATTCATACTCCATCTGGAAACAAATATGATATAGAAAGAATTGCATGGGGAGAATCACTTCCTGATCATGCAGAAAATGAAGGTTCTCTTGCTGCAAAAGTAGAAAAGGACTTAAAAGAAGGTATTCCGTATAGGGCTTTAAGATTAAATGCCGGTTTTGACTGGAATATGAAATTCTCATCTTTGTTTGGAGTATCTGCCGGTTTTGACGTAGAGCTAAATCAGGATTATATGTCAAAGCATATGCCTAATTCTTTTGCAAAAGATAATCTTTGGGAATTTGAGTATTCTGCAGGTGCAAGTTTTGAGTTGTACAATGCCATAAACTCAAAGACAATGAGCATAAACTTCATCTACCATGATGGAAGATTACCTCTTTTGAACTTCTATTATATTCACACAAATACACTTTATGTAGGAATTGGAATTCACTGATATGAAAAACAGAATAATTCTCCTGTTAGTATTGGTTTTAAGTGCAGGACTGTTAATTTGCTGCAATGATGAAGACAATATTGCAAAGACCGGATTCAGAATTGTTGAAATTGTAAAACCTGAATCTCTTACGGGAAGAGACGGTACCAATCTTACAGAGCATCCTAATTATGGCAGTTATGTTCTTCAAGCAACTAACGGAGAAGAAAAGAAGGAAGTACATTCTTCTTTGCCACTGACACTGGATGGTATTTCTCCGGGAACTTGGACTTACACAATTAAATGCCTTGATTCAAACGGAGACGTACTTGCTGTTTCTCAATCAAGAGAAATAGAGGTTAAAGAAAATGAGTTTACCAGTATTATTGCTGATAAGTTTTCGTATCTGAACCTCCTTTTTGGAATTTCAGAAGAAGGTCTGATACGTGTCAGACCTTTCTCAAAATCCACTATTTCTTCAAATTTAGTTATTCCTGAATTTTTGAATAATAAAGAAAATCA
The DNA here is from genome assembly GCA_045616225.1 of Sphaerochaetaceae bacterium. Taxonomy (GTDB): domain Bacteria; phylum Spirochaetota; class Spirochaetia; order Sphaerochaetales; family Sphaerochaetaceae; genus JAZLGI01. Next base: position 4,616 of record JAZLGI010000003.1, read on the forward strand.
AGTTAAAGGCATTTCGTATGGTGGTTTTTCCGGCTGTACCGGTTTGACAGATGTCACAATTCCAAAATGCATTTCAACAATAGGAACAGGTGCATTTGAGAATTGTACTTCCCTCACAGATATTGTCATCCCGGATACAGTTTATTCTCTTGGTGCCGGTGCATTTAAGGGCTGCACAAACCTTAAGACGGTCATTATAGGAAAGAATATTCTTAAAATTGACTCAGATTTATTCAGAGATTGTTCTTCTTTGGAAAATATATCTTTCTCTGAGAATGTTAAATCTATTGGTTCTTTTGCTTTTTACGGCTGTAAATCCCTAAAGAGTATTTCTTTATCTGACAAGATTCAACAAATAGACAGTAATGCTTTTTCAGAATGTAAAAGCTTACAAAAAGCAGTAATTCCAAATAGTACAACAGTATTAGGTTCACGTGTATTTTACAATTGTAAAAAACTTACCGTTATTACATTGCATGACAACATCACGGGTATTGGTTATGAAGCTTTTGCTTATTGTCCAATCACAGAGATTCATCTACCTGAAAATGAAAGGTTTACTACAATCTCTTGGGGACTATTGAAAGGTACAAGTGTTACATCTGTAGATTTACCTCAAAATATCACTGCTCTTCAAAACAGTGCTTTTGAAAACACACCAATACAAAACATAAAACTTACAGATGAAATCAAATCTATTGGTGTTAATTGCTTCAAAGATTGTACGGCTTTAAGTGAAATCTTTATTCCGGATTCCGTTAAAACCATGGAATATTGCGTTTTTGAAGGATGCAGTTCATTAAACAGAATATTGTGTCAGGCAAAAGAAAAAGATGTAAATTTTGACAATCTTTGGAAGCAATCATGTAATGCAGAAGTAATCTGGGAGGCAGAAAAATGAAGAGAACAATAATCTTTTGCTTGATTCTATTTGTTTTGACAGGTTTGTTTGCCTCGGATTTTTCTTTTAAGCCTGTAAGTATTAATCCTCTTTATGAATCCTACAAAGCAGATTCATGGAATTTTGATACAAGAGGACAGGTCATTTATCTTTTAGAAGGAAAAGGATTAAACCAAGTTCTTCTTTGCACTAAATATGAAGCAGGACGTGAAAAATATTACCTAAATTGGGATGAAGTACAGGAAAGTTCAGAAGAATTTGTAATGGAATTGGCAGATTTCAGAGATGCTTCTGAAGGACTTGAAGAATTATATAGGGTAAAAACCGGTTTTGGTGCCGGACTTTTAAGATTCCAATACAAAGATTTCCAGATAGAAGGTGCAGTTCAGGGAGCTATTAACCTTATCTTTGATGCTAACGGAGGAACAGACTGTATTGGTTTTGACGGTATTTATTTTTTGGGTGCAAATGCTAAGTATTCTGATTTCCTAAGTGCAAGATTTGGTTTTCATCACTATTCAAGCCACTACGGAGATGAAATAGAAGAAGAATTCATGTTGAGAAATGATGAACTCAACAGAAAATATGCAGATAGATTTACCTATAGCAGATATCAAACAGGTTTTGTTTCACGGTTGACTCAATATGTCAGGCAAGACAGTATGATAGCCGGAATAACTGTTAAACCATTAAAATGGATTAAACTTTACAGTGAAATAGATTTCCCTCCAAAGCGTATGAAAAACATAAGGCCATGGGTTTTGATTCCTAACGGAATAACGGCAACAACTTCTGACAGCAAAGCTTCAATGCAAACCCATAATGGCTTCACAGAAGGAATTTATGAGACAGAACACGGAGAAAGAAAATATCCTTATTCTGACAAATACAAAGACATTGCCGTTAATCTTGGCATTGAGCTTTCACATGATTTCAAAAATGTAGGAACTCTTCTTTTAGCCTATGATTTAAAGCTAAATCAAGAAGGACAAACCATGTATCAGATAGGAGCTTACAAACCGGAAAACAAATGGGATATAGAACACAATGTTCTTCTGGCATTCTCATTTGACAACTCTCCTGTTTCTGCTGAAATAATCTACCACAACGGCAGATTTCCTCTTATGAATTACTATTGGTATCACTGTTCTTACATATCTTTTGGTTTCTCAATTTCAAACTGAATCTTTTCTGCATCTTACTTGAAAACTTTTTTCTTAATCGGTAATTTTTAGGTAAGATGCACATAAATATATACACATGGATTGTATTGATTACTGCTATTGCAGGGGTATTTGGAACAGGTTTAGGCGGAATTGTCGGAGCTATTCTAAAAAGAGATTCAAACAGAATTGTCAGCCTTCTATTAAGTTTTGCAGGCGGTGTAATGCTTTCTGTTGTTTGTTTTGATTTGATTCCGGAAGCTTTTTTTCCGGAAGGAGCAACAGACAGCATTTCCATCTTTATTGTCATTTTGGGAATTTTCTTTGGGTATGGACTTGTCTATGCTTTAAATGCATGGATAGACAACATAACAAACCCCGAAGTAAAACACATAAACAAAAATCACCCAAAGACAGCTGATGACTTGGATGAACTCATACACGCAGACCACCTAAAAGCTCACAAGACCGATAAAAAAACAACAAACAGAGAATTATTTATAGCAGGAATTGTAATGGCCTGTGCCATAGCACTTCATAATATGCCTGAAGGAATGGTAATAGGAGCTTCTTTTGCAGCATCTGACAATACACTGCTTGGAGGAAGCGGTCTTTTAATTTCCATTGTAATTGGACTTCATAACATCCCTGAAGGAATGGCCGTTGTTGTTCCTCTGATAGCAGGAGGGATGAATAAAGGAAAAGCCATACTTATCACGGCTCTTTCCGGTGTTCCAACAATCATTGGTGCTTTAATTGGTTATTCATTAGGACTCATAGGACCAATTATGCTTTCACTGTCTTTAAGTTTTGCAGGCGGTGCAATGCTTTATGTTGTTTTCGGAGAGCTTTTTCCGGAAGCAATTCTTATGTGGAAATCAAAACTTCCGGCTTTCTTTACGCTAATAGGAACTATAACAGGACTTGTTCTGGTAAATGTATAAAGCAACTTTCATACGAAAGTTGCTTTACAATTAAAGTTTAAAGTTCGGAGAGAGGGGGATTCGAACCCCCGAAGGCTTTTGACCTTACACGACTTCCAATCGTGCACCTTCGACCACTCGGACATCTCTCCTTGCGACGCATTGACTATATCAAAAAAACAATAACATCTTCAAGTGTCATAAGTTATTTATCAGAAATCTATTCTTCCTCTCAGAGAACGAGCAAGAGTACTTGTACTTGCATATTCAAGTTCTCCGCCTATCGGAAGACCTGATGCAAGACGTGAGAGTTTTATCTGAGGATAATCTTTTAAAAGAGTCCTGAGAAAAGAAGCTGTTATATCACCGGACTCTGTTGGATTTGTAGCAATAATTACTTCTGTAAAACTACCCTCTTTTATTCTTTTCATTAAGGAGTCAAAGGTTAATTCTTTTGGGGTTACTCCATGTAGAAGGTCAATAGCTCCTCCAAGAACATGAAAAAGCCCGTTATAAGCTCCTGAACTTTGAATTGTAATAACATCCTGCGGTTGTTCAACAACACATAAAAGACTTCTGTCTCTTGAAACATCTGAACAAACAGGACATGGATCTAATTCTGTAAATGAACCGCAAACAGAACAAATTTTTATCTTATCTTTAATCTGTGCAATGTTTTCTGAAAGATATGCATTGAAATCCGGTTTTGCAGATACAAGATAATAGGCAATTCTGTATGCACTTTTTTTTCCAATTCCCGGAAGCCGTGCAAATGCCTCCGCCAAACGGTCTATAGAATTTGTCATAAAGGAAGCCCTATTTGCTGTGCATAGGAACCGGCTTCCTGCTGAATTCTTGATTTTACATTTTCCAAAGCATTGTTAATTGCAGAGGCAATAAGGACTTCAAGCATCTCCGCCTGTCCTTCTTTTACAATTGAAGGATCTATCTTAATGCTTTCTATCTTCATCTCTCCTGTTGCAACAACCTCTATCATATTTCCCAGTGCATAACCGGTACACTTTATTGAAGGAAGTTTTGCTTTTGCCTCTTCTATCATTTGCTTTGTATTTTCAATGTTTTTCATAAATTCAAGTGGGTTAATCATCTTATTTCGTGTCCTTTGAATCCTATTATCAGATCGTTTGAAAAATCTGTTTCTTTGACCTGCTGAACAACAGGCTGCTCAACGGGACGCTCAACAGACTGCTCAACAGGTTGTTGTGCAGGTTGTTGTACAGGTTGAACCGCTTCTTGACGAGGTTTTTCTGTATATGAAAGAGAGACATTTACATCTCCTGCAACTTCCTGAATTCCTCTTTTAAGATTTGTATAGTCTCTTAAAGCAGATTCATAGTAAAACTTGCTTTCAAACTCAAGTTTTATAGATTTTTCTTCCTTAACTATTTTACATACACCATTTGGAAGAACTTCCTTAAGTTTTTCTTCTGAGTATTCTTGAGTTTCCTTGACCGGCATTGCAGGGGTAGGCGTTGCTGCAAGCACAGGTGCTGTTGCAGGTGCAACTGTTTCCATTTTACTAAGTTCCGGGTTAAGCGGTGTAACAGTACCTGAAACAAGGTCATTCTTTAGTCTTGCTATCTGTTCTATTACTGTAGCATTTGATGCCAGATATCTGAGCTTTGAAAGCTTACTTACCGCAAGCTCAAGTTCAAAAGAAGGATTAAGGGAGTATCTTATATCTCTATATAGGGCAAGGAACATATCCAAAGCCGCTTCCAGTTGCTCAGAATTAAAGGCATTCAGAATACTTGCAGGAAACGAAGTAATCTGTTGTCCCAGAATATTCTCATTTCTGACACCGTTGTTTATAAGAAGAAGGTTCCTGAAATAATCTGTAAAGTCCTTGATAATCTGTTCTACACTAACTCCTTTTTCAAGCAGTTCATGAAGCTTGTCCATTGCAGCAGAAGTATCTTTCTCCAGTAAATTGCTTATTATTCCGTTAATTCTGTCTATCCCAACTAATCCCAGCTTTTCACGTATTTTGGCAAGAGTAATCTTATCATTGGAAAAAGCTACAACCTGATCAAAAAGAGTATAAGCATCTCTCATTGAACCTGTTGCTTCCTTTGCAATCCAAAAAAGAGCCTCATCTTCTGCTTCAATTCCCATTTCCCCAGCTGCTTCTGAAAGAAGTCTCTTTATAGTATCTATTGGAATAAGCTGAAAATTAAACTGTTGACATCTACTTCTTATAGTTGCAGGAACTTTTTGAGTCTCTGTAGTGGCAAATATAAAAATTACATACTCAGGCGGTTCTTCAATTGTCTTCAAAAGAGCATTGAATGCACTCTGAGAAAGCATATGTACTTCGTCTATGATGTAAATCTTATATCTTGAAGATGTAGGAGGGAACAAAACTTCTTCCTTGATTACTCTTACATCATTTACACCGGTATTACTGGCTCCGTCAATTTCTATAACATCAAGGTTGTTGCCCTTGGCAATTCCCCTGCAGTTTTCACATTCACCGCAAGGTTCTGCTGTTGGTCCATGTTGACAATTCAAAGCTTTTGCCAACAATCTTGCACTGGTTGTCTTGCCAACACCTCTTGGACCGCTGAATAGATATGCATGGGCAATTCTTCCGCTCTCAATAGCATTCTTAAGTGTTGAAACTACAAATTCCTGACCTGCAAGTGATTCAAACTGCTGAGGTCTTCTTCTTGTTGCGGTAACTTCAAAGCTCATTTGATATTTCTTTCCTTACAAATAATTTCATATGCTTCCTGAATTTCTCTGAACCTCTTTGTTGCATATTCTTTAAATTCGTCTGCCAATCCTTTTGAAGCAATTGTATCAGGATGGAAATCAAGGATAAGCTTTCTGTAAGCCTTTTTGATTTCTTCATCAGTCGCATTCTCTTTTAATCCAAGAACTGCGTATGTTTTATTTGACTGAGAAAAACCGTATTTTCTTCTGATACTGTCTACAATAGAATCTGATAATCTGAATGTTCTTGAAGCATAGTCTATCATTTCCTGCTCTTGCCGAGACATTTTTCCGTCAGACATGGCAATTCTGTAAAAAATATCCAACATTAACTGAAGAATCTGCTGAGAATTGGCAAATTGTTGGTAGAAGCTATTTGCAAGACTTTCAAAAGTCACATTTTGATTGAGTGCATCATTGAAAATTCCTGTTGCATAGCTATAGCTTCGATTATCTAACTTGAGATCATAAATCATGAATTCATTAACTTTTCTCTTTGCAGATTCACTCACAGTTCCGTCTGCTTTAGCCAGTTTTGCCAGCATTGAGAAAGCTCCTACAAAGAAAGCTCTGTCAGAACCTATATAACCCGGATTTGAAGTTCTTGAGTACTTGTTTGAAAAATCTGACGAGCTGTGAGCATGACCATTGTTCAAGGATCTGAAAAGAGTCCTTGCAAGGAAAAGCAGGAGAAGAAATCCAAAAAAACCTCCGCCACCAGGCCCAAAATAAAAGAACATATTAAAGTTTGTCTATAAGCATTGAACACTTACCGCTTGGAATAGGCAGTGTTTTCTTCTTATTTTCATCAATAAGCTCAATTGTGAAGTAGTATAGTTTTTCACTCTCAAGTCTTATTTCCCAACCACGAACGTTTTTATTGCTCAAGATAGTTATGAAATTTCTCTTTAAAGATAATTGTTCTATTCCCATTGCTTCCAAGGTAGGAACAGTCCAATCTACCGTTTTTCTAGGAAGAGAAACGTTAAGACCAACAATGTTTTCTATCATTAAAGTAATTGTCAAAAGACCAACTTGAGGCAAGAATTTCTTTGCAGGGAAAATTCCGTCATTATCTGAGGCAGGAGTACCTTCTTTGTTTGGCAAATATGCCTCCCAAACATCTCCCTGATGTTCATCTCCCGGATTAAGAGTATCAAGAACAAAATACATGTTTCTTATTGCACATTCTCTTGCAAAAACAAATTCTCCGTATTTTTCAAGTCCTTTTACAACCATGTAAAGGTTAGAAGGAATTACTGCTCCGCAATAGCCCTTTACATTTTCATCAAAACAAGGAGATGAAACACTCACACTAGGGAACGGGTTATCTGTCCCGAACTCTTCAGGATTTTTGAGAAGATCAATCATATGAGATGCTTTCTCGTCATTAGGAATCTCTGCAAGCATTGTCCAATAAGCACCAATGTACTTAAGTGGAAGTTTGTTTTCATCCTTATCCAAATCATAGTAGAAATTCGTTTCAGGATCCCACATTAAATTATTTATCCTCGTCTTTAGGGAGAAATAAAGTCTTTTGTACCTGAAACTGAGCTCTTTATCGTTAAGAATGTCTCCAATGTTTGCAAGATAAAGTGCATTAAGTGCAATAACAGAGTTAAAGTCCAAAGGATAAGCAACATTTTCCCTTGGAATATTGCCAGTAAGACATGCGGAAACAGGAACAGAGAACAAACCGTTTTCTTTAAGGAAATTTGCTTTAAGCCAATCAAAATATTTTTCCATGAAAGGAACAATGTCTTTAAGGCGTTTTTTATTTCCTATTTTGTGATAAAAATTAAACTCGATATAGGCAAATAAAGGCAAAGTTAAACCAAACTCATTGTTTTCAGAAAAAACAGGCTTGCCGTCTTCTAAACTGTAATCAGATCTTATTGCTCCATCTTCCTCCTGTTTGGAGTAAAAATAATCAAGCATTTCAAACGGTGAGTATATCTGATTGCTGTAGTTCAGAAAAAGTGAAGACAGACTGCAATTAAACAAATTAATTGTTTTCTGATTATTGTAGGAAACATAGTTCCCGACAAAACCGTTTTCTTCTGTCCCTGCTTTCCAGTATTCATTAATCCAAACCCAAGTTCTGTCGTATAAATCTACAAAATCCTGATCGTAAAAATGAATGGAAGGAGTTTTTTCTTTTGCCAAAATAATGCCTCTATCAAAAAAATAAACCCAATATCAACATCCGAAATTGGGTTACTATATACCATAGCACCAAATCTTGCACCCGTCAATAAACTTGATAACTTTAATATTATAAATATAATTACTTTGGTATGGACAAAAGATTTCTTCCGGTAAACAGAAAAGATATGGATTCTCTGGGTTGGCAAAATGCAGATATTCTCTTTCTTTCTGCAGATGCCTATGTAGACCATCCGTCTTTTGCAGGAGCACTCCTTTGCAGACTCCTGACGAGTAAAGGATACAAAGTGTGCATTGTTCCGCAACCGGACTGGAACAATCCTGATTATCTTGTTTCTCTGGGACGGCCTAATCTCTGTTGTATGATAAGCGGAGGCAACTTAGATTCCATGGTTGCACATTATACAAGCACCAGAAAAAAAAGAAGTGATGACAAATACTCTCCTGGCGGAAAAGCAGGATTAAGACCTGACAGACCTGTAATAGCCTACACAAACCTTGTGAGAAGGGCTTTCAAAGATATGCCTGTAATCATAGGCGGTCTTGAAGCTTCTTTGAGAAGACTGGCACATTATGATTATTGGCAGGATATTGTCAAAAAATCTATTTTGTTGGATTCCAAAGCAGACTTGCTTGTATTTGGAATGGGAGAAAAACAAACTCTGGAAATTGCTTCAAGATTAAAAAAAGGAGAACAAATAAGCACTTTCCATGACATCAAGGGAACCTGTTACTGCGTAAACGAAAAAAACAAAGATTCTCTTGGTCCATTTAAAACAATTGAACTTCCAAGTTTTGAAGCTGTTTCAGAAAGAGATAAAGTAACCAACACTCCAACTCAGAATGGAAAACTTGCATTTGCAACGGCTTTTAACATAGCAATGCAACATGAAAATCCTTTTGATTCCTGTTGTCTTGTTCAGCCTTGCAATGGAAGAATAGTGGTTCAAAATCCTCCGGCAGAACCTTTATCTCAAAAAGAATTTGATGAACTATATGAACTGCCTTATTCAAGAACATGGCATCCTATGTATGACAAGGATAACGGTGTTCCTGCATTAGCTGAAGTTCAGTTTTCCATAACCTCTTCAAGAGGTTGTTTTGGCTCCTGTTCTTTCTGTGCCATAACCAATCATCAGGGACGTATCATCCAAACAAGAAGTATTCAATCATTGGTTAAGGAAGCCACCGTTTTAACTCATCATCCGGACTTCAAAGGTTACATAAATGACCTAGGCGGACCAACGGCAAATTTCCAGTGTCCTTCATGTGAAAAACAAACAACAAAAGGACCTTGTTCAAACAGAGAATGTCTCTTTCCAAAACCTTGTCCAAATGTAAAAGATTCTCATGAAATTTACTTGGAAAAACTGCGTGCAGTAGCATCTGTTCCGGGTGTGAAAAAAGTGTTCATAAGAAGTGGAATACGCTTTGACTATCTTATGCTTTGCACTCCTGAAAAAACAAGAGAAAAATTCATAAAGGAACTGGTGGCAAATCACGTAAGCGGTCAACTGAAAATAGCTCCTGAACATGTATCTGAAGAAGTCCTGTCTTGCATGGGGAAAAGCCCTGTGAACGTGTATGATTCTTTCAAAAAATCTTTCTTTGAAGAAAACAGAAAACAAGGCAAGAGACAGTACCTTATTCCTTACTTTATTGCAGCCCATCCGGGGGCAACTTTGGACAGTGCTGTTGAGCTTGCACTTTACATGAAAAAAGAGGGTTTTGTCCCGGATCAAGTCCAGGAATTTTATCCTACTCCTGCAACGGTTTCCACCTGTATGTATTACACCGGATTGGACCCGCGACCTGGTAAAAACCTGGTAAAAGTGTATGTTCCAAAGGGAAGAGACGCAAATCTTCAGAGGGCATTGCTCCAGTTTAACAAACCGCAAAATAAAGCTATGGTAATTGAAGCACTTAAAAAAGCAAAAAAGCCTGGTTTAATCCAGGTTTTAACCGGGAAAATTGAAAAATGACAATATCAGAAGATAAGAAAAAATTCGGCAAATTATTGCTTGTTTCGGCTTTGCCTGTAACTCTACAGAACTTGTTACAGAACTCCCTCTCTTTCATTGATACGTTAATGATAGGTCAACTTGGAGAAGTTGAAATTGCTGCCGTGGGATTAACAAACCAGATGTACTTTCTCATTAGTGTAATCATGTTTGGAATCTCAAGCGGAGCCTCTATTTTTACAAGCCAATACTGGGGTTCAAAAGATGAAAAAAGATTGCTTCAAACCTTTGGAGTTGCCGTCACTTTGGGTGTACTTTTTTCCTCTGTTTTTTCTGTTTTATCAATCTTTTTTCCTCATCTTCTCATGAAGATTTTCATTGACGAAAAGACTGTAGTCAATGCAGGTTGTACTTACCTTAAATGGGTTGGAATCAGCTACATTTTCACCGCCATTTCTATGATAATTAGCATTACTTTGAGAAGCACCGGAGACATGAAAAATCCTATGCGTGCAACGTTCATTTCAATGGTGTGCAATGTCATAGGAAATTACCTTCTCATCTTTACCGCAAAACTTGGTATTATGGGTGCTGCCATAGCCACAACATTATCCCGTTTGATAGAACTGTGTGCTTTGATTTTTCTCTTAGGAAAAAGCCAAATCAATTTTAATTTGAGGACTTGTTTTTCATACGATTTTTCATTTGTCAAAAGAATCCTCAAGACAGCTTTTCCTGTCATTCTTGATGATTCATTATGGGCTATTGGAATGACTGTCTACAAAGCCGTTTATTCCAGAATGGGAATTAGTGTTCTGGCTGCATCAAATGTTACAGAAGCAGTTCAGGATATTATCTTTGTAGTTCAGATTGGAATGGGTGCAGCCATCTCTGTTTTGATTGGAAATGAAATAGGAAAAGGCAATGAAGAACAGGCAAATAAAATGGCAAGATGGAGTATCTTCTGGGTTCTTCCGGTAAGCCTTGCTTGTGTTATTATCATGGCCTTGATTGCTCCTTTCATTCCGTATTTGTTTAACATAGATTCTTCCGTAAAGACCATTACTACTCTTGCCCTTTTTGCTATGTCTGCAACCTTACCTGTTAAATTTATGAATCACATTCTTATTACCGGTGTCTTAAGAAGCGGTGGAGATACCAAGTTTCTTTTGTTTACGGAAATGTTCAGTATTTGGTGCATTGGAGTTCCAATGGCTTATTTGTCAGGCATTGTTCTTGCCTTGCCTCTTTGGGCAGTTTATCTGTTTGTTGCTTTGGAAGAAGTGTCAAAAGTTTTCATTTTGACCCCTAGAACGCTTAAAGGAAAATGGATAACAAACTTCACAGTAACAAGATAGTGATTTTTTTTATAATATATTTTATGATTCAGGAAGGAGCTCCAAAAATGAAAAAAACCATAGTGCTTTTTGTTATTTTCTTTTTAGTATGTCCTGTTATCTTTGCAGCCCAGTTTTTAGGTGCAGATCAGAGCCTTAATATCAACGGAGCATTTACTTTCATGCTCCTCAGCAACCAACTTCCAAAAACTGCAGAACAAAAGAGAGATAATCAAAGTTTTTCTGTTTATGAAGCAAACGCAATAGGTTTTAAAGTAGAAGCTCAATACGATAAAAAAGATTTTCCGGTAGATTTGTATCTCAACGGAACATTCACATTTCCCAATAAGTATAAATTAGCTTCAAATTCAGTTAACAAATTTAATTTAGAAGCAGCAAATGCCTTATTTGATGATGCCAGAACTTATTGGACAATGACAAAAATTGCCTTTGGAGCTCTTTATGATTTAAATTTTGGTTTTGATAATGAAAAACTTCCTCTCTATTTCAAAGTGGGTGGAGGTATTAATTACAGTTATCTGCTCACCAAAAATACTTGTACTAAAAATTCAATCAAATTTTCAGATGTTCAGAATTATGAAAGTATTGGCGTAGAAATAAAAACAGATGTTAAATACTTCATAGGAAGCAATATGTATGCGCAATTTGGATTAGATGCAGGATATTCATTCCTTGGTTTTTATTCCGATATGGTGAGATTGGGAGATGACTACCACGGAACAAAAGTTCCTATTCAATTTGCTTCCGGTTTTAACATGACAGCAAACTTAGGCTTATCTTATTCATTCTGAATAAAAAAGGCTGCAACCCAGTCAATATGACTTTTGTTACAGCCTTTGTAATTGTTTCTTTTTTTTATTTGATTATCTCAAGCAAATGTTTCACGAATTCATAAAGACGCTTTGTTGAACTTATAGAAAGCTTTTCATTGACAGAATGAACGTCAAACAAATCCGGTCCAATGGAAACACTGTCCATGCCTTCTATCTTGCTGTTTATAACACCACATTCAAGACCTGCATGAATTGCAGTAACTACAGGATCTTTACCCATTTTGTCTTTCCAGGCTTTTGCACAGAATGCAGCAAGTTCTGAATCTGGATTTGGGGTCCAAGATGGGTATCCGTCACCTATTTGAGTTTCAAAGTCATAGCAGTCAAAGATATTCTTTATTGTATTCACAAGATAAAACTTTGCACTTTCCACAGAACTTCTGACACTAACTTCTACATGGAAGCTTTCCTCATTTAACTTGGCAATTGCCAGGTTGTCTGAAGTTTCCACAATTCCTTCCAATGACTTTGAAATAGAATGAACTCCGTGAGGAACTGTGAACAGTGAATTAATAATTTCCAGGGAATCTCCAGGTAATACACCGTATTTTACATCTGACAACTCAGGCATACACTTTGAGCAGTGATGTTCTTCCGTAAAACCGGAATCCTGAATTGCGTATTCTTTTTTAATATCCTCAAAAACAGAAAGAACTTGTTTCATTATTTCTTTTTTATGCTTTGCAGAAAAAGAAACGATACAACTTGCGGTTGAAGGAATGACATTTCTTCTTGTTCCACCTTCAAAGCTACAAAGCATAAACGGGTGTCCTGCATAATCAATGGCTTTAAGCATTCTTGCCAAAGCTTTAACAGCATTAAGACGCTGATGATGAATCTCTCCGCCACTGTGTCCGCCTTTTAAACCGGAAACCGTAATTCTGACCTTTTCCCAATCTGAAGGAATCTCATCAAAAGAAACAGCATGATTTGCAACAAGATCTATACCTCCTGCACATCCTACGTAAATAACACCTTCTTCTTCACTGTCCAAGTTAATCATTTTCCTACTTTTGATTAAGCTTTCATCCAATGCATAGGCGCCATCCATTCCTGTTTCTTCTTTATAAGTAAAAATAGCTTCAAGTTTTCCGTGCTTTGCATTTGGGTCTGTAAAAACAGACATTATCATAGCTACTGCTATTCCATTATCTCCGCCAAGACTGGTATCCTTTGCTTTTAGCCAATCCCCGTCCTCATACACTTCTATAGGGTCTTTTGTAAAATCATGTTTGCTGTCAGGAGTTCTGACACACACCATATCCATATGTCCCTGAAGAGCCACTACCGGTACATTTTCAAAGCCCGGGGTAGCATCCTTATAAACAATGATGTTACCGGTTTTGTCCTGTTTTGCCTCCAAAGAGTTATCTTTAGCCCAAGACAAGATGTATTCTCTCATTCCGTCTTCATTTCCGCTTTCACGTGGAATGTTGCAAATCTGCTTAAAGTAATCAAATGTATCCATAATTAAGACTCCTTTTTTACCTCATTAAAATAATGAATGAATTGCATGCGTTCTGTCCACATGCTTTAACATAAGTTCTCTGTTTTTTAGATCAGGCATGAATTTTCCCATCTCTGTCCAAAATGCCTCACTATGATTAGGATGTTTCAGATGGCAAAGTTCATGAAGTACAGTCATATCAATAAGCTTTTCATCAAGACAAGCCGTCATTGCACTTATTTTAATCTCTTTTCTGCGACAATAACAAACGCCCCATCTGCTTTTTGAATTGTTTACAGAAAAAACAGGCACATCCACTTCCAGCAAAGAACTCCAAAACGGAATTCTATTTGAAATGAAATGCTCAAGCTGTTTTTTGTAAAATTCAAAAAGTGCTTTTCTTATTTTTTCTTTATCGTGAATGTCTTTCTGTGAAACTATTATAAGATTGTTTTCTTGATGAACAGCTTTTTTACCTTCCATTACTTTTAAAGTATAATCATTTCCCCAAAAGGGAATTAACTCTCCTGTTTCATAAGAATAAGGTTTTAACAAAACACTGTGTTTTTTAATCCAGTCTTTATTTGAAGATATAAAATCCCTTATCTCAGAGTCAGATTTTAAGGTATTGCAGCTTACTTCCAGTTGCCCTCTTGGATTAATATGCATTCTAACGCTTTTTTGTCCTGGTTTTCTTTTCAGGATAAAGCTTATGTCTTCAAAAGTTGAATACTTAGTCATTTCTTACTATTATAGCAGATATATGAAAACAGAACACCTCAGCGACACAATCAACAAAATATACATGGACAACGGTGACATAATCACCTTAATAGGAACTGCTCACGTAAGTGCAAACAGCGTAGAAGAAGTTTCACGCGTAATTGACGAAGTTCAACCGGATAGAGTCTGCCTTGAATTAGACCAGGCCAGAATGGATAGCAAAACAAAAGAAAACGATTATTCAAACATGGACTTGGGAAAAGTTTTTAAAGAAGGAAAAACCTTTTTAGTCTTGGCAAATACTATTTTGGCTTCTTATCAGAAAAAAATGGGAACTCAGGTAGGTGGAATTACTCCGGGAGAAGAAATTCTTTCAGCCGGAAGAATTGCCAAAGAAAGAAATATTCCTGTTTCCCTTTGTGACAGAGATATTAATACCACCTTCAAAAGAGCATGGAGAATGAGTAGCTTCACCAACAAAATAAAAATGATTGGGACTCTTCTTTCCAGTGCTTTTGACAAAGAAGAATATACGGCAGAAGAACTTGAGAATCTTAAGAACACAGACAATATCCAGGAAATGCTTAACGAAGTTGCAAAAGAACTTCCGGCTGCAAAAACGGCTCTTATTGATGAGAGAGACAGATTTTTGGCAACAAGCATTGTACAAGCACCTGGACATAACAAAGTTGCAATCATAGGTGCAGGACATGCAAAAGGTGTTATTGAAACAATAAGTAAGGTAGAAAACGGAACTCTTTCTTCAAATTTAACAGACATCTCATCTGTTCCGGCTGCTTCAAAAACCGGAAAAATTGCAGGTTGGATTATTCCTATTCTCATTATAGGCTTTGTTATTTATTCATGTCTTACTTATGGTTTTGATCAGGGAGTAAGATATTTCCTGGTTTGGGCTGGTTCAAACGCAGCCGCAACAATGCTTTTTGCAATTCTTTCTATTGCACATCCGTTAAACTGGCTTGTTGCGGCATTAAGTGCGCCAATAGCAGTAATGAACCCTGTTCTTGGAGTTGGAATTTTCACAGGTATAGCAGAAAGTAAACTTAGAAAACCAAAAGTCAAAGATTTTGAAAATCTTTCTGATGATGTTGGAAAACTCAAAGGCTGGTTCAAAAACAGAGTACTTCATGCTTTCTTAATTTTCTTCACAACCAGCCTTGGAAGCATTTTGGGAACATTTGTACTGTTCCCTGTAATGCTTAGAGTTTTGGGTTAGAGCAATTTTCAAAAATGATTTTCTCCTCGCAAATCCAAATCCATTGTCCACAAAGCTTAGTTTTGAAATTTGCTCGTTAATTTTTAAATCTTAGAGCATCTTTTATTTTCTGACACTTTCTCACAATTAATTTTGAATCAAAACTTTGGGAATAAGGAATCATAGCCTTTTCAAATCCCATTTCATAAGCAGTTTTGAGTCTTCTCTCTGCAAAACTTACAGGTCTGACCTCTCCTGCCAAAGAAAGTTCTCCAAAACATAACATTTTTGCCGGTAACGTAGCATCATTAGCTGCAGACCAAAGAGCAATTGCAATAGCAAGATCTACGGAAACATCATTTACCTTCACACCACCGGCTACATTCACATAGATATCTTTGTCAGTAAGCCTTACATTTGCATGACGCTCCAGAATTGCAGCAATTCTTGTTACCCTAGAAGAATCTATCCTGTCTGAATAAACACGGCTATAGCCCGTTTTTGCCTCTACAACAAGGGCCTGTATTTCTACCATGAATGTCCTGGAACCTTCAACTATTGCCGTAAATGCAATTCCCGGAGGAAGAATATCATCTTCCCTCTCGCTGATAAAAAAGCTTGAAGGATCTTTTACTCCTTCAAGACCTTGACTTGTCATTAAGAAAATTCCAATTTCATCTACACTTCCAAATCTGTTCTTAGCCGCCCTAATTAATCTCACACCCATGGAAGCCTGTTCAAAATACAGAACAGTATCTACCATATGTTCTACGATTTTTGGACCTGCAATTGTTCCTTCTTTTGTTACATGCCCAATGAAAAAAACTGTAATTCCAATTCTCTTTGCAAGACTTATTATGTCCAGACAACAGGATTTCATCTGTGAAACAGACCCTGCAGAAGATGAGATTTCTTCTGACACAAGTGTTTGCAGAGAATCTATAACAGCAATTTGAGGTTTCTCTTTTTCAAGGATAGTAAGGATTCCTCCCAATCTTGTTTCGCAGCAAATATTAATCTTTTTTGTGTCAAGATTAAGTCTTTCTGCTCTCTGCCTTACCTGACTGGGACTTTCTTCTCCGGAAACATATAAAACTTTTCTATCAGAACTGCATTTGGCAACAACCTGAAGCATAAGTGTAGATTTTCCTATTCCCGGTTCTCCTCCTACAAGAATGGCAGAGGCTCTTACAATACCTCCGCCAAGAACTCTATCCAATTCTGATATTCCGCTGTCAAATCTGAATTCCGTTTCATAAGGGACATCTGACAATGCAACTGAATTTGCAGTTTGTGAGTCTTCCTTACTAAGTTTGTTTTTTGGACTTAATTTCTCTTCTGTAAAGGAATTCCAAGCTCCACACTCAGGACATCTTCCCAACCATTTAGAGCTTGAAAAACCACAATCAGAACAGACAAATCTAGTAATTTCTTCTTTTGCCATTTTTTAATAAGCACTCCTAACTAACTATTTTTACCCTGCGCAGCCGGAGTTCTTTACAATTAAAAATCAATAAGTTCTACATCAAACACAAGATAAGCGTTTGGCGGAATAATTCCAGGGTATCCGTGAACCCCATAACCCAATTCAGGAGGTATAATAAGAGTTCTCTTCTCTCCCTTACTCATTGTCTGAAGAGCTTCATTCCAACCTTCTATCACCTGTCCTACTGCAAATACTGCAGGTTCTCCCCTATGAACAGATGAATCAAAAATTCTTCCATCCATCAAAGAACCGGTATAGTGTACAGTTACATTTTGACCCATTTTAGGAGATTTTTTATGATCACCGTCTTTAATAACAACATATCTTAATCCTGAAGCAGTTTTCACAGCATTTGGCCAACGGTTTTTAATTTCAGAATCTATTTTTTCTATTTCCTTTCTTCTTCTTTCCATGGCCTTATTTGCTGCAGTTTCTACCAAATCACTGAAAATTTGTTTTGTAACCTTAAAATTTTGAGCCTTTTTTCCAATTCTTTCTATTTCAACTGTAATTATTTTGTCACCTTGAACAATAGAATTTACTACATCCTGTCCTTCAACAACTTTACCAAATACAGAATGTTTATCGTTTAACCATGGTGTTTTGACATGGGTAATAAAGAACTGGCTTCCGTTTGTTCCAGGACCTG
This sequence comes from Sphaerochaetaceae bacterium, assembly GCA_045616225.1. GTDB lineage: Bacteria > Spirochaetota > Spirochaetia > Sphaerochaetales > Sphaerochaetaceae > JAZLGI01. Next base: position 22,178 of record JAZLGI010000003.1, read on the forward strand.
CATTAGCCATACTCATAACTCCTGGACCATCATGTCTAAGAGATGAATCAAATTCATCAGGGAAAGAATACCCAGGTCCTCCGGTACCGTCACCCTTTGGGCAACCTCCCTGAATCATAAAGTTCTCAATTACTCTATGAAAACAAAGTCCTTCGTAGAAATTTTCACCTTCATCTTCAAGATTAAGTTCCCCTTCTACAAGTCCAACAAAATTTGCTACAGTCATTGGAACTTTCTCAAATTCAAGATTTACTACAATATCACCTTTTTCTGTCTTTATAATTGCATAAAGACCATCTTTTTCTTTATAACTCATTTTACTGCCTACATTTATTAAAATTTTACTTCTTCTTCGTTATCAAAAAGATAACCGTTTGGATCTAAAAACTGATAAATTCTTTCCAGTTCATCCGTATTATTAAAAGGAATAACTACTTTACCTTTGTTAAGTTTTCCTTTAATTTCTACTTTGCATCCACTTGCAGAAAGAAATTTTTCTTCTATTTCCATTATTTCTTCTGTTTTAATCTTCTTTTGCTTAATTAAAACTCTATTCGTATTAATTGCACGTATTCCATTATTTAGATTACTTGCCAATTCTTCAGATTGTCTAACAGATAAGCCTTTTGAAATAATTTCAGAATAAAGTATTTCTCTTTCAGCAGGATTTTCTACACTTAATAAAGCTCTTGCATGCCCACTGGTAAAATCTCCTTTTTCAAGAGAATCAAGCATATTTGGCGCAAGATTCAACAATCTTATACTATTAGCTATGGCAGGACGGCTTTTACCAACTCTTTTAGCAAGTTCTTCCTGTTTAATTCCGGATTGTGATATAAGGTAACTATAAGCCCTGGCTTCTTCAACAGGATTCAAGCTTTCTCTTTGAATATTCTCAATTAAAGAGACTTCCATCCTTTGTAAATCAGAAAATTCTCTGACAATACAAGGTACTTTACTGAGTCCTGCCAATTTGGAAGCTCTATATCTTCTTTCGCCTGCAATTATTACATAGCTATTTTCAGAAATTTCTTCCACTAGAAGCGGTTGAATTATTCCTTGTGCAGCTATTGATTGAGCCAATTCATTAAGTTTTTCCACATCAAAGACTTTTCGCGGTTGATTAGGGTTAGCTTTAATATTTGAAATGTCAATTTCAATTATTTTTGCACCTGTTTCTTTCAATTTTTCTGTTTCAAAATTTGCGAAGGCATCATAATTCCCCATAAGAGATTCAATACCTCTGCCCAGACCTTTCTTAATTGACACGATTTATAATCTCCTTAGTAAGTTTTGAATAAGCAACAGCTCCGGGACAATGCTTATCATATATAGTAATAGGAACGCCATGACTTGGAGCTTCACTTAAAGTAATATTTCTTGGAATTAAGGTATCAAAAACAACACCTTTAAAAAACTGTACTACATCTTCTACTACTTGATTGCAAAGTTTTGAACGCTTAGCATACATTGTAAAAGCTATACCCAAAACTTTTAATTCAGGATTAAGATTTCTTCTTACTGCAGTAACCGTTTTCATAAGCATATTCAATCCTTCCATAGCAAAATATTCACATTGCATTGGAATTACAACAAATTCAGTCCAAGTTAAAGCATTCATTGTTATTAAATCTAAAGAAGGAGGGCAATCTGCAAGAATGTAATCAAAATCTTCTTCCAAAGGTTCTATAGCATTCTTTAAGAAGAATTCTCTTCTTTCTTCATCTACCAATTCAACAGCAAGGCCTGCCATATTAATCCCACCAACCAAACAAAAAAGATTTTTTACCGGAGTGGCTTGTATTGAACTTTTATCTGCATTACCTGCAATTAATTCATAAACACCAGGCTTAGTTTTATCAGCAGAAACAGCACTAGAGAGATTTCCTTGAGCATCAAGATCAAGAAGCAGCACTTTGCTTCCTTTTGAAGCAAGGAATGCACCTACATTAACACAGGTAGTTGTCTTTCCAACACCACCTTTTTGGTTAATAAAAATAATTTTTTTTGCTTTCATGTTTTAATAATACAATTAAAAAACTAAATTGTCATCATTTCTTGACTTATTCTAAAACAATTACTACGATTAGTTTTAAAAGGAAAACAATATGGAAGATTTTGAAGCAAAAATTAAAGAAGCAATAGAATTAATTAGACCATCCTTGCAAAACGATGGTGGCGATATTCAATTTGTCAGAACAGAAGGGAAAAAAGTATTCGTAAAACTCCAAGGTGCTTGTGCCGGATGTATGATGGCTGCAATGACATTAAAAGGTGGAGTTGAAAGAATGCTTAAGTCAGAAGTTGATCCTGATATTGAAGTTGAAAACGTGACAGAATTTTAATGAATGTTTCACGTGAAACATATACCGTCCATTAGGGCGGTATTTTTTTTCAATCGCTTTTTTAAATCTGATTGTTTTTTACAATTTAATTTTTAAAAGAAAAATTTAATTAAAAAACTGCATTCCAGATAGCTAGAATGCAGTTTTTAGTTCATGTTTCTATTTATAGAAACAGAATCTTTTATTCTTCTGAGACCTCTTCAATCTCTTCTTCCTGCTGATAATCTGTACTTGTAATACTCATAACCAAATCATCTGCTTGTTTCATTTTAAAGACTATTACACCTCCGGCACTTCTACCTTGAGTTGAAATCTCCTTAACATGTGTGCGGATAGTTATACCTTTTTTAGTTATACAGACAACATCATTTTCTTCATTTACAGACAATCCTGAAACTATAGAACCTGTTTCTTGGCTTAACTTATAAATTTGCTGTCCTCCGGTTCCTCTGTGGTGAGCCATAAAGTCTGAGTATTGAACTTGTTTTCCCTTGCCGTTCTCTGTAATCATGAGAATTTTCTTGTTTTCTTCTACTTTGAGAACACCAACAATTTCATCATCTGCAGAAAGGGACATGCCCTTAACTCCATGAGTTACTCTTCCCATAGCTCTTACTTCATCTACATTAAATTTAAGGCCTTTTCCATTTTTACTAATGAGCATTACCTCATCACTTTCATTTACAAATACAGAGGCGAGTAAAGTATCTCCTTCATCAAGAATAATTCCTTTAATTCCGTTCTTTCTTGCATTGATAAATGAATTAAGACTAATCTGCTTTACTATTCCTTTTCTTGTACACATAAGGAGATAGTGTTCTTCATCAAATTCTTTAAAGTTAATTATAGAAGTAATGGTCTCATTTTCTTCAAGTTTAGGAAGAATAGCCTTAATGCTTGCTCCTTTACCTGTTTTCTGACCTTCAGGAATTTCCCAAGCGTCTATTACAAAAGCTTTTCCCAGTGAAGTTATATACATGATATGGTCATGACTGTTTACGGTAAACATATGCTCAACATAGTCTTCATCTCTAAGCTGTGTTCCTTTAACGCCTTTACCGCCACGTCCTTGTGATTTATATTCCTCTGAAGGGATTCTCTTAACAAAGCCTTTATGTGTGGCAACAATCACACATTCCTGTTTTTTAACAAAGTCTTTATCTGTAATTCCAGACACTTCCATAGGGTTGATTTCTGTTCTTCTTTCATCCCCATAGGTTTTTGCCAATTCTTGAATCTCTTGTTTCACAACAGCTATGAGTTTAAGAGGATCTTCCAAAAGACCGGTGTAGTAGGTAATTTTTGCGTACAATTCAGAAAGCTCGTCAATTATTTCCTGAGTTTCCATATGGCTAAGTCTTCCGAGACGCATCTGAATAATAGCATTTGCCTGGATTTCCGTAAGTCCAAATCTAGCTTGCAACTTTGCAGAAGCTTCTGTGTTATCGGCAGCCTTTTTAATGATATCTATGACTTCATCTATGTTTTCCAGGCCAATCTTTAATCCAAGCAAGAGGTGTTCTCTTTGTTTAGCTTTTTCTAGGTCAAACTTTGTTCTTCTTGTTACAACTTCTTCTTTATGAACAAGATAACAATGAAGCATTTCCTTTACAGACAACAATTTAGGTCTTCCGTTAACAAGAGCCAGATTGTTTGCATTAAAGTTAGATTCCAAAGCAGTATTCTTAAATAAGTGATTTACTACTATCTCAGGAACAGCTCCGCTTTTGAGCTCAATTACAAGACGAATACCTTCTCTGTCTGATTCATCTCTTACAAGAGATACATCTTTGAGAACTTCTTCTTTTCTTAACTCATCTATGTGATCTTTAAGATCTCTCTTATTTACCTGATAAGGAAGTTCTGTAAAAACAATTGAATCGTGAGTCTTATGTTCTTCTATATGATAACGACCACGTAAAACAATTTTTCCGCGACCTGTTTCAAAAGCATCTCTGATACCTTTCTGACCATAAATGATTCCGGCAGTAGGGAAGTCCGGTCCCTTGATATAATTCATTAGTTCCAAGACTGTAATCTCAGGATTATCAATTAACGCACAAAGAGCATCACAGATTTCCGTAAGATTGTGCGGAGCCATATTTGTGGCCATACCAACAGCAATACCGCTTGAACCATTTGCCAACATAAAAGGGAAGGAAGACGGTAATACAGAAGGTTCCTGAAGAGAATCATCAAAGTTGTTTACAAAATCAACTGTGTTTTTCTCCAAATCTTCCAACATGAGTTCTCCTATGCGACTCATTTTGGCTTCTGTATATCTGTATGCTGCAGCAGGATCTCCGTCAATAGATCCAAAGTTTCCCTGAGGTTTGATTACCGGATATCTTAAAGAAAAATCCTGAGCAAGTCTTACCATTGCATCATAAACAGATGCATCTCCGTGAGGATGGTATTTTCCAAGTACATCACCAACGATTCTGGCACTTTTTTTGGTACCTCCGGTTGATTTTATACCCAATTCATACATGTCATACAGAATTCTTCTATGAACCGGTTTTAAACCGTCTCTTACATCAGGAAGAGCTCTGCTGACAATAACACTCATTGCATAGTCCAGATAGGACTTTTTCATTTCTTTTGAAAGATCAGAAACTATAACTCTGTTTTCATTATTTTCCATGTCCTACCTCCTCAAGCATCAATGTTTGCATATGTTGCATTTTCTTCTATATAAATGCGTCTTGGTTCTACTTCTTCTCCCATTAACATAGAAAAGACCTGATCTGCTTCAACAGCATCTGAAAGATGAACCTGAGTAATAAAACGGCTCTCCGGATTCATTGTGGTATCCCATAATTGTTCAGGATTCATTTCACCGAGACCTTTATATCTTTGAATCTTATAACTCTTTTCGTCATCTGCAGTTAGATTATTTTCTGCAAGAATTTTGGTTCTGTCATCTTCATCATATGCATAAAAATCTTTGTTTTTAATTGTAATTTTATATAAAGGAGGCATTGCAAAATAAACATAACCAGCTTCTATCATAGGTCTCATGTATCTGAAGAAGAATGTGAGAAGCAATGTTCTGATATGGGAACCGTCTACATCAGCATCTGCCATAATAATAATCTTGTGGTATCTCACCTTATCTATGTTAAAAGTAGCTCCGAGGCCTGCACCGATTGAAGCTATGACAGGTTGCAGTTTCTCGTTTACGGCAACTTTTTCTTCTCTGGTTTTTTCAACATTTAACATCTTTCCCCAAAGAGAAAGAATGGCCTGTGTCCGTCTATCTCTTCCTTGGTTTGCACTACCGCCTGCAGAATCTCCCTCAACGATAAAAATTTCACGATTTGCAGGGTCTTTTTCGCTACAGTCAGATAGTTTACTAGGTAAACTACCGCCATCATTCTTTTTCCTTTCTTTTTCACGTGCTTTTTTTGCAGCAACTCTGGCTCTTGCAGAGTTCACAGCTTTATCAAGCAAAGCTTCAATAAATGCCGGATTTTCGTCAAAGAAATCGTTTAATTTTTCATAGACAAAAGACTGAACCAAGCCCTGAACAAAAGAGTTTCCAAGCTTCATCTTTGTCTGTCCTTCAAATTGAGGTTCTGTTATTTTTACAGAAACAACAGCAGAAATACCTTCCCTTACGTCTGAGTTAAATCCTTCTTTAAAGTCATCTGTAGCTATAAATTCTGCCGTTTTTTTGTCTTTTTTGAATTTATCACATTTATCAAGTTGACTTCTCACTGCATTAACAAGACCGGTGGTAAAACCAATGAGATGTTTTCCGCCTTCTCTTGTATTGATGTTATTGGCAAAGGAGTAAATTCTCTCGTCGTATCTGTCTGTATATTGGAGAGAGAACTCAATAACTGCTTTTCCTTCTGCTTTTTCTCTTTCCCCAATAAAATAAACCGGAGCAGTCCCTTCCGGTATTATTTTGTTGTTTGAATCCAAATAAGCAACAAAATCTTTAATTCCTCCATCAAAATGAAATTGTTTTTCTATAGGAACGTCAAAACGATCATCAACAGCATTTATGACAACACCCTTATTCAAAAACGCAAGTTCTCTGAATCTTTCACAAAGAATATTAAAATCAAAATTATCTGATTCCATTACATGGTCTTTGTCTGTTTCACTTGTTTTTGCATCAGGATGGAATTTAATTGTTGTTCCTACTTTATCTGTAGTACCTATGACTTTTACATTTTCTTCAGGAACACCCTGATGATATACCTGTCTGAAAATTTTTCCTTCTCTGTATACAGTGGCTTCAAGAAAATCGGAAAGAGCGTTTACTACACTGACACCAACACCATGAAGACCTCCGGACACTTTATATCCACCATCTCCAAATTTTCCGCCGGCATGTAGATTACAAAGAGCAACTTCAAGAGTACTGATCTTTTTTTCCGGATGGATATCTGTAGGAATACCTCGTCCATTATCTTCCACAGTGACAATATTTCCCTTGTCTATTCTGATGTTAATCGTATCACAAAAACCTGCAACGGCTTCATCAATACTGTTATCAACTACCTCATACACCAAATGATGCAAACCGGTGCTTCCCGTTGAGCCAATATACATTCCAGGTCTGACTCTGACTGCTTCAAGACCTTCCAGAACACGAATTTGAGCTCCGCTATAACTACCGCTGACATGAGTAAGTTCAGTGACATCAGCTTCATTGTTTTCAATATCCATTGATCTTCCTTTTCTCGCGTAAGAATTACGTTTTAATATATATACTGTTATGTATTATTATAAGTAAGAATAGCATTTTAGAGATTTTTCATCAACAAAAGCCAAAGTTTTTTATATTTTTTTAATTCCTTTTAAAGGAATGAATTATGTACAAAATTTATAATTAAATCAAAAATTGATTTGCTTTTTTAAACGCCATTAACCTTGAAAGTGTGAAATTTACAATATAAAATTGGAGTCCATGTCAGAAAACAAAGAAGTAAACTACGCAGAATTATGGGTACAGACCCTTTCTCAAATCAAAGATTCTTTATCTGCCACAGAATATGAGTCTTGGTTTTCTCGACTTAATTTCGGATATGTACAAGAAGACAAAATTGTCCTTAATGTTCCTTCTTTATACTTTAGGGACAGATTCTCGGAAACATATAAAAGACTGATAGAAAAAACAATTTCCAACCTTTCACATAAAAATTTCAGAGTAGAATTTGAAATCAAGAAATCAACTGAAAAAAAGATATCTGAAGAAAAACCTGCAGAAACAGTAAAGACAAAAGAAGAAAAGGAAATAAAGCCAAATACTATCCTTAATCCGGCATACACTTTTGATGCTTTTGTACCTGGTGACAACAGCAACTTCGCTTATAATGCTGCTTTAGCAATAGCTAAAAATCCAGGATCTACTTTTAATCCTTGTCTCATTTACGGTGGAGTAGGTTTGGGTAAAACCCATTTGATTCAAAGCATAGGAAACTACATTCTCAATGAAAATCCAAAGGCAAAAGTTCTTTACGTAACAGCAGAGAATTTTACCAACGAATTCATTCAAACATACGCATCTGCAGAAAACAGACAAAAGTTTAAAAACAAATATAGAAAAGCTTCTGTTCTTCTTGTTGATGATATTCATTTCCTCCAGAAAAAAGAGAGTGTTCAGGAAGAATTGTTTAACACATTTAATGACCTCTATGATACGGAAAGACAGCTGGTATTTACCTGTGACAGACCAATTGAAGAGTTAAGGGATATTTCAGAAAGACTTAAAAGCAGATTTGAGAGAGGTTTGAATATTGATTTGCTTCCGCCTGATTATGAAACAAGAGTTGCAATATTAAACAAGAAATGCATGGATAAAAAGTTTATTATAAGCAATGAAGTCATAAATTATATTGCGGAAAACATTTCCAGCAACGTAAGAGCTCTTGAATCTTGTCTTACAAGGCTCATAGCTTACAGTTCTCTTCTTCATAAGGAAATTACACTGGAAACTGCAAAAGAACAGCTTAAACAGATTATTTTTTCAAATTCAAATGATAATACGGGTATTTCAATAGACCAGATAATAAGAGTAGTATCCGGATATTTCAAAGTTTCTCCTTATGACATTAAGGGAAAGGCTAAAAATCAATCTATTGTGTTTCCAAGACAAATTGCAATGTATCTTTGCAGAACATTAACAGATTATTCTACAACAGAAATAGGTGCCTCCTTTGAAGGAAAAAATCATTCAACAGTAATGTATAATGCTCAAAAAATAGAAAGTCTTATCAGAACTAACGAGAAAGACATAAATAATATAATTGACAGAATTACAAAACAAATCAAAAGTGAGCTTAAAAATAACTGAACATTACTTGTCAGAAACCTGTTGATAAACTTGTTAAATAAAAATATATGAAAAAACATTAACAAGTTATGCACAATTTGTCATTTTTTTATAGTCAAATATTATAAAGAATTACTAGGTTATGAACTGTTTTTATGATACTATTACTACTACTGATTAAAAATAAGTTACTAATAGAAGAAGTTGATAACGGGAGTTTATTATGAAATTTATCTGTACAAAAGAATCTATATTAAAAGAAATTTCAAATGCCAATGATTTTACAGCTCAAAGAAATACTCTTTCTGTTTTAGCCTGTGTATGTCTTATTTTAAACGACAACAGTCTTATCATAAAGGCAACAGACCAAAAAATGGGTTATGTTTCAGAAATTTCAGTTCAGGGTATTGAAAACGGTTCAATTACTGTAATGTGCGATAAATTTTTGGATATTATTAAAAACCTTCCTAATAACGACATTATTTTTGAAGAAGAGGATGATAAATTAATAATTAAGCCTCAAGACGAATCTATGGATTTTAAACTGAGAACAACAGATGCTTCTTCATTCCCTGTTATATCAATTCCTGAAGAAGGTGACTTTTTTTCAGTTCCGCAGAAAGATTTAACAGACATGATTAATCAGGTAAGTTTTGCAGTAAGTGATGATGAATCAAAATTTGCCATGAACGGTGCTTTGTTTGAAAAAGACGGAAACGGAATCATTATGGTTGGCACAGATGGAAGAAGACTTTCTTATATCAACAGAAAAATTGCAAATCCTATTCCTTCTTTTTCAAGTGCAACTATTCCTTCAAAATTCCTCGGAATTATCAGAAAACTTTCTGTTAATGAAGGTAGTTTTGACATTTGTGTAAGTTCGCTTTCTATTTTTATCAGATTTGGCAGTTGTACTATTTTTTCAAATCTTATTAAAAATGAATTTCCGGCTTATAGAAGAGTTATTCCTGAAAATCAAACAAAGACTTGTATTGTTAACATAAAAGCTCTTGAAGAGGCTTTAAAGCGTGTCTCAATTCTTGCAGAAAGCAAGTACAAGAAAATTATCATTGAATTTGCAGAGAACGAGATGACTATCAGCTGTGAAGAAAACGACTTTGGTGCAGGAAAAGAATCTATAAAATGCAGTTATTACGGAGAGCCTCTTAAATGTGCTATGAATTATCTTTATCTGCTTAATCCAATTAAGGTTATGGAAGGTCAAGATGCAAAGATTTCATTCACAGAAAGTAGCAAACCGTTTACAGTTACATCTGCAGATGGCAGAGATTACCTTCATGTAATCATGCCAATGAATCTTAACTAATGAAAGTAAATAAGCTCACATTCAGAGGTTTCAGAAATCTTACAGACTGTGAGCTGAATACAAAAGCAAAACAAATAATTCTCACAGGTGAAAACGGACAAGGAAAAACCAACCTTTTGGAATTGGTTTACATTCTTTGTTATGGTTCTTCTTTCAGAACACAAAACCTAAAAGATTGCATAAAATACAGTGAAAATCAGTTTTTATTGAAATGTGAATTTACAGATTCAGAAAATCTTTCCAGGGAAATAGAAATAGTTTTTTCGCAGACCGGAAAATCCATAAAACTTGACGAAAAGGAAATTCATGACAGAAAAGAACTGATTTACTGTCTTCCTTGTATTGTTTTTTCTCATGATGATATTGAATTTGTGAGGGGAGAACCGGAAAACAGAAGAAGATTCTTTGACCAAACAATGACAATGTATGACTCTCAATTTTTTGATCTTTTGAGAAAATACAAGTACATTCTCAGGCAAAGAAACGTTGCAATAAAAGAAAAACAGACAGAGATACTGAGTGTATTGGATGAAAAATTAGCAGAGTACGGTTTACTCCTCATGAAAGAAAGATCTGCAGTATGTTCATCATTTGATGCTATTTTTCCTGATATTTACCGAGCAGTGTCCTTAGATGATAAAAACATAAAAATTACTTACAGACCATCCTGGAATCCTAATTTTTCTTTAGAAGATGTTAAAAAATATCTTTCTGAACAAAGAGAAACAGATTTGAAAATGGGTACTTCCACAAGTGGTCCTCATAGAGACAGATTTATAATCTCTGACCAAAACGGGCTTTTTGTAAACGGAGCTTCTACCGGTCAAATGAGACTGGCTTCTCTTGTCTTCAGAAGCGCTCAGGCTGCTTTTTACAGACAAAAAACGGGAATAGACCCTATTTTTCTTATAGATGATGTTTTGTTGGAATTAGATCCTCAGAAGAGAGCTAGATACCTTACTTACCTAGGACATTATAATCAGGCTTTCTTTACTTTTTTGCCAGATGAAAAATACTTTTCTTCTTACGGTTTGGATTGTACCATGTACAATGTTGAAAAAGGAGAATTTCTTGCCTCATCCAAATGACAAAATTTACAACAGAATAGAACCCGAAGATCCTGTTACATCTGCAGATTTCTTAAAACAGATTCTGGATAGATATCATATAGATTTCAATAATCCGGCAAGGCATATTATTTCACAATGGAAAGAACTGGCAGGTCCTGCCATAGGTAATTATTCTGAATGTGTTGGTTATTCAAAAGGAGTTATTGAGGTTGTCTGTAGCCATCCTGCTTACCTTCAATTGGTAAAAATGAGCAAAAAAGAAATCTTAAAAAATGTAAATTCTGTCTTTCCTGAGTTAAAAGTCACAGATATGAGAGTATCTGTAAAAACAACTGATACTTGACATAAAGAAAAATAACAGGTTAAACTCAGTTGCTTGAGTTGTAAAAACTTAGTTTATATGAAAATCCCGCGCAAGCGATAAAAAATGGAGATGCCGCATGAGTTATAAAGGCAAGAGACCTTATCAGCCAAGTAAGGTTAAAAGAAACAGAAAATTTGGATTCAGAGCACGTATGGCAACAAAGGGTGGCCGTCTGGTATTAGCCAGAAGAAGAGCAAAAGGCAGACACAGTCTCACAGTTGCTGATGAGAAAAAGCCTTACTAAGAATCAAATACTCAGATTAAAGACAGATATTGACAATACGTTCAAAGCAGGAAAAAGGGTCTCCCGTTCCTGCTTTAAGTTGTATGTGGCTAAAAATAATTTATCATTCAACAGACTTATTGTAATACCTGTGAGACACTATGGAAATTCAATCCAGAGAAATACAATCCGTAGACAGGTTAAGGAAATATTCAGAACCAATCAGGATAAATTAAAGACTGGATATGATTTTGCATTCGTCGTGTATCCTGGCAAATCTTTATCTTATGAAGAGAAAAAACAGACAATCATAACTCTGTATGAGCAAGCAGAAGTCTTAGAGGCTTCTGTTTAGTTGTAAGAAGCCAGATACTACAAAAAAAACCGGAGAATTATATGGGTAAAGGTACATTAATTGCTGTTGCTGTTTGTTTAATAATACTTATTGTAGGAACAATGTTTCAGACAAACAACGCTGCAGCTGTAAAGACTTCAGCAGAAGTAGTTGAAAATGTTCAGGATAATCCTGTCGTAAATTCTAATTCCTACTGTAAAGCAACAGTAGATTCTGCAAAAGCTGAAACATTTAAATACGAGACAGATTTATTTGAAATTGTTTTTGACACAAAGGGTGCAAGTATTAAGTCTTTGACAATGAAAGAGCATGCCAATGCAGATGGAGAGCATGTAGATCTAATTTTCAAAGGAAAAGATGACCATAACGCATTCCTCACTTATTGGGGTGATGATTTAACTCAACCTATTGACGATATTTTCGTTTATGAAGTAGCAGGTGATAAGGTTATCTTCAAAAAGTCCTATGTTGCAAACAACGGTACACCTTTTGATTTAATTAAGACATTTGAATTCAGAGACGGTGAATATCTCTTTGCTGTTCATGTAGAAATAGAAGCTGCAAATGATCTTGGATTTGGAGATTATGAATACTCAATTGGATTTGAACCGCAGGTTGGTCCGGAATTTGGAGTTCTGAAAAACAATAACTATGACTACAGGCGTATCTATGCAAATCTGATTAAAGACAACGGCAAGCTTAAAAAGTCTACAGTCAGCTATAAGGACGGAGAGTTCTATACAGTAAAACACATGAAGTGGTTTGCTCTTACAGGTAAGTATTTTGCAGCTGTAGCTCTTCCTGAAAATTCAGACAAGATAGCTTACAAATACACAGCACTTCAAGGACAAACAGATGAAGTTTCACAAACAAACAGCTTCTTTGTTTCTGTTCCTGAGAAAAACTCAACAATATACTTCTATTGCGGACCTCAGCTTAAGTCATATCTTAAGAGCTACTACAATGGTTCTGATAATGCTTGGGGCTTAAGGAATACAGAACTTGACAGAGTTCTTGAAGGTGGCAGTGCAATCAGTTGGCTTGAAAATATTCTCAAGTGGTGTTTGAAGATGATTCATAAAGTAGTTCCAAACTACGGTATTTGTATCATTATTCTTACAATTCTTCTTAAGTTTGCCCTTTGGCCTCTTACAAAGAAGAGTACAGAATCTACTTCCAAGATGTCTCAGCTTCAGCCATTGGTTCAGGAAGTTCAGAAGAAATACCCTGATAATCCTCAAAAGCAAAATCTTGAAATGCAGGCTCTCTATAAAAAATATGGTGTAAGTCCTCTTGGAGGATGTCTTCCAATGCTTATTCAGTTCCCGATACTTATTGCTTTCTACGGACTTTTAAATAAGCACTTTGAACTTAGAGGAGCTATGTTTATTCCTGGATGGATTCCGGATCTTTCTCTTCCTGATGTTGTTGCAACATTGGGATTCAGAATTCCTTTACTTGGAAACGAAATCCACCTTATGCCGCTTATTTACACAGTAAGTATGATTTATTCAATGAAGATTTCTCAAACAAGTCAGCCAAACAGTCAGCAGCAGTCTTCAATGAAATTCATGACTTACGGAATGCCTATAATGTTCTTCTTTATTCTTTACAGTGCTCCGTCAGGATTGTTTGTTTACTGGACATGCCAGAATATCCTTACCATTCTGCAGCAGATTACATCTAATAAGAAAATGAAGACAGTTGAACTTAAGCCTTTGGAAGCAAAAGATGCAGAAAAAGAACCGGAAGCTATCAGAAAGTATAAAGAAAAGCTTGCAAGACTTGAGGAAGAATCAAAGAAAAACAACAAGAAGGGAAAATAATGACAAGAGAATTTGAAGGTAAAACAGAACAAGATGCTATTAACAAAGCCATTGAAGAGCTTCATATTGAAAGAGAAGACTTTGATGTTGAAATCATTGATAATGGTAATAGAGGACTTTTCAAGAGAAGTAATGTCAAAATAAGAGTTCATATAGAAGGTGAGGAACTTTCTCAGGAAGAATCAGATTTGTCTTACGAAGAAGACGCAGAAGATGAGCCGGATCTTGAAGTTGATGAAAACTTTGAAAAAGAGGTTTGTGACTTCATTGACGGTGTAATTAGTCACATGGGTTATGAGAGTAAGACTGTGGTTTCTTCAAGAAAGGGAAGAAAAGTCAACCTTAACATAGAAAGTGATTCTTCAAATATTATCATAGGAAGAAAGGGTAAGAATCTTGATGCTATTCAGGTTCTTGCAAATGTATTTGCAGGAAAAACAGATTCTGAGAGAAAAATTATTGTTGATTCAGAAGGTTATAGAATACGTCATGAAGAGCAGATTATTCGTGAGGCATACAGAATTGCCCAGCAGGTAAAGAAGAGCGGACGTAGCCGTCTTTTGGAACCTATGAATCCTTACGAGAGAAGACTTGTGCATACAGCTCTCAATGACGTAACCGGAATTGAAACAAAGAGTGAAGGTGAAGGTCTCTATAAACAGGTAAGGATTATAAGCAAACGTTCTTACCACTAATACATGACGAAAAAATAAAAAAGAGGTTGTTGCAAGTAATTAGCAACAGCCTCTTTGCTTTTATAAAAGAACGTATTAGTTGTTTTTCAGCAAATAAGTGATACAGGACAGTACCAGGCAGATTCGTTAATTGGCATGAGTTTTTCGCAGCTGTCAATTACAAGCCCCGGTGCAATTTCCTTTTTATATATTTTGAGTGATGAAAAATTCTTTGTAGGATTTGAAGGGGATATTCCTTTTTTTATCTCAATAGGGTATATGGTATCGTTTTGTACAAATAAAAGATCTATTTCTTTTTGTCCCATTGTCCTAAAGTAATATAAATTGTCCGGACTTGTTCCTGTTGCTGTAAAGCTTTTTACAATTTCACTGACAACAAATGTTTCAAAAAAAGCACCTGCCATATTGCTTTTTTCCATCATTTCCGAAGTTGGCCACTTGCACAGATAAGAACAAAGACCGGTGTCCATGAAGTAGAGTTTAGGGCTTTTTATAATGCTTGTTGATGCATTTTTCATGTAAGGATGGAGCATGAAAACAATTCCGGAAGTTTCAAGAATGGACATCCATCTTTTACAGGTTTTTACATCAATTCCAACATTTCTGGAAATATCATCCCAGTTAATTTCCTGAGCTGTTCTCATTGCACACAATGCAAGAAAATTTCTGAATTGAAATTCAGATGTGGTGGAAATGAGAAGTTTAACATCCTTTTCAATGTAAGTGTTTACATAGGATTTAAAAAATAAATCTCGGTTGATTTTTGAACTTATGAGTTCAGGCATTCCACCGGTAAAAATTTCTTCAAAAAGCTCTAACCGGTTTCTGCTTTTTGGTCGTTGTTCCTGTTGTTTTCTTGTAAGTACTTCAATTCTAGGATTGAATTCTTGCCCCTGCCGCCTGTCTTTTTCGTTCATTGACAAGGAATACATATGAAGAACAGCAGTTCTTCCTGCTAGGGTTTCTACTGTTGATTTCATTAATTCAAGCTGGTTTGAACCTGTAAGAATGTACATAAGCGGAGCTTTTTGATTTTTTTTAAGGCACTCATATTTTTTTTCATCAATATTTATTTTTATTTGACTGAGGAGTTGAGGTGCTTTCTGAATTTCATCAATTATCACAGGATATGGATGTACCTGTAAGAAAAGTTTTGGGTTTTGTTGAGCAAGGAACAGTTGTTCACTGTCATCCAGTGTTACTGTTTCTATTTCGTTTCCAAACAAATGTTTGACAGTAGTACTCTTACCAACCTGTCTTGCTCCGTAAATTGTTATACAACAAAAGGAATCAGCTGCTTCTTTGATTGTCTGCTCAATATTTCTCGGATAGTACATATTTTGTTTTTTTCCTTGGCTAAAATTTAGTTGATTGGAGCATAAAAATCAATATGAAAATGGGAGTCCACTCCCGTTTTCATATTAAAATCTGTCAAAAATTCCTGTTATGTTTTGTTATGATTTTTTTATTTTGTTATTATTTGTTATGAATTGTTATTATCTGTTATGAATTCTATCTTTAACAGAATTAACATTTGCAATTTGTTTTCAAACAATTCGGTAATATTCAATAAGTTCTCTTTTGTTGTCTGTTTATCTTTTAAATGCTAGTATGGTTGTCATGAAGAACAAGGTTGGAAAAGTTTTTGGAATTGGAAATCCTCTTATTGATGTCTATTCTCCTGTAAGTGATGAAGAATTGTCTTCTCTCGGTCTTTTTAAGGGTACTATGAACCTTATTTCAATTGAAAAAAGACTTGAGCTTACAGAATTTGTAAAGAGTAAAAAACCTGTTTTCAATTGTGGAGGATCTTGTCCAAATACAATTATTTCCTTGGCTTCTTTGGGGATAGATACAATCCTTGGCGGAAAAGTAGGTAAAGATGAATGGGGTTCTATCTATAAATCAAAACTTGACAGCTTTGGAGTTGGGAATAATCTTGCTGTTTCTGAAAATGTTACCGGTTCTTCCATTATTTTGGTTACTCCTGATTCAGAAAGAACAATGAATACATACCTTGGAGCCAATAGAGATTATAATTCAGATGATGTCATAGAAGACAGTGTTGCCGGTTCTGATTTCTTTCATTTTACCGGATATATGTGGGACACGGAAAACCAAAAAGAGGCTATAAATAAAGCAATGGCAATTGCGAAGAGAAACAATGTAATGATTTCTTTTGATATTGCTGATCCTTTTGCAGTAGGAAGATATAGAGACTCTTTTGTGGAGCTTATTAAAAACAATTGTGATGTAGTTTTTGCAAATAAAGAAGAAGCCAGAAGTCTGGTTGATAAGTATGATCCTTATGAATGTTGTAAGACAATAGGAAAGATGTGCAGTATTGCAGTTGTAAAGAACGGAAAGAAAGGTTCTTATGTTAGCCTTAATCAGAAAGTCTATGAAATTCCGGTAAAAGGTCCTGTAACTCCAGTAGATACAACAGGGGCAGGAGATAACTACGCTGCAGGTTTTTTATATGGACTTTGTCATGGGTTAGATGTGGAGAGTTCTGCAACAATAGCTTCAATTTTAGCAGGTGAAATAATAAGTCAGGTTGGCGCTCAGTTTTCAAGTGAAAAGGCTCTGGAGCTTAAAAAAGCTTTTGAGTCAGAAGCTTGGAAGACCTGGCAGTAATGGTGTCTTGCTTTTTTCAAATCTAAGTTTCTTTTTCCTTTTAAATAATAGAATTAGCTTGTTTTTCCTGTTTTTATCAACACACTATTGCACAAGTTATGCACAAGTTGTTGGCAATGGTTTTTTTAACATTAAAGTACAAGTGTCTACGTCACAAAAACACTCTTAATTCAGAATTTGTTACCTGCGTTATTAACTCTTTATTTTAAAAGGAATTAAAAATTTTGTTAAGTTAATTTTTTGTATAAAAATTTATATAACTTTTACAGTAAAAAACATTAGATTTTTACAGATTTATTGATTGTTTGTACTGATTTATGCACAAGTTATACACAAGAATTCTGTTCAAGAATAGTTTGGGCTGCTCCTATTGCATAAATTGCTGCTGTTTCACATCTTAATATGTTTGTTTTCAGTAAAACAGGCTTCATTCCTGCCTGAAGAAGCATAGTACATTCCTCATTGGTAAGACCACCTTCTGAACCAATCAGAATGCCTGTAACACCATCAAAACCATTTAAAATGCTGTAGAGGCTTTCTTGTTTCTCTCCTGTGTTACTTTGATGAAGGAATATACCTATTTCCTTTTTGTTTAGAGACTGTGCTTTTTTAATTAAGTCTTCATAAACCTGACTTATATCTATTACTCCTTCAACAGTTGTAGGAACCAAAGACCCGCTTTGTTGAATGGCTTCCTTGATAACAGAATCATATCTTGTTAATTTTGATTCTTCTTTTCCTGAAAAATCTGCAACACAGTTTTTACTTCTGACAAGTACTATTGTTTTTACTCCGGCTTCTGTTGCCATTCTTATGATATCGTCTGTTTTTCTTCCTTTAGGAATGCATTGATAGAGAATTATAGTTTTTTCAGGTCTGTCTTGAGGGAGTGTGTCTGTTTGCTCTTCTTCATGATCTGTTTTTTCAGATGACAGTGAAACAGAAGTTTTTGTTATGGATAAAACTTCAAGATTCCAAAGTTGTCCAAGAGAATCTCTTCCCAGAATTTTCTGTCCGGACTTTAATCTTAGAACATTTACAATATAGTTGTATTGTTTTCCGGTTAATTCAAGAAGAGACTCTCCATTGTAGCTAGGGGGAAGAAGGTAAATTCTCATTAAAGTGGTTTTGTAGCTTTTTCCAGATAATTGAGACTCTCAGGATAGACAAGGTCTTTAAGAGTTTCATAACACCATTTATGGTAATCATTAACGGTAGCTATTTCTTCTTCTGAAAGCATTGATTTATCAATAAGCCTTCTTTCATAAGGACAGCATGTAAGAACTTCAAAAGTGTAGAATTGACCAAATTCTGTTTTGAATGCCTCTGTTACTGCAACAAGGTTTTCAATTCTTATACCGTGTTTTCCTTCTTTGTATATTCCCGGTTCATCACTTAGAATCATTCCTTTTTCAAGTGCCGTTTCTGCAGAGGCTTTGTGAATAGATATTCTCTGAGGACCTTCATGAACAGATAATCTAAAACCAACTCCATGTCCTGTTCCATGGAAATATGTCATTCCTTCTTGCCAAAGGAATTGATGGGCTAGAATGTCTAACTGATGACCGTTTGTTCCATATGGAAAGATTTGGTTTGCCAATGCAAGATGACCTTTAAGAACAAGTGTATAATCATGTATTTCTTCTTCTGTAGGTTCTCCAAAAAGAAGGGTTCTTGTAATGTCTGTTGTTCCGCAGGAGTATTGTGCTCCGCTGTCCAAGACCAACAAACCGTTTCCTTCTATTGGTACATCTGTTTCTTCTGTGGCACTGTAATGAACAATAGCTCCATGTTCTTTGTATCCGGCAATTGTTGAGAAAGAAAGTCCCAAACAATCTTCTTCACACATTCTTTCATCTTCAAGAGCCTGTGCAATTGATAATTCTGAGAAGTCATATTCATTTCTGTCTACAAGTGCAAGGAAATTGACCATGGCGATACCGTCAAGAATATGGGCAATTCTCATTCCTTCCATTTCTTTTTCATTTTTACAGGCTTTAAAATCTGTTGAGTATTCACGACCTTCTGAAATCTTTGCATTTTTAAGAGCATTGAAAAGCTGCATATTTACTCTTGCAGGATTAAGCCTTACAGTACAATTTTTTATTTCTGAAAGAACTTCTGTAACTTTTTCATAAGGAAGGACTTCATAATCTTCATTTGCAATGTCTATATTGGAAAAACGGCAAACAGGTGTAAAAAGCTTTGCACAGTTCTTTCCAATAAGCAAGTGGGCTAAGAAAACAGGAGTATCTGCAATATCGCTTCCTCTTAAATTGAGAATCCATGCAATATCATCAAGACTTGAGATTATGGTGAAATCTTCATTGTTTTGAGTCATTTGTTCACGTATTCTGTTAATCTTTTGAATAGGAGATTCACCGCAATCTTCATCTGTCATTCTCAATACAGGATTTTGCGGCATTTGAGGACGGTCTGACCATATCTTGTTTATAAGATCTTCTCCTGCAGCAAGGTTAATGTTGTGACTAAGGTAATCTCTCTGCTCTTTTACCATAAGAGTTTCTGATGCAATTCCTGCTTTCATTCCTTTTAGAAAGTCTTTTGGGTCTGTTGCATCAGGACCATCAAGTTTTCTCATTTCAAAGCAAGTATCTTTGATTTGATCTGCACATTGTACAAAGTAACGTGAATCTACCCAAATTACTGCTTGAGACATTGTAACTACAACAAAACCTGCACTTCCTGTAAAGCCGCTTATAAAAGCTCTTGTTCTCCAGCGTTCACTTACATATTCACTTTCATGAGGGTCTGTTCCGTTAATTATCCATGCATCAAGTCCGTTTAACTTCAGTTGCTCTCTCAGAGCTTCTACTTTCTGATTAATTGTCACTTTGTTCTCCTTTTGTTAAAACTGGTCATAGGTCTTTTTACGGAACGCAGTATGGCTATTATTCCAATTACAATCATTCCAAAACAAAGAATTTGTCCCATTGAGATATTTAAAAGACTTTTAAATAGGGCTGTTGGTTCTGTTTCTTTTCCCAAAGCAATAATAAAACCCAGTTGACTGTCCGGTTCTCTGAAATATTCAATAATGAATCTGAATAATCCATATCCTACAAAATAAAAACCTGTAATGAATCCAGGACCGTATTTCTTTTTGTTTCTCCAAGGTCTTATCACAAAGTAAATGATGAAAAACAAGATAATACCTTCAAAAAGGGCTTCATAAAGCTGCGAAGGGTGTCTCGGAAGATTTACCGTTTCTCCAATTTGATAACTTAATCCGGCTTTGTCTGCTGCTTGGCGAACCCATTCTAATGTTGTAGAAAATTCAGGGGCATTTGGAAAAATCATACCAAAAGAAGTTCCCGTACATCTTCCCCAAAGCTCTCCGTTTATGAAATTTCCCAATCTGCCGAATGTGTATCCAAGCGGGACTGCAATGAGAACAAGGTCTGCAATATCGCCAAATTTAAATCCTGTTTTCTTTGAATAAATCAACGCTGCAATTGCCGCACCAATTACTCCTCCATGGTAACTCATTCCAGGAAGACCTATGAATTTACCGTTTCTGAATGGCCAGAAAATCATCCAAGGATGCAACCAATAGTAAGCATTCCCTTCATACAAAAGACAGGAAACAAGTCTGGCACCCAGAATTAAACCAACAATGAGATAAGTTATCAAAGTAAGAAGATTGTCAGAATTCATGTGGTCTAAGGCACCTTCCTTAGTACATTGTTGAAGCATAATGAAGTATGCAATTGTGAAAGCCACAATGTACATGAGTGCATACCATCTTACCGGTAGAAAAGAGAAAACATAAGGACTAATCCAAGAAGGGAAATTCACAAATGTAAACATATTTGAATTTTAATGATAGTAGTTAGCTATTTCAATTGATTTGAGAGTTGGAGACATCATTTAAAATGTGTATATTGTAACTATGAAAAAAATAATTCTGTTTTTTGCATTAATGATGTTTATTTTTCCTGTCTTTTCGGGAGCTACTCCGGAAGAAACTAAGGATATAATTCAAAATCTTCCTTCTTATGTTGAGCAAAAACATGGGGTGGTTTCTTCTTCTTTTGCTTCTTCGGGTTCATCATCTTCTTCTACTGGAAATTCAATAATTGAAAGAGATATGGCTCAGCTTGAGAGACTTTATAAATATGTAGAAAAAAACTATTTGTACGATATAGATTACAATTCAGTTTATCATGCAATGGCCAATGCTCTCTTGGAGTCTCTTAATGACAAGTATTCTTATTACGTTGCTCCGGAAGATTCCAAAGATTATGAAGAACAGGCTATGGGAAAGTATGGTGGTATAGGCATTTATTTTCTGACAAATATGTATGAGGAGAAAACAGATGAGGGTCAGATAATAAACGGCTTTCAGGTTTCTCAGGTTTTCCCAAATACTCCTGCAGCCAAAATGGGAATGATGGCAAAAGATGTTATCATTGCAGTAGATGGAGAACCTGCTTCAGAAATGACTTCAAATGAATGTGCATCAAAAATGAAAGGTGATGTAGGTTCAAATGTAACGCTTACAATTTTCAGAAACGGGTCTTCATTTGATATTACTCTTACAAGAGAGATAATCTATACTCCTACTGTAGAATATGAAATGATAGACGAGGAGAATGCATATCTCAGTATTCTTGAATTTTCAGCCGATACTGCTTCAAAGATAGAACAGGCATTGAAAGATCTTTCCTCACAGGGTATGAAAGGTTTAATAATTGATCTTAGAAACAATCCTGGAGGAGATGTAGATATTACTCTTGATATTGCAGATATGTTTATCAGAGATAATGTTCTTTTGAAGGTTTATCACAAGGATTCTTCTAAAAATGTCGTTTATCAGGCAAGTTCTTCAACAATTGTAGATCCTAATGTGAAAGTTGTGATTTTAATAAATGAAGGGTCTGCAAGTTCTTCTGAAATTTTTTGTTCAACAATGAGAGATAACGGCAGAGCTGTTCTTGTAGGAGCTACCTCTTATGGAAAAGGAGTAATGCAACTTGTAACTTCATTTGGAGAATCTTATATCTCTGTTACCAGTGCAGAATTTGTTCCGCCTTCAGATAATCCTATTCACGAACAGGGTGTAAAGCCTGATTATCCTGTTGAATCTATAATTCTCAATGAGGATGAGATTGAATCTTATAGAGAATTTATTAAGTCCGGTGTTGCAGAAGAACATATTAAACAGTTTCCTGATTGTACTCCGGGAAATATAAGATGGTTTGTAAACAGAAACAGAAATACAGGTCTAAGAGATGAGGTTCTGCAAATAGTACTTAGAAATACTTACTATGCACAGGGAAAAGATAATATTAAAACAGATATAGAATTTGATCCGCAACTTAACAAGGCTTATCAACTTCTGATTGAGAAAAAATGAAAGAAAGAAACGCTGTACTTATAATGCTTTTTGCCTCTTTTCTTTGGGGATTGACTTTTGCTTTTCAAAGCCAGGCTTCTGAGACAATAGGCCCTTTTATGTTTAATGGAATCAGAATGTTTCTTGGTGTTCTTGTTTTGTCTCCGCTTTTTATTAAGATAACAAGACGGCACAAAGGAAATGAGTCTTATTTCAGACATCTTTTTGTTGGAGCAGGTTTGAGTGGAATTGCAACTGCTGCGGCTTGTGTAGTTCAACAATACGGGATTGGTTTTTCTTCGGCAGGAAAGTCCGGTTTCTTAACTTCTCTTTATACCTTGTTTGTTCCTATTATTTCTGTCTTTTTAAAGAAGAAGATAGAGCTTAAAACTTGGATTTGTGTCGCAATAGGGGTTTTGGGAGTATTTCTTTTGTCTTATACGCCAGGAGAAGGTTTTGGTCCAGGAGATCTTTGGTTGGTATTCTGCGGATTTCTTTTTGCAGTACAAATGATGATAATTGACCACTATGTTCCTTATGTAGAAGGAATAGAATTTTCCTGTTTCCAATTCTTTGTCAGTGGAATGATTTGTCTGTCATTGGGTTTAATTGTGGAGCCTTTTGAGTTTTCAATGGTGAAGTCAAGTTTGAGTCCTCTTCTTTATTCCGGAATTATGAGTTGCGGAGTTGCTTATACTCTTCAGATTATTGGTCAGAAATGGGTAAGTCCCACAAAAGCAACCTTGGCTCTAAGTCCTGAAAGTGCTTGGGCAGCAATTGGAGGTGTAGTTATTCTCAATGAGACAATGACAACAAAAGAAATGATAGGTTGTGTGTTAATCTTTTCTGCAGTTCTTTTATCTCAGTTAAAGTTTTCCGGTAAAAAATAAATGGATAAGAATTTAAAAGACTGCATATTTCAGGCAGAACGTTTTCTTACACTCAGAGAACACAACGAAAAAGAGTTAAAAGATAAGCTAAAACACAAAGGTTTCAACGAAGATGTCATTCTTAAAACCATTGAATTCTTAAAAGAAGAAGATGAGTTATCAGAAGAAAGATACATAAGAGCTTTTATACGATCAAATAACAGCAGACATCCTGAAAGTTTAAACATTATTCTTCAACGTCTTGCTCAAAAGGGTGCAGACAGAACTCTTTCAAAGAAAATAGCAAAAGAAATATACACAGAAGAATATGAAGAAAACCTGGCTTCCTCTTGTTTTATCAAAAGCCTTAAGAAAACAGCAGATGAGCAGAAAATCAAACAGAAAATGGTAAAAGCCGGCTTTTCTTTATCCAAAGCAAACAACTTACTTAAAGCCGAAAAAAAACAGGTTTTCTGATTAACAAAAAACCTGTTTTTAACAACAAAATATTAGTTCCAGTTAATTATACAAGGGTCGTAATCACTTGGGGCTTTGAATCCCAAAAGCTCAATACAAGTGGTTGCAATACTGCTTATTCCAAGACCTGTATTAAGTTCTTTACTGTATTCGTTATTGTAACAAGGGTCAAAGAGAATACATGGAACAGGATTAAGGGAATGGCTTGTTTTTGCTTTAGGTTCTCCGTTGGCGTTTGTAGAGACACTGCCATCTTTCTTATGCTCAAACATATCATCTGCATTGCCGTGATCTGCAGTAATCAGAAGAATACCTCCGGCTTTCTCAACAGCATCTTTAATTCTTCCAATCTGAAGATCAAGACCTTCCATTGAGCATACTACTGCTTCAAATACTCCGGTATGTCCTACCATATCACCGTTTGGGAAATTCATTTTAATGAAATCCCACTTTTTACTTTCTATTTCACTTATTACTCTGTCTGCAATTTCTGCACATTTCATCCAAGGACGTTCTTCAAAAGGAACAATGTCAGAAGGAATTTCTACATATTCTTCAAGCTTTTCATCAAATTTTCCGCTCTTGTTTCCATTGAAGAAATAAGTTACATGGCCAAATTTCTGAGTTTCTGAAATTGAGAATTGTTTTACAGAACTTGCACAAAGATATTCTGCCATTGTTTTATCAATTGCAGGAGGGTTTACTAAAAATTGACTTGGTATATGAAGATCTCCGTCGTATTCCATCATTCCTGCATATTCAATTGCAGGAACTCTCTTTCTGTCAAATTCTTTGAGGTCTTTGGCTTCAAATGCTTTTGAAATTTCCAAAGCTCTGTCTCCTCTGAAGTTAAACAGAACAAAACTATCTCCGTCTTCTACAGTTCCTACAGGTTTACCGTTTTCTGCAATTACAAACGGAGGAAGATCCTGATCTATAGCACCTGTTTCTGTTCTTAATACAGAAATTGCATCATGGGCATTGGCAAACTGTCTGACTTCTCCCAAAACATGTGTTTCCCATCCTTTCTTTACCATGTCCCAATTGGCATTATAACGATCCATTGTAATGACCATTCTTCCGCCACCTGATGCAATTTTTGCATCAAAAGAACCATCAGAAGAAAGTTCTGCAAGAAAATCTGCGAAAGGATCAAAATAATCTAAGGCGCTGGTAGGGTCAACGTCACGGCCGTCCAATAGGGCGTGAACTCTAACTTTCTTGACCCCTTCTTTCTTAGCCTGAATAATCATGTCCTTAAGATTTTTGATGTGAGAGTGTACATTTCCATCTGAAAGAAGTCCAAGAAAATGAAGGGTAGAGTTATTGTTCTTAACATTGGCGACAAGTTTTTTCCAGGTATTACCTTCAAACATTGCCCCTGTTTCAATAGAAGATGCAACAAGTTTTGCACCCTGTGCAAACACTCTTCCGCAACCCATTGCATTATGACCAACTTCGCTGTTTCCCATATCTGCATCTGAAGGAAGACCAACTGCAGTGCCATGGGCCTTAAGTTTTGTCCAACTACATGTATCAAAGAGCTTATCAAGGTTCTTTGTCATGGCCTGTTTTACAGCATCACCATCTTCATATTTTCCAAATCCCACACCATCCATAATAAGAAGGACAACAGGTCCTTTACGTGAGATTTTTCCGTTCTTTTTTAAAGCATCTACCATAAGAAATTCCTTTGTCATCAGACATTATGATAATAACTGTAACTCGTTTTTTGTTAAAGGAGTCAGTTAAAGTTTAATTGAGTTATATTTACAAATAACAAAAACAAGCAAAAGTACAACAATCAAAGCATTGAGTGTAATGAGTACTGCTGAGGCAGTTTGGAAAGTAAAGAAACCCCAGGTTATTATTGTTATTACTATACCAACCAAATGCCTGACACTTTGACTTCCGATTGGATCAGAGAACAGAAGAACAAGAAAAATAAACAGATTTATTACTGTGCTCAAAGAGAAAACAAGGATTACCCAGAAGTTTTCAACAAAATTCACATTACCCTGAATCTTTGGAAGATAAGCAGAAAAAGCTATTGCCGTAATTACAGAACCAAGGATAAAGGAATTTACCGTTGTCTTTGACTTATTGTGAGATAGAATTCCGTATCCTGACAGCATTAGGTTCATAAAAAAAGAACATTCCAAAATGTTTCTCTCGGTTTGAAGTGTTCCAAAATGCAAGTGTAATGAAATATCTGAATAATAATAAATAAACAGAAAAACAGCTATTTGAAATACAACGAAAAACAAAGAGAGAAAAGGAGAACTTTGATTAAGATTCTCAATAAGTTTTGAGTAATACAGAATTATAAACAAAAACAATACTGCCTCTATTATCCCGTAAAAAAACAAAACAGGGTTTGATGAAAAATTATTACTTTCTGAGAAATTCAATATGCATAAACCTATGGCCGCGACTGTGATAATTAAGTGTAAAAACAAAATAAGGGTTTGAAGAAAATAGTTTTTCATTGACCATTTCCTCTTAAATTGTTCAAACGATATCCTGATTTATTGTTACGTTTAAGCCAATAATTGAGTTTCTTTTCATATTCTTCATCAGGAAGGATATCTCCGTTATTAGCAGCATTTACCAACTGAACCAGATAGAGACAGTCCTGCATATCTTCTCCGCGGTACCATATAACTCCCTGGTATTCATTGGCTCCTACAAGACTGCAGAAACTTTCATCTTCCAAAAGTTTTGCAAAATCAAGCTGATACTCACAAACCATAATTGCAGACTTGTTAATTAAAGATTTAGGCAAATCAAAGAAACGGTCAAGCATGAGTTTGTTTGCAACGGAAACTGCATCTGAGATTTTTGCATCACGAGGTAGAAATGCTTTTATCATAAATGCGGCAATTGCAATAGGGACAAGTTCATTTTGAATAATAAGATTTCCGTTTGAGAAAACTTTTGTATGGCAAATTGCGTCTATTCTGTTAATAACATCAAGTATTTCCGAAGGTCTTACACTGTACTGGGTGAGACCAATTCCTTCCAGTGTGTTGTTCAGTTCTTCTACATAAGTATAATAAGAACCCAAAGTTTGCATTAAATTCTTTTTGGTTACTGAAGAACCTCTTCCTGTCAAAAGAGTTCTGAGCTCTTTTGCGAATTTTTGATTTTTCAAAGGCTCGGCTGTCTCAAAAAATGGTTCAAGGTAGAGTAGTTGTATTTCTTTTTCTATATCTTCTACTCCGCGACCATTAAGACGGCTGTAAAGTTTTTCATAAACGCCATAAACATCTTCTACCTCATGAATTCCCAAAAGAACACGAGTCTGATATCCATCCAATGAGACCCAGTAACCTTCTTCATAAATTTTGACAGAAGGAACAATATAATAAAGATTTTCAAGGAAATCTTTGTAAACCATAAAACTTCTGACTTTTCTGGTTAATCTTAAACTCTTTGCAAGGGATACTGTTTCTATATGTCGTTCATTTCCTTTTTTGATTAACTTTGGAGAACTTATGTTAATGTTTCCTTCTGAATGTTCATAACGGTTATTATAAAGAACCAAAGTCATCTGGTTGTCATCACCGTTCGTGTATGCGTATATATCGTTGACAATATTTCCGTTGTTAATTACGTCAAACTGCTGATAATTTCTACATTCTGAAAAAAGGTATCTGAGTTTCAACAAAGGGAATATTCTTCTTTCATGTTCCCTTATTAAATTTTCATCAGGTGTTTCATTCCAATAGGCACGCTGGTATTCCATGCCGTATTTTTCTCTGAAACCTTCTATTTGACCATGCCCAAACATAGGAAGTCCCGGCATTGTTGCCAAAACAGTACAGACTCCAAAGTATTTGTCACCGTTTCCAAACTGTGCAATTGCTGTTTCTTCGTCCGGATTATTCATGAAATTAACATAACGTTTTAATATTTCCGGATCATAGACAAGTGTTGATTTTATAGAGTCTATATACTTTCTGTTGTCCTGGTTTTTAAGCATATGCATGAAGGCACTGTTATAGACTCTGTGCATTCCCAGGGTTCTTACAAAATATCCTTC
This sequence comes from Sphaerochaetaceae bacterium, assembly GCA_045616225.1. GTDB lineage: Bacteria > Spirochaetota > Spirochaetia > Sphaerochaetales > Sphaerochaetaceae > JAZLGI01. The sequence continues at coordinate 50,059 of JAZLGI010000003.1, forward strand.
CATCATCCAGAAAGCTTCTGCAAGTAAGAGAGTATCAGGAAGTTCAGAAGCAATTCTGTCTACAACTTCACGCCAAAACTCAATTGGAATTCTTTTGTTGAATTCTTCATCTGACATTTCATGGTTTATTCTTCCTGCAACATCTCCACCTGTTCCAGGTTTTGGATACCAAAGACGCTGGATATGTTTTTTTGCAAGTGTCATTGCTGCATCAAATCTAATAATAGGGAAGGCTCTAGCCACATCAAGAATTTGCTGTATTACAGCTTCTCTTGTTTGAGGATTAAGAAAATCAAGTTGAGCTGTATCATTCCAAGGCATGGTAGTACCGTCATTGCCATGGAAGATGTAGGAGATTTTGCCTGTGTTGAGATCTTTTTTCTGGAAGGTAACAGCTGCATCTGTTCTGTTAAAATAATGATCTTCTATTCTTATTTCAAAACTTGGATCATCAGACAGGTTTTCTCCGGTGTATGAATAGGCCGGATACGGAGGATAATCTTGCTGGATAAAATACTCACTGTGGTCTTTCATCCAAGTGCTGTCCAATCCTGTATGATTTGGAACCATGTCGCTTGCCAATCTTATACCACGGATGGAACACCTGTGCTTTAAATTATTAAGAGCGTCCCAACCTCCTATTCTGGAGGATATTGAATACCCTTTAAGAGAATAGGCAGAGGATTCTGCGTCAGGATTTCCACAGAGGTTTTTTATTTTCTTTGAAGCGGGACTTCTTTCCCATAATCCTATTAACCACAAGGCAGTGAAACCTCTGTCTTTAAGAGAATCTAATTCTTCATCCGGTATACTGTCCAAGGTAGAGATGTCTCTTTGATATTTTTTAGAAAGCTGGTCAAGCCAAACCAAAGTACTCTTTGCCATCATGACAACATTTGGCATCCAATTTCTGTCTTCAGAAAAAGATTCAATATCAGAATTGTCAAAAAACGGTAACTCTACATTGCCAGGAGTTCCTTCAAAATGGGGTTTTGATTCTTCATTGATAAAATCAATTGCTTTTAAAAGTTGGGTTTTCAATGATTCAGGAAGAAGATCTTTCCAATTTTCAAGGATGAAGTTTATTTGATCAGACAGCGAATTAGGATGAAGACGGGCAGGCTTTGTCAGAAATGTGAAGAGATCTGTATCAGAACTTTGAGTTACTGAAGAACCTTTAAGATATCCGCCTAACATAGCATTAAAAGCTTTTGTGCCGGAAGGAAACAAAAGACCATCTTCTGATGTCATTGTCTTCATTGCGGAAAGCAAGGCAGGATTAGCCTGAAATACCTGATGTACAAAAAAGCTTCTTATTGTTTCTTCTGTGCTATTGTATTCATTCAGAAGAGTAGGGAACATCTTGTTGTAGAAGTCCAAGACTTTTTTACAATCTTCATTCTTTTCTGCAAGGACTGTTATTCTGCTGAAAGGATTTGACTCCGTTACGGAAAGATATTCATTTATTACTGTTTGGTAAATCAAATGGAGAATTGCAGATGCATGCAGTTTTCCTGCTGCTACCTGATCTTCGTTCTTTTTATTGTAAAGCAGAGCTACTTCCTGAGCCTGACGATACATTGTTATGAATTCTTCTTCTGTCTCAAAAATAGGAGTCAAAAGAGTCATTGTATTTCTGCTTTTTGCCGATATTCTAAAATCTCTGTTTTCCATTTTTAACTCCTGTTAATGAATTCTTTCATCTTGCTTAGCGCCGTTGTTTTAAACTTATCGTTAAGGATAGCTAAATCCAAATCCGGGAATTTGCCTAAAACAAATGATGCAACATCTTGTTTATCAGGTCTGCCAACTCCAATCCTCAGTCTTGGAAAATCAGATGTTCCAAGATGTTGGTTTATGCTTCTTAATCCGTTGTGACCCCTAAGACCTCCTCCGTTTTCAAGTAGGATATCTCCTATTTGTTTTTCTATATCATCATGAACAACGAGAATGTCTTTTGGTTTTACGGAGAAAAAAGAGGCAGCCTCAGATACTGCCAATCCGCTTTCATTCATAAATGTCTGAGGCTTCAGATATACAGTATCCGAATCCTTGATAAAGAGTGAATGAAACTTGCTTTGCCAAGATAAAGGCAAATCCAGACTGTCTGCAAAAATCCAAGCTGCATTGTGTCTGGTTAATTTATATTGAGATCCGGGATTTCCTAAGAAAACCACTAGTTTTGACATACCATATTACATAATACTTCCAACAGGACTTGCAGACAAGTAAGAACAAGTCATATTCCTGCAAGTCGTTTAGATGTACTGAAATGTCCTTGTAAATCTACGCTTATTGTTAATTCCATTTTTGAGGCAGGACAAAGCCAAGAGTAGGTTCCTACCGGAAGAATAAGTTCAGGAGATAATCCATCATTTGTTGAAAAAGAAATATCATTTCTATTCTCTGCAATCCATTTTCCGTTGGGAAGAATTATTTCTCCAATATTGTACTTTTTTTTTCTTTGAAAAGACTTCTCCGATAGTTCTCCGTTTAATGTATCTTTGAGAAAAGTGATGGAATCTATATCACGGTAATCAGAACTGCATAGAGATGCCAAATTCTTTAATTTTACAGTGTTGATTTGTCTGGTTGTTTTCCTATCCTGTTCAATGAGATATCCGCACAGAACACCGTCATTTGGATTAAGGACAACACAGGACTTGTTTTCCAAGGGACAAATCATTGCTCCAAGAGGATTTAGATTATCCAACGGATAAGCACAAACAAAAACAGATTCTCCTCTCATTACTTCAATAGATACCCTTCTTTGTTCAGTTCCCAAATGGAGAGATTTTATTTCGTCACCACAAGTCCATTTTAAAGTATACCAAAGCAGAGACGACGAATCTTTTTCCCATTGATGAACAGGAATGACGACTTCCAGAGTTGTTGAATCAGGATTTATACTACAAGAGGTTAAAACCAAAAGACCGATAAAAAGCAATATTTTTTTCACATAAGTATATGTTAAAAAAATAACGCAATGCTCAATTATTTCTGAGAAGCAACCTGTAAGACATTCTGAAAGAACGGAGAATTTCTCTTACTTCAGGACTGGCATAATCTGCATAAGTCCATGGAAGAATCTGATAATCTTTATCTTGATAAATGAGGGTGACTTCTCCGTAAACTCCTTCTGACAAAGGAATTCTGTGGGATCTGTCTTTACAAGTTGCCAAAATAAAATTAGCCAAAGACATTATTCCAGGGTCTATGTTTATTCTTCTTCCTGAAGAATTTTCAAAAAAATGTTCTATCTCATTTGTTTTGATTTTGATTTTTGCCAGCTCAGAAGGATTAATCAGAGTCCGGAACATAATAAAGTATCTTACGGGGTGACCGCTCATTTCCTTGTCATAATAGTCTGTATAAGGAAAATCCATGGCAGGTGTTTCTATGAGAACAGGCCCGAACTCATCTGTTAATCTCTGAATAAGTTCCTTTCTTTTTTCTTCGTATGAAGAGAGAATCCCAATTACTAAAGCTGTTTTTTCAAACGGTCTTGCTGTTGCCATTATTATTACTTTACTGTTGCCAATCCACCCATTGAAGTTTCTTTGTAAATAGGAGGAATTGCATTTCCGGTTTCCATCATTACGGAAATAATGTTATCAAAACTAACTCTGTGCCTGCCATCAGAAAGAAGGGCATAAGTTGCATGGTTTAAAGCTCTTGCAGTTGCCATTGCATTTCTTTCTATGCACGGTATCTGAACCAATCCAAGCATAGGATCGCAAGTTAAACCAAGATGGTGTTCAAGTCCTAATTCTGCTGCATACTCAATTTGGAAGATAGTGCCTCCCAAGATTTGAGTAGCTGCGGCACTGGCCATGGCACAGGCAACTCCAACTTCTCCCTGACATCCAACTTCTGCTCCGCTTATTGAGCCATTGTATTTGACAACATTTCCGAAAATTCCTGCGGTAAGCAAAGCTCTGTATATTTTCTTGTCAGGTATTTCGTATTGTCTCTGAAGATAATAGAGAGTAGCCGGAAGAATTCCGCAGGAACCGCAAGTTGGGGCCGTTACAATTACACCACCGCTGGCATTTTCTTCAGAAACTGCCAAAGCATAACTCAGAGCTTTTGCAGTAGCTCCCAAAGGTCCTGAGAAATTGTAGGCTTTAGAGTGAAAACTATCTGCTTTTCTCTGAAGTTTAAGACCGCCTTTTAATACTCCTTCTGCCTCCAGCCCTCTGACAATTGAAGCTTTCATAGTTTTCCAGACAGTTTCCATGTAATCCATAATATCTGCGCCTTCATATTTCAAAGCAACTTCCCAAAACTGAAGTCCTTCTTTGTCGCAGTAGGCTAAAATCTTTTCCATTCTGGATAAAAGCTGTGGATAAACTTCATTTGTCTGTGCATTGAAATCTTCAGATGTAACAACTTTTCCACCGCCAATAGAGTAGTAAGTCTCCTGAGTAATTATATTTCCTGCCGCGTTATAAGCAATGAATCTGAGGGCATTTGGATGCAGAGGAAGAGTTTCCTGAGGATGCCATTCTATCTCTATTCTCTTATTTGCGAACTCTTCAAGAATTGCAGTATCTGTAAAGTGGCCTCTTCCTGTAAGTGCAAGGCTGCCGTAAAGTTTGCACTTATAGTGATCTGCACCGTCATTTTCAGAAAGAAACAATTGAGCGGCTAAACGAGGTCCCATGGTATGACTGCTGCTGGGACCTGTTCCTATTCTGTATAACTCTCTTAAAGATTCCATAAAAAACTACTCACTTTACAACAAAATTAACAAGTTTGTCAGGCACGACAATTTCTTTGATTATTGTCATTCCGTCTGTGTATTGTTTAACTTTCTCGTTTGCTTTTGCCAATTCAAGAACTTTATCTTTTGCCATACCTTTTTCCAAGGAAAGTTTTGCTCTTACTTTTCCGTTAATCTGTACGACTACTTCTATCTGTGAATCTACTGTGAGATTTTCATCAAATTTTGGCCATTGTGCATTGGCAACACTTGGTTCATGTCCGCACTTTCCCCAAAGCTCTTCTGCAAGATGAGGAACATAAGGACTCAGAAGAAGAACAAACGGTTCCCATGCTTCTCTTGGAAGATTCTGGAGTTTGTAAAGGTCGTTGACATAAATCATCATTTGGCTGATTGCCGTGTTAAAGTTAAGAGTTGCAGTATCCTCTGTGACTTTCTTGATGGTTCTATGGAGACTCCTGATTATTTCTTCAGGAGCTTTTTCTTCTGTTAAAGTTCTTTCATCTGCAAGACGCCAGATTCTGTCAATAAAACGCCAAACTCCTGCAATACCTGTTGTTGACCAAGGTTTTGATACTTGAAGTGGTCCCATGAACATTTCATACATTCTCATTGTGTCTGAGCCGTATTCTTTTTCTACTTCATCCGGATTAATGACATTTTTAAGGCTCTTTGACATCTTTGCGATTACTCTTTCCAGATGTTCACCGGTTTCCTTATCTACAAATGTTGTGTCATTTACAACTTCTACCTGATCTGTAGGAACAAGACTCTTGTTTTTTCTCTGGTAAGCATAGGCTGTAATCATTCCCTGGTTAACCAATCTCTGGAAAGGTTCAGGTGTTGAAACAAGACCCAAGTCGTAAAGTACTTTGTGCCAGAATCTTGCATAAAGAAGGTGTAAAACAGCGTGTTCCGTTCCTCCAATATAGAGGTCAACCGGCATCCAGTATTTTTCTTTTTCTTCATCTACAAAACGGTTTGGATTTTTTGGGTCTATGTATCTGAGATAGTACCAACAGCTTCCGCCCCATTGAGGCATTGTGTTTGTCTCTCTTTTTGCATCAGCTCCACATACAGGGCATTTGCAATTTACCCAGTCTGAGATATTGGCAAGAGGACTTTCACCTGTTCCTGAAGGCTGATAACTTTTTACTTCAGGCAGTGTGAGAGGAAGATCTTCCTCCGGGACTGTTACTGAACCGCAGTGAGGGCAGTGAATTAATGGAATTGGTTCTCCCCAGTATCTCTGACGTGAGAAAATCCAGTCTCTGAGTTTAAAGTTTACAGTCTTATGTCCAATCTTTCTTTCTTCCAGGAACTCTATCATCTTGGCAATAGCATCTGCTTTATTGAGTCCGTCAAGAAAACCGCTGTTGACATGTAGTCCGTCTTCTGTCCAAGCCTGAGTTTGAACATCTACTTCACTTTTTAGAACTTCAATAATTGGAAGATTGAACTTTTTGGCAAATTCCCAGTCTCTTGTATCATGAGCAGGAACTGCCATGATTGCTCCTGTTCCATAGGAAATAAGTACATAATCTGCAATCCATATTGGAATTTCTTTTCCGTTTACAGGATTTATTGCATAACTGCCGGAGAAAACGCCTGTTTTTTCTTTTGCAAGGTCTGTTCTGTCCAAATCACTTTTTTTTGCTGCTTGGTCTATGTAAGCTTCTACAGCTTCTTTTTGAGATGCAGAGGTAAGTTCATGAACAAGAGGGTGTTCAGGGGAAATGACCATGTAAGTTGCACCAAAGAGAGTATCACATCTTGTTGTAAAGACTTCCAGCTGTTTGTCTGTCCCTTTGACGTTAAAAAGAACTGAAGCGCCTTCACTTCTTCCAATCCAGTTTCTCTGCATTAATTTTACAGATTCCGGCCAATCAACAAGATCTAAGTCATCTAAAAGACGCTGAGCATAAGCTGTAATTTTCAGAACCCACTGTCTTATGTTCTTTTTTTCAACCTGATGCCCGCATCTCTCACATTTGCCGTCTTTTACTTCTTCATTTGCAAGACCTGTTTTACAGTTTGGACACCAGTTGATAGGTGCTTGGCTTTCGTAGGCAAGTCCTTTTTCATAAAGCTTTTCAAAAATCCATTGAGTCCACTTGTAGTAATCAGAATCACAAGTAGAAATTTCACGATCCCAATCATAGCAGAACCCCAGGCTTTTGATTTGCCTTCGGAATGTATTGATGTTTTTTGTTGTTGTAATTGCAGGATGAGTTCCTGTCTGAATAGCGTAGTTTTCTGCAGGGAGTCCAAAAGAATCAAATCCCATTGGATGAAGGACATTGTATCCGTTCATTCTGAGGTAGCGACAGTATATGTCTGTTGCCGTATATCCTTCCGGATGACCTACATGTAATCCTGCTCCTGACGGATAAGGAAACATATCAAGGACGTAAGCTCTTTTTTCTTTTGGAAAAGAAGGGTCTTCTGTAACTTTGAAGGTCTTGTGATCTTCCCAATACTTCTGCCATTTTGGCTCTATTTTATCAAATGGATAACTCATAGCCAAATCCTATTCGTTATTAAGGTTTAGGTCAATGAAATGTCTGTTCTTATAATAGCAACCAAGAGGGAAAAATCATGTCACGTTGCGGCAGTTTCTTTTTTTTGTTAAAATATCGGGATATGGCAGAGAAGACGGAAAAGTTTGTAGAGTATGACGAAAGCACCGTTCTGCATATGTCTGCCCTGGAGCATATAAGACTTCGTCCGGGCATGTACATTGGCAGACTTGGAAACGGTTCCCACATAGATGATGGTATTTACATTCTTATGAAGGAAGTTGTAGATAACAGCATAGATGAATTCATCATGGGATGCGGAACCAAAATTACCATAAGACTTGAAGACAAAAAAGTATCTGTCAGAGATTATGGAAGAGGAATCCCTCTGGGCAAAGTTGTTGAATGTGTCTCTGAAATCAATACAGGTGCAAAATACAATAATGATGTATTTCAATTTTCTGTTGGTCTTAACGGAGTAGGTACAAAGGCAGTGAATGCCCTTTCTTCATGGTTTCATGTAAAATCTTTCAGAGACGGGAAATATTGCGAAGCTTTCTTTGAAAAGGGAGTTTTGAAAGATAAGTTTGAAGGATCTACAACAGAACCTAACGGTACTCTCACGGAATTTATTCCGGATTCTGAACTGTTTGGGAATTATGCATTTAACAATGACTACATAGTAAGCAGAATGGAAAGCTATGCTTACCTTAATACAGGGCTTACACTTGATTTTAACAAACAGATTTTCAAGTCTCAAAACGGTCTTCTGGATCTTTTGGAAAAAGAGGTTCAGGATAAGGGCATTTATTCAATAATAAACCATAAATCAAAGACCTTGGATTTTGCTTTTACTCACACTTTGGAATACAGCGGTGAAACGTATTTTTCTTATGTAAACGGGCAATACACTTCAGATGGAGGAACACATCAGGCAGCCTTTAAAGAGGGTATTCTCAAAGGAATAAATGAATATTTCAAAAAAAATTGGGCTCCCCAGGATGTGAGAGAAGGAATAGTGGGGGCTATTGCCATAAAGGTTCAAACACCTGTATTTGAAAGCCAAACAAAAAACAAACTGGGAAACACAGAGATTCGTTCTGAGATTGTAGAAGAAGTAAAATCTGCTGTTGTTGATTTTCTTTATAAACATCCGGAAGATGCCCAGAGACTTAATCAGAAGATTCTCACAAATGAAAATATAAGAAAGAAACTCACTGAGGTTAAAAAAATAGCAAAGGAAAACGCCAAAAGAGTTTCTATTAATATTCCAAAGCTAAAAGACTGTAAATTTCATCTGGGACAGACCGGTTCTCATGCAGATTTAGGAGAAAGATCCATGATTTTCCTTACTGAGGGGGATTCTGCTTCAGGTACTCTTAATACTGCCAGAGATGTAACTACGCAGGCAGTGTTCAGTCTTAAGGGAAAACCTCTCAATACCAACGGGATGACAATGAGTGAAATGTACAAAAACGTTGAACTCTACAATGTTATGGCTGCTTTGGGAATAGAAAACGGCATTGAAGGTTTAAGATACGGAAAGATAATATTTGCCACAGATGCAGATATAGACGGATACCACATCAGAATTCTTCTTCTTACATATTTTCTTTCTTTCTTTGAGGATTTGATTCATACAGGAAGAGTATGGATTCTTGATACTCCTTTGTTCAGGGTCAGAAATAAAAACGTCACGACCTACTGCTACAGTGAAGAGGAAAGAGACAATATGATGAAGCAGATAAAAGGTTGTGAAGTAACAAGATTCAAGGGTCTGGGAGAAATAAGTGCCAAGGAATTCGGACAATTTATCGGAGAAGATATGCGTCTTATTCCTGTTACAATTCAGAGTATTGCAGAGGCTAAAAAGGCAATGAATTTTTACATGGGAAACAATACTCCTGAACGACGCGATTTCATTATGGAAAACTTAATTTGAGGAGGTGTCTGCTATGTCAAATGCTAAAGATTTGTTCAGACAGAACTTTATTGAATATGCCTCCTATGTAATCAAAGACAGGGCAATTCCTGATATCAAGGACGGTCTTAAGCCTGTACAAAGGAGAATTCTCCATACTCTTATAGAGATGGATGACGGAAGATTTCAGAAAGTTGCAAATGTAGTAGGGTCTACAATGCATTATCATCCTCATGGAGATGCTTCAATTAAAGAGGCTCTTGTAAATCTTGCAAACTGTGATTTGTTCATAGAAAAGCAAGGTAATTTCGGAAACTTCATGACTGGAGATCAAGCAGCCGCAGGAAGATACATAGAGTGTCGTTTGCTTCCTTTTGCAAAGAAGGTTCTCTATAATCCTGAGATTACAGAATATGTAGAATCGTATGATGGAAGAAGTAAGGAACCTGTACTATTTCCTGCTAAAATTCCTGTTGTCTTGATTCAGGGTACAGAGGGAATAGCTGTTGGTATGTCTACAAAAATTCTCCCTCATAATGCTTTGGAAGTTATTGATGCTCAGATTGCTGCTCTAAAAGGAGAGAGTTTTTCTCTGTTTCCTGATTTTCCGGGTGGAGGCATCATGGATGTCTCAGATTATCAGGATGGTCTTGGTTCTGTTGCAGTAAGAGCAAAACTTGATACTTCAAACCCTAAGAAAATAATAATTGAAGAACTTCCTTACGGAGTGGACAGCGAAAAGATGATTCACTCCATTGAAGAGGCAATTAAAAAAGGCCGTTTAAAGATTCAAAGTGTAAGTGATTATACTGCTGAAAAGGTAAATATAGAAATTTGTCTTGCAAAAGGAACTTATACAAAAGATGTTGTAGATGCACTTTATGCCTATACCCTTTGCCAGCAGAAGATATCTGTAAATTGTCTTCTGATAATGGACAGACTTCCTCATGTGATGACGCTTACAGATGTCATCAAGTATCATTCAGACCACATACTTGCTGTTTCCAAAGCAGAACTTGAGGTAGAAGAAGGTCATCTGTTTGACAAGCTTCATACAAGGACTCTTGAAAGAATATTTATAGAAGAAAGAATCTATAAACGCATTGAACAGAAGAGAACACAGGAAGCCGTTGAGGAAGCTGTGAGAACAGGCTTTGAACCTTATAAAGACCAACTTGTAAGAGAGATTACAAAGGATGATATAGAACGTCTTTTAAAAATCCCAATCAGACGAATATCATTATTTGATATAGAAAAGAATCTTTCTGAAATAGATCAAATCAATGAAGATTTAAAAAAGTGTAAATACAATCTAAATCATCTCACGGAGTATTCAATTAACATTCTTAAGGATATAAGAAAAGACCTTGAAGATGAGTTGCATGTCAGAAAGACTCAAATTGCAGATTTTAACCTTGTTGGTGTCAGAGAAGTTGCAAAACGTGATATGGATTTGAGATTTGACGACACAACAGGATACGTAGGAACCGGTGTGAAGAGTGGAGAAATAATCTCTAAAGTATCGGAATTTGACAAAATTCTTGTGATTCAGAAAGACGGAACTTACTATTGTTCTCCGGTTGCAGATAAGACTTTCATAGGTAAAGAAATAGCATACATTGGACTTTGTGATAAAAATATTCTTGAGGATCAGGTCTTTACTATTATTTTCCAGGATAAGAAGACAAAGGTAACATACATTAAACGTGTAAAGTTTAATTCCGGCTTTATTATGAACAAAGCCTACAACCTTCTTCCTGATCCTCAAAACAACTCAATGAAAAAGCTCTCTGTTTTGCCAAATGCAGAAGTAACCGTGTCATATAAAGGAAAGGGATTAAAAATTACGGAATCTACATTCTTCTTTACAGATTACACTCCAAGGGGGGCAAAATCACAGGGTGTCCAACTGACAAAGAAAGAAATTGCATCCATAAGGATTAAGCCTGTAAGGTTAATAACCAGGCAACCTGAAGCAGAAGTTGTTACAGAGCCTAAGGAGAAGGATGAAGATGAGCTTCCAAGCCTTTTCTGATTTAAAGAACAGAATACTTTACGAAGACAACCACATTATTGTCGTAAACAAGCTACCCGGAGAGATTGTTCAGGCAGATAAGACCGGTGACAGAACTCTTATGGATGATGTTAAAGACTTCATCAAGCAAAGAGACAATAAACCCGGAAATGTCTTTTTGGGTTTGCCGCACAGATTGGACAGACCCACGAGCGGAATTGTTATCCTTGCCAAAACAAGCAAAGCCTTGGAACGACTCTCGGAGATGTTCAGAGACGGGAGTGTAGACAAATACTACTGGGCTGTAGTTGACAAACCAATGCCCCATGAAAGCGGCAGATTAACTCATTGGATAAGAAGAAACGAAAAAGAAAACAAAAGTTATGCTTATACAGATGAAAAACAAAATACAAAGAAAGCAGAACTGGACTACAGAATTCTGGCTAAGAGTGAAAAATACTACTTATACGAAATAAAACTCCTCACTGGAAGACATCATCAGATAAGAGCGCAGTTTGCGGCCTGCAATGTTCACATTAAAGGTGATTTGAAATATGGATTTCCAAGATCCAATCAAGATGGCGGTATTTGTCTTCATTCCCATGAAGTTTGTCTACTTCACCCTGTAAGCAAAAAAGAAATAAAAGTAATCGCAGACCCTCCTGAAGAACGTATTTGGCAACTTTTTGATTGAATTGATTACAAAACCTCAATTTTCATAGCATTTTTTTATGTTTAAAGAAATTGTTTAGATTTAGATTCAGTTACATATAAAGTTGACAGCCTTATTTTTATGGCTTACCATGAATATCGGGTTTTGATGCCCATAGCGCACTAAGAAAAATAGGAGAACAGTATGAACGCTTACATTGAAAGTGTTATCGCTAACGTTAAGGCAAAGCATAAGGATGAGCCAGAATTTGTCCAGACAGTAGAAGAAGTTCTTTCTTCACTTTCACCTGTTGTAGATGCACATCCAGAGTATGAGAAGGCAGACCTTCTTAACAGAATGTGTGAACCAGAGAGAATGTTCACATTTAGAGTTGTATGGACAGATGATGCAGGAAAGACTCACACAAACATTGGTTATCGCTGCCAGTTCAACGGAGCCATTGGACCTTATAAGGGTGGTCTTAGATTCCAGCCAAACGTATATCCTGGAATTATTAAGTTCCTCGGTTTTGAGCAGACATTCAAAAACTCACTCACAGGACTTCCTATGGGTGGTGGAAAAGGTGGTTCAGACTTTGATCCAGCCGGCAAATCAGATGCAGAAGTCATGCGTTTCTGCCAGAGCTATATGACAGCTCTTTACAGATACATTGGTCCGGATGTAGACGTTCCTGCAGGAGATATGGGTGTTGGCGGAAGAGAAATTGGTTATCTCTATGGTCAGTACCGCAGACTCAAGGGTGTTTGGGAGAACGGAGTTCTCACAGGTAAGGGATTCAGCTATGGTGGATCACTCATCAGACCTGAAGCAACAGGATACGGAGCAATTTATTATCTTTGTGAAGTTCTCAAACATGAGAATGACAAGATTGAAGGAAAGAGACTTGCTATCTCCGGTTACGGCAACGTAGGTTGGGGAATCATGAAGAAGGCTATGCAGCTTGGTGCAAAGGTTACATACTTTGCAGGTCCGGATGGATACATTCATGATCCAGAAGGTGTTACAACAGAAGAGAAGCTCAACTTCATCCTTGAGATGAGAGCAAAAGATCCAATGCACTGCAAACCATATGCAGATAAGTTCGGTTGTGAATTTGTTCCTGGTCAGAAGTGCTGGGGCGTAAAGGACGTAGATGTCTATATGCCTGCTGCAACACAGAATGATGTTAAGATGGAAAGTGCAGAGAAGATTGCTGCCAGTGGCGTAAAGTATTATATAGAAGTTGCTAATATGCCAACAACAAATGATGCTCTTAACTTCCTCAGACAGCAGAAGCACATGATTGTTGCTCCTTCAAAGGCTGTAAATGCAGGTGGTGTTGGTGTTTCAGGTCTTGAAATGTCACAGAACTCAGAGCGTCTTGTTTGGACAGCAGAAGAAGTAGATTCACAGCTTCACAAGATGATGACAAACATCCACAAAGTTTCTGCAGAAGCTGCTGAGAGATACGGCTTTGGTTATGACCTTGTTGCCGGTGCAAATATTGCAGGCTTCCAGAAGGTTGCAGATGCAATGATGGCTCAGGGTTTGTTCTGATAATATTATTGCAAAATAAAATTAAAGGCTGTAACAAAGTCAGATTTTCTGACTGAATGTTGCAGCCTTATCTTTTTGGCCAAAAGCATATCAAACATTACAGCAATTTTCAAAAACAATCCTTATTTAGTGCTTAAATAAGAATATCCTTTGTTTAAGCACTTTTTTTCTGAAGAAAATAGTGCCTTAATTCTGATTTGCAAAAATAAGGCACTAAAAACCAGGAAATTTAAGTGCTTAAAACTCAAAGAACTCTTTTTAAGCACTTCAGAAGTAAAAATAACAGTGCTTAAAAATGGAAAGACTAAAAAAAAGTACTCCTCATAAATCCATTTTTCTGTCCCGTTTTGGCGTTCCTTGCACGCATTTTAGCTGAACAGATTAAGACCTACCTTTTAAAAGAACGCTTACACTCATTGCGTTGTAAGTTAGATTGGACCGGTGATTATGATTTTTTTAGACACTAAAGAAGAAGGAAAAAGTATTATAAGAGGTTTAAAAATTATATAGAAATGATATTTGTTTTGTAGAGGCAAAACACTAAATCTAGTGTTTTGCTTTTTTTGTATGCCCTACTGGTATTGTTTTTTGGTATTGCTTTTAATATCGGCTTATGGTAGTCTTGGTAACGGTGGAAATTGCCCACTTTACTATTTTTATTGGAGAGAAAGATGACACACCTTACACCACTTGGAAGAAAAATTTTTCTAGATCGTTATGCTGTAAAAGATGTAAAGAAAGAAACTCTTACCGAAGGAGATCTTGTTGTTGCAGTCAGTAATAATGTAACCGGTCAGAGGGAAATAGGACACGTGCTTTCAATAGATAATGATGATGTAAAAGTTTTGTTGGAAGACGGAAGAGAAATAAAAACAACAAAAGAAGGTGTAGATAAGCCTATAGAAGTAGAACCGGAACAGATGTTTGACCGTGTTGCAAAAGGAATTGCAAAACAGGAAAAACCTGAAATAAGAGATAGATGGACAGATGAATTCAGATGGCTTTTAGATGACTTTAAATTTGTCCCAGGCGGTAGAATTCTCACAGGTGCCGGAACAGACCAGAATCTTACATATTTTAATTGTTATGTAATTCCTTCTCCAAAAGATTCAAGAAGAGGAATCATAGAGAGCCTTGGAAATATGACTGAGATTATGTCCAGAGGTGGCGGTGTAGGAATGAATCTTAGCTCTTTGAGACCACGCTATGCTTATGTCAAAGGTGTTAACGGACGTTCAAGCGGCAGTGTTTCTTGGGGAGGACTTTTTAGTTTTGTTACAGGTCTTATAGAACAGGGAGGTAGCAGAAGAGGAGCTCTTATGCTCATCCTTGATGTATGGCATCCTGATATTCTTGATTTCATAAATGCAAAACGCGATATGTCCAAGATTACAAATGCCAATATTTCAGTGGGTATTACAGATGATTTCATGGAAGCTGTGAAAAATGACGGTGAGTGGACAACTGTATTCCCTGATACTTCAGATCCTGAATACACAGAAAAGTGGGACGGAGATCTTACAACATGGAAAAATCTAGGAAAGAAGGTAATTCCTGTAAAAACATATAAAGCACGTGAAATCTGGAATTCTATAATTGAGAGTGCTTGGGCAAGTGCAGAACCTGGTGTTTTCTTTGTAGACAGATATAATAAGATGTCTAACAGCTATTATTACTGTCGTATTCATTGTACAAACCCTTGCGGAGAGCAGGGACTTCCACCATGGGGTGTTTGCAATCTTGGTTCTATTAACCTTTCAAAATTTGTTTCCGACAAAAAAGTTCTTTGGAATGATCTTGGAAGAACCGTACGTGGCTCTGTACGTTTCCTTGATGATGTTATTGATGATACCCCTTATTTCTTTGAACAGAATCGCGAACGCCAACAGAGTGAGAGACGTGTAGGTCTTGGAACAATGGGTCTTGCAGATATGCTTATTAAGATGGAACTTGCCTATGGCAGTGAAGAAAGTCTTAAGTTTATTGATGAAGTTTACAAGTTCATCTGCTGTGAGGCTTATAAAGCAAGTAGTGAGATTGCCAAGGAAAAGGGAAGTTTCTCCCAGTTTAATGCAGATCTTTTGTTAAAGAGCGGTTTTATGAAGGGCTTGCCTGAAGATGTCCGTCAGGCAGTCAGAGAAAACGGTCTCAGAAATGTTACTCTCCTTACTCAGGCTCCTACAGGTACAACAGGAACAATGGTTGGAACATCAACCGGTATTGAACCTTATTACTTCTGGGAATGGGAAAGAACAGGAAGAATGGGAACCAATGTTGAACGTGTTGAAATATATGACCAGTGGGTAAAGGCTCATCCAGGTGAGAAGAAAGCAGATTATTTTGTTTCTGCCATGGATCTTGCTCCTGAAGGACACGTTAAGGTTCAGGCTGCTATTCAGAGATGGGTAGATTCTTCTATTTCAAAAACCGGAAATACTCCTCGTGATTATACTGTTGAACAAACTGCAAAGCTTTATGAGTTGCTTTATGATCTTGGTTGTAAGGGTGGTACAACTTACAGAGACGGAAGCCGTGATACGCAGGTTCTCAAGGCAAAGGACAATTCTAAGAAGGATAGCGGAGAAGATCATTCAAACAACAAATGTGAATGCGAAGATTTGAGAAATCAGAAAGAAGTACTTGAAAAACTTGTCAAACAACTTGAAGGCGAAAAAACAGAACTTGAGAAAGCTTCAAAACTAAAAGCCAGAACAAGAAGTGCTGTCATGCATGGTACTACATACAAAAAAGACACACCTATTGGGACTGCCTATATCACTGTAAACAGCGATAACAACAATTATGAAGATCCGTTTGAAGTCTTTATTAATGTTGCAAAAGTTGGAACAAGTGTTGCTGCAGATGCAGAAGGTTTGGCAAGACTAATTTCTCTTATTCTAAGAATGCCAAGCCCGTATACTCCAAAGCAGAGAGCTCAGGCTATTATCAATCAGCTTAAGGGTATCGGAAGCGGTCAAAGCACAGGATTTGGAAAAAACCGTGTAATGAGTCTTGCAGATGCAATAGGGCAGGTTCTTGAGGAGCATATAGGAACTCAAAGCCAGTCAACTATTGAAGCAACAAAACTTGCAGATGAAAGTGAAGTAGAAGAAGCACTGCAACCTTCTTTGTATGAAGATGATGAAGATACAAAGACTTCAAACGGGATTACAAAGGATATCTGTCCTGTTTGCGGACAGGCAACTTTTGTAAAAATAGAAGGTTGTCAGAAATGTCTGTCTTGCGGACATTCTAAATGTTAAGCCAAAGGGGATTGTTGTAGAATTATTTAATCTGCAACAGTCCCTTTATTTGTAAATACTTAAAATCTTTTCCAGAGAATTAACAAATCTGTTTTTAAATTTCAATGGAGCAATTATTTCCACAGAGTCCAGACATTGAATAATCCTAAGCAAAAGTTCAATGGAATTTTCTGCTTCAAACGAACACTTGTATCTTCCGTCTTTTTGTTTCTCTATCTTCATTTCTCCGTGAGAAAGAGTTCTGAAAGAATTTAAGGCAGATTTTTCTCTGACTAACAATTGAAGAGGAATGGTATCTATTACGTTTTTCACCTGATCCGGAGTTTCATGCTTTCTGAATGCTTTGAGATTTTCAGGAATTGTATAAGTTTCATCCAAAATGAAAACATCTACTATTTTAAGTATGTCAATTGTAACAATGTCGCTTGTATGTCTTAGTCTTCCTGTTACAGTCATTGGTTTTCTTCCGGTTTCACTGTCAATAAAACCTATGAAATAAGGAGCTAATTCTGTTTCTTCTTCAACATTATTGATGAAATGTTTGATTCTTACAATTTTTCCGCTGATCCATGCATCAATAAGTGCTTCCAAGATTGGTTTTGAATTCTCGTTCTGATTTGATTTACTTGCTTTTTCTACATCATCAGCAATTTGAATTATGTTTTCTGCAATCTTTGGAGCATAACTTTTCATGTTCATGGCAATTTTTCTAAGTCCTGTTGCTAGGTGAGGGTTCTTAAATTCTGAATTGGAAAGAAGAAATTCTGCTCCCATGTTCAAAGCAAGACTTTCGTAAACACTCAATGAGAGTTTTTCTTCTGAGTCTTTTTCAATAATCTTAATCATGTTGTTATCTTCGTAAATATCATTGAACTGTTTGAGTTCTTCAATGTATCTTCCTATTGTTGAACGGTGAACTCCAATTTTTCTTGCGATTTCAGATTTTCTCAAACCTTCTGGATGTGATCTTAGTATTAATTCCAATTGAGCTATTCTTTCACCCTTCATAAAACCCTCTTTGTTGCAAAAATTGCCAAAATTTGTTGTGATTTTAGCAAATGCACAAGATTGTTGCAACAAGCTTTTTTTTTGTATAATAAATTAAATTAAGAGGGAGAAACTGTGGAAAAACGTATTGAAAAGCTTGAAACTGATATTTCTTATCTTCAGGATACCGTTGCACAACTTAATGAGATTGTGACTGCGCAACAAATACTTGTTGCAAAACTTGAAAAACAAAACGAAGTACTTGCGAAACGTGTAGAGGAAATAGACACAGAAGCCCGTCCAAACAGAAAACCGCCTCACTATTGATTTACGAGTTGCTTTCAAAACTCCCTTTGCGGCTAAACCCATATTTTTCTCACAAAGCTTAGTTTTGAAAGTTCCTAAACATACTTGTTTTTATTCGATTTTTGAATTCTCTCGACAAAAGGGTAAAACTTTAATTGTAATTAAAGAGTTTAAGCATTATGCTAAAAATGGAAATAAACGGGTCAAATAAAGGCTTTGATGATCAGAAGGCTTTTATTTTTTTCCGTAGATAATTACTATAGGAGGCTCTTCATGGTGAGAAAAATGAAATCCATGGACGGTAACAACGCAGCTGCTCATGTCAGTTATGCATATTCAGAAGTTGCCGCTATTTATCCTATTACTCCATCCAGCCCAATGGCCGACTTTGTTGACCAGTGGAGTGCTAATGGTTTGAAGAACATCTTCGGAACACAGGTTAAGGTTGTAGAAATGCAGTCTGAAGCTGGTGCTGCCGGTGCTGTTCACGGTTCTCTTGGTGCCGGTGCTCTTACAACAACTTACACTGCATCACAGGGACTTCTTCTTATGATTCCAAACATGTACAAGATTGCTGCAGAACAGCTTCCAACTGTCTTCCATGTCAGTGCAAGAACTGTTTCTACTCATGCTCTTAACATTTTTGGTGATCATAGTGATGTTATGGCTTGCCGCCAGACAGGATTTGCAATGCTCTGCGAAGGCAATGTTCAGGAAGTTATGGATCTTTCACCTGTTGCTCATCTTTCTGCACTTACAGGAAAGGTTCCTTTCATTAACTTCTTTGATGGTTTCAGAACATCACACGAGATTCAGAAGATTGCTGTTTGGGATTATGAAGATCTCAAAGATATGTGCGATATGAAGGCTGTTGAAGAGTTCAGAGCTCATGCTCTTAACCCAGAACATCCACACATGAGAGGAAGCCATGAAAATGGAGATATCTTCTTCCAGCACAGAGAAGCATGCAACAAGTATTACAATGACCTTCCTGCTGTAGTTGAATCATACATGGCAAAGGTTAATGCAAAACTTGGAACAAATTACCAGCTCTTTAACTACTACGGTGCTGCAGATGCAGATCGTGTAATCATTGCTATGGGTTCTATCTGTGATGTTGCAGAAGAAGTAATTGATTATCTCAACGCTCACGGAGAAAAAGTCGGTATCATCAAAGTCAGACTTTACAGACCGTTT
>JAZLGI010000004.1:0-9147 GCA_045616225.1 Sphaerochaetaceae bacterium
GCAATAGATTGCAATATCCCTTTAGAAGTTAATTGCAACGGAATAATAAAATCAAAACTAAATCATCAAGACAAATATAGCTATCCTTACAGAGAATTTTGGGAAATTGCAAAAGAAATGGGAGTCAAATGTGTCAAAAACTTTGATGCTCATAAAGTACAGAACTTAAGCAATTGTTCTGATTTGATGGATGAATTCATTCAAAGCATAAATCTTACTTTAGTTGAACCTTGCGTTTTAAACGGAAAACTAATCATTAATAAGTAAAAAAGAGAGGCTGATACATTTCTGTACCAGCCCCGACCTTTAATTTTTCTCCAACAAAGTATCACCTACCACACCAGGTCTTGTACGGACGGCAATAAAGATAAATTGCAATACTTGTTGGGACCCATTCTTGAGTCGTTACTATCTTATAACATATAGAGTGCGACAAACTTGCGACAAAAATTAATTATTTATTTGAAAAGAACCAATAAATTTAGCTTTTGACCAACTTGGGAAGCTAAAATTACCTGAACCCGGAGCTATTGCGGCAAAAAGATATATTCTTGAACCTTCAGGAATCTTACCCATTGGATTTATCATTAACAATTGCTCATCTTCAGAAGAACCGTCATAAGCAACAGAATAGTAATAGCCTTTATAGCCCTCTTCTGTTATATAACTTTCTTCTTGTGAAATCCTAAGCTTTAATTGATTATTTACATAAGAATAATAATCATAACCGTAATTTTCAAAATAATTGGCATCTGTTCTGATTTTACCCATTTCAAAAGAATAAAGTGGGTTTTCTACAAATGTGAATTCATTTTCTTCCAGTCTTTGGAAGGAGTACATATTTATACTATTGTAAGTTACAATAGGTTTATTTTCTCCGTTATAAATTTTATTCTTTTCTAAGTAAGAATTTAAACTGTTTACAAGACCATCTCTGTCAGAACCTGTAATTGCTGTATCTGCTGTACCTTGACCAATAGCATAGGTTAAAAGAAGACTTGGTCCTTTGTTAATTCTGCTGATTTCATCATTATCAGAACTCATCTGAAACTTTAAAATTATATCTGAATTTGATGTGGTTGGAAGAATTGAAATATTTTCCATTGATATGTATTCATCAACAGAAGGAATACCACATGAAGACAAAAAAACAGACATCACAACTACCAGTAAGAGTGCTGAAATAATGTGATGTCTGTTCTGCATAATAATACTTCTAAATATTAATGAACGCTAAGAATATTCTTTGCAAGTTTTGCATACTCAGAATCTGGGTATGAAGAAACAAGCTGCTGTAAAGTTGTATTTGCAAGTGAAGAGTTTCCTTTTTCAAGGTAAATTCTTGCTGCACTGAAAAGTGCTCTTGGAACAACTCCTGTTTCTTTATTTGCATAATCTGCAGCAACCTGCTCATAGAGAGAAAGAGCCTTATCTGAATCTCCCATACTTTCAAGTGAAGCTGCGGCATTAAAGAGAGAAAGTTCTGCAAGATGAATATCTTTATTCAAGTTATAAGCTTTCATAAATGCATCATAAGCAATGTCATAATTGTCATTTTGGTAATAAGCAAGTCCAATAAGGTACTGTGCTTTAACAGATGGATATCTCTTACCTTTGACAAGTTTTCTGCAACCATGAATAAGATCTGCAAAATCATGACTGTAAGTTTCAGATGATACATCTAACATCTCATAAGCATCTTGATAAGCTTCTACTTTAATCAAAGCTTTTTCTCTTGAAGAAGAAACAGAAGTAATGCAGATAACAATAGCAAGCACAAGAGCAACAACAACTGCGCAACCAATAAGAATTAATTTTTTGTTCTTAACGACAAAATCAGAAATTATATTCTGAATTTTCTGCTCTGTTGAAAGTTTTTCTTCTACAAATGCCATTATTATTTCTCCTCACGGTTAGCAATAAGGTCTGCAAATGTAATTACATCATCATCCTTAGCATTTGACATATACTTCTCTACTTCTGATTCCTGATTTTTCTTAATCATTTCCTTAATTGAGAGAGAAAGTTTCTGCTGCTGTGGAACAATGTCCATAATCATAGCAGTTACAGTGTCACCTTCGTGATACTTCTTAAGAACTGCATCTGTGTATTCTTCATCAGGTCCAACAAGAGCAAACTTAGGAATAAGACCTTCTATGTCGCCTACAACCTTAACAAATACGCCAAACTCTGTAACATTTGAAACTGTACCGGTAATTGTAGAGAACTTAGGATAATTAGCCTTGAGATTTGCCCAAGGGTTGTCTTCCATCTGTTTGATTCCAAGACGGATTCTTCTGTTTTCCGGTTCTACTTTAAGAACTGTGACATCAATAACATCACCTTCTTTACAGAAAGAAGAAACAGTCTTTACCTTCTTTGTCCAAGAAATATCATCTACATGGAGGAAACCGTCAATACCTTCTTCAAGGTTTACAAAAGCACCGCTGTTTGTAACTTTAACAACAGGTTTGCTCATTACCATTCCAACTGGATATCTTTCTGAAATTGAATCCCATGGATTAGCTTCAAGCTGTTTAATTCCAAGAGAAACACGTTTCTTTTCCAAGTCATAACCCAAAATCTTACATGAAACTACATCACCTATATTGAGAATTTCTTTTGGATTGTTGATTCTCTTTGTCCAGCTGAGTTCTGAAATATGAGCAAGTCCTTCAATGCCAGGAGCAATTTCAATGAAAACTCCAAATGTTGTCATCTTTGTTACAGGAGCTGTGACGACATCACCAACTTTGAAGTTATCTTCAAATGTTGTCCATGGATCCTGCTGCATGTGCTTAAGAGAAAGATTAATCTTCTTTGTCTCTGGATCTATGTTGATAAGTCTAAGCTGAATTTTCTCACCTTTCTTAACATAATCACGTGGTCTTGAAACATGACCCCAAGACATATCGTTAAGATGTAAAAGACCATCAAAACCACCAAGGTCGATAAAAGCACCAAAGCTTGTGAAAGACTTTGCAACACCTTCTACAACATCTCCGATTTTAACTGTTGAGAAGAACTTTTCCTTATTTTCTTTAATCTTTTTGTCAAGATAATCACGACGTGAAACAACACTCTTGAGTTTGTTTCCACTGTGGAACTTTTCAATAATGAAATAATCTGTAAGTCCAATGAGACTTTCCGGATTTTCTGTTCTAATGATGTCAGCTTTTGACAATGGGCAGAAACCTGAATACTCCGCACCAAGGCTTACTTCATAACCGCCGTTGATGACTTTTACGAATTTACCTTCTACAGGTGTTTTCTCATCTGCAGCTAACTTGAGCTCATCACCCTTTGCTTTTGAATCGGCCTTTCTCTTTGAGAGAATAAGCTGACCGCCCTTTCCTTCCTTGCTTACAACAAGGACTACGACAGAATCGCCTACTGATGGTGTTTCATCAAACTCTTCAGATGGGATTCTTCCTTCTGACTTGTATCCGACATCAACAAACACGTACTCGCTATTGACCTGAACTACAGTACCGGTTACGAGCTTACCGTCTTCGATTCCATCAAGAGATTTCAAGTAATCCTGCATCAACTCATTCTGTGCGTTGGACTCTTTGATTTCGTTTTCTCTTTCTTCAGACATTCTTTTCTCCTGATCCTTAAAATTACCTATGTCCCGCGGACATAATTATATCAATCACTTTCTCACAAACTTGGTTTATGGTCAAGTAAGAGGTATCTACATAAGTAGCATCCTGTGCTAATTTTAAGCCTCCGACAGGTTTATTTCTGTCATTGTTATCTCTCCAGATAATTTCTGATAAAACCTGATCATAAGGCATGGCTTGAGGATTCTGGTCAAATCTTCTTTTTGCCCTTATTTCAGGCTGTGCATCAAAGAAGAATTTGTGTTCTGCATTTGGGAAAACAACTGTTGTCATATCCCTTCCTTCACAGACAATTGATAGCCTGTCTGTAAGTGCATGAATTTCATTGTTTACTATCTCACGAACCTTTGGATTTACAGAAACTTTGGATGCCCAAAGGTCAATTTTTGGAGTATGAAGTTTGTCTTCTACATCTTCTCCATCAAGAAAAAATCTTCCTTCTACTACATCTATCTTGCTATCTTTTGCACCTTTAATCTGGTCTTGAAGGTTTTCCGGATTCAATTCACTGCAGTTAAGGATATGAAGAGTTACAGCCCTGTAAAAATTACCTGAATTCAGATAATAAACATTTAACTTTTGGGCAATCATTTTTGCAATAGTGCTTTTTCCTACTCCGGCAGGTCCGTCAATGGCAATTATCATCTCTTTATTCCTCCTGCATCATCTATTAAGCTTTTAATTTCCTGTTTAGTAAGTTTTCTGTACATACCGGAAGGAAGTTCTCCAAGTTCTACCTTTCCTATTCTTATTCTTGTTAGTTTTTTAACTTCATAGCCCATAATTTCAAAAAGATTTCTAATTTCACGGTTCTTGCCTTCTGTAAGTACAACTTTAACTTCTCTTTTTGAAATCATTTTATAACTTTTGATATGATAAGGCTTTACCAGACCTCTGTATGCATCATCCATATCTTTTTTCAGAAGGTCTTTATCTGTTTTTACAAGGTATTCTTTTTCTGTTTCAGAAGAAGGATGAGTAATTAGATTTGCAAAGTCTCCGTCATTTGTAAAAAAGATTAAACCTTGGCTGTCTTTGTCCAATCTTCCTACGTTAAATAAAAGGTTTCTGTCCTCTATGTCTATGAGGTCTCTGGCATAAACAGTTTCATTAGGGTCATAATTGGTGCATACATAACCACGTGGTTTATTCAAGGCAAAGTAATAATCTTTTTCCTGCGGTTCTGCAAACACATCATCTACATAGACAATGTCATCTTGCTCTATTTTTGTTCCAAGTTCTGTTACTCTTTTTGTGTTTACAGTAACACGACCGCTTTGAATAAGCCCTTCACAGGACCTTCTTGAACCAAAACCGCATTTTGCAAGATATACTTGAAGTCTTACAGGGTACTCAATCTTCATTTTTCAAACCTCTGCTTATCTATTTCTGAAAGTTTAGGAAGTTCTCCAATACTCTGCAGATTAAATTCATAAAGAAACTTTCTAGTAGTTCCGTAAAGGCAAGGATGCCCCTGAACGTCTTTTCTTCCTACAACTTTAATGTACTCCCTTTCCCTTAAAAGCCTAATGATATTATCAGAACTCACTCCCCTTATCTTTGTAATTTCAGAGCGGGTTATAGGCTGAGAGTAAGCAACAATGGCAAGAGTTTCAATTGCTGCCTTAGATAATCTTTTGTCTATATGTTTTCCGTAACAGTTCTTAAGCCCATCATATAAATTTGAGCAAGGAACAAACTGCCAGGTTTCTGAGTTTTCAACCAATGCAAGACCATGATTATAAGAATAATAACATTCCGAAATTTCAGAAAGTGATTCAGAAACTTCCAACTGAGTCAAACCTGTCATTTTGGATATTCTTTCAACGGAAAGAGGTTCATTTTCAAGATATAAAATGGCTTCTATGAGCCTGGCTGATTCACTTAGATTCATTTGTTTTTTCCTCGTCCTTTAACACAGAAAAGTCATCATTATCCTCAAGCTTATTTTCTACTATCTCATCATACTCTTTGTCATAATCATCAGCACTTTCAGGACGGTAATCTTGAGGTCTTTTCTTTAAAATAATTTCCCCAAAGAGAACGTCTTGTGAAACCAAGATTATTTTATTCTTTACCGCTTCAAGAACTGCTAAAAACGAACAGATGATATTTAAAGGAGTTTTTTTAACAAAAAGGTCAGAAAACTTAATGCTTTCTTTTTTCTCAAACATTTCATTCATTAGTGCAAATTTTTCATTTTCTGTCACTTCTTCATAAATGTTAAAAGTCTTCTCTCCTACAGTATCATTAAGCTCACGCATTAACCTTGTGTATTCCTGGAAGAGAGTATTTACTGAAACATTTTCAAATAAGTCCTGATCAGAAAAAGGCATTATGAACTGGGACTCTTTTCTCTGAGCTGTAAAATTTTCTATATTTCCTGTGTTTATAAGCAATTCTGAATACTTTTTAAATTTTGAATACTCTAAAAGTCTTTCTACAAGTTCTTCTCTTGGGTCTACGTACTCTTCTTCAAATTCAATTTTTACAGGTAGCATCATGGCACTCTTAATGTAAATGAGGTCTGCTGCCATTTTATAAAACTCAGATAAATCACCAAGGCCAATTTCTTCTGCATGATGAATATACTCAAGAAATTGGTCTGTTATTTCTCCTATTGGGATATCATAGATATTTATTTCTGACTTCTGAATCATTGCAAGCAATAAATCCAAAGGTCCGTCAAATTTTTCCTCTATGTGGAAATTTGTTCCCATCAGTCACCTTCCGGGAACATTTTTTCTCTAACAGCAACTTCTATCTGAGACAGTAAATCTGTGTTTTTCTTGAGGAAATCAACGGCATTATCTCTGCCCTGTCCAATTTTTTCTCCGTTATAAGAATACCATGAACCTTGTTTATCTATAATTTGATATTTTAAAGCTCCATCAAGAATTCCGCCTGCATATGAAATACCTTCATCAAAGAAAAGGTCTAACTCTACTTTCTTAAACGGAGGTGCAACCTTGTTTTTGACAATCTTAACTCTTACACGGTTTCCAAGGTACTCATCTGAACCTTTTGAGATTGTTTCTATCTTACGGACTTCCATTCTTACAGAACTGTAAAACTTAAGGGCATTTCCCCCGGTTGTTGTTTCTGGATTACCAAACATTACACCAATCTTCATTCTTATCTGGTTAATGAAAATTATTGTGGTTTTGCTTTTTGCAAGTATTCCTGTAAGTTTTCTCAAAGCCTGACTCATGAGTCTTGCCTGAAGTCCCATGTGGGAGTCTCCCATTTCTCCTTCTATTTCTGCCTGTGGTGTAAGAGCTGCAACAGAGTCAACAATAATGATATCAACAGCACCGCTTCTGACCAGACTTTCTGCAACTTCAAGTGCCTGCTCTCCGGAGTCAGGCTGTGAAATCCAAAGTTCATCTGTGTTAACACCAAGTTTTCTTGCATAAGTAGGATCAAGAGCATGTTCTGCATCTATAAAAGCTGCAATTCCTCCGGCTTTTTGTGCTTCTGCAACTGCATGTAAAGCAAGTGTAGTTTTTCCGCTGCTTTCAGGACCGTATATCTCAATTACTCTTCCTCTTGGATATCCGCCAACTCCCAAAGCTTCATCAAGCATAATAGAACCGGAAGGAATTACTTCTACATTTTGCCCCATAGGAGAATCCCCAAGCTTCATGAGAGAACCTTTTCCAAATTCTTTGTCTATTTGCTGTCTTGCAGCTTCAAGAGCTTCTTTTTTTTGTCTGAGAAGGTCATTATCTTTTAAATCTTCACTTTTTTCTTTTGCCATTTTTTACTCCGTAATTTCTGAAAATTTCCTGACCAACCCAGCAGGATTATCTGAATTAAAGAAAGCAGAACCGGCTACAACAACATCTACACCACTGTCTGCGACATCTTTAATTGTTTTATCATTTACACCACCATCTATAGAAATAAGATAGTTTCTTTCACTTCTTATTTTGGAGAGTAGTTTTACTTTATCAAGTGTGTAAGGAATGAGAGACTGTCCTCCAAAACCCGGGTTTACACTCATTATCAAAACTAAGTCAGTTAAATCCAAAACAGGTTCTATAGATGAAACAGGAGTAGAAGGTACAATTGAAACTCCTGCTTTTAATCCAAAACTCTTAATAAGATTTAATGTTCTGTCCAAATGAAGGCAGGCCTCTGAATGAACTGTTATAGAATCACAACCTGCTTTTGCAAATTCTTCTATGTACCTTTCCGGTTTTACTGTCATTAAATGAGCATCAAAGAAGAGATCTGAATGTTTTCTGATATCCGAAATGAATTTTGGACCAAAAGTAATATTAGGTACAAATTCACCATCCATAACATCAAGATGAACCCAAGGGGCACCAGATTCTTTTATTGATTTTAAAGCTTCTTTCATGTCTGAAAAATCTGCAGAAAGAACAGAAGGTGCTACAATTATTTTTTTCATATAATAACTATACCATTTTTTGATGGTGTTTTGAATATATATTTCTTGATAAATTTTACTTAACATGATAAATTTAATTAGCTTATAAATTACGCGATAGATTTCGAGCAGACTTGAGTCTGCCCGTTTTCTTTTTTTTGGAACGGGAGTATAAAAAATGGAAGCTTTAGAAGTCAGATCTTTATTCAGTAATGAGTTATGGGAAAACACAAGTCCCTCAAAGGTATCTATAGAGGATTTTAATTTCTTAGATTCCAAAGTTGCAGAACTTGAATCTGAAGATAGAGAAGAATTCAAAAAATACTGTGAAAAAGAATTAGATGAAAATGTTAAAGATTCTATAGCAGTAAGATTCCTTATCTCTGTTTGCGGAAGACATCCTTTAGATGATAACCATATTTTTACAGTATTGGAAAACTACTATAACGACAGACTCTGGAAA
Source organism: Sphaerochaetaceae bacterium (assembly GCA_045616225.1). Taxonomy (GTDB): domain Bacteria; phylum Spirochaetota; class Spirochaetia; order Sphaerochaetales; family Sphaerochaetaceae; genus JAZLGI01. Next base: position 8,486 of record JAZLGI010000004.1, read on the forward strand.
GAAGCTGTTTTTTTGGCAAACAGAATTCTTAAGTTTAATGAAAGTTCTTATGTCTTGAGGGTTCTTTCAGATTGTTATGACATTTTGGGAGAACAGGATAAAAAAATTGAGACCTGGGAAAGACTTATCAAGGCAGATTATTCTGCAACCGAAACAGTATTCTCACTGGCAGAATACTATCAGAGCAAAGGAGAACTTCTTTCTGCCCTTAAGTATTATTTAAGAGTTGTCAAAAGACATGTTAAAGCAAATGACCTTACATCTCTTAAAAGTTGTTGGGCAAAGATCCAGGAAATTAAAGGCGACAATGCAGATTTCATGCTTGATACTGCTTTTAAATGTGCCTCTGAAATGGAAAAATCAAAGGCTGTTTACTTTTTAAGTTATGTCTATGAAATTGGAAATTTTGATTTGGATACAAACATTGCCATTATCAAAAAAGTTATTGAATTTGACAAACACAATAATATTGCAGTAGACAGGATTGTTGAACTTTACAGAGAAAAGTATAAAGACAACCCAAGACTTGAATATTGTATAGAAGACACAGGTCTTACAAAGAATTACATGGACAGTGCAACTGCAGTTGAAAACTTTGAAAAAGAAGTTCTTTTCACAGAAAATGCATTTGTACGTCATGACAGTTTTGGTATTGGAATTAT
>JAZLGI010000005.1:0-12612 GCA_045616225.1 Sphaerochaetaceae bacterium
CATCAAAACTTTCTTCAAAAATTGGAATTAATCCTTATGATATAGATGCTTTTGTTGGAAATATTCCCGGCTGTATAGGAGAAGTTTCAAAGCTTCTTCTTTTGGTAGGAGCAATATTTCTTCTTGCAACCAAGGTTATAACCTGGCATATACCTGTTGCTTTTATTGGCACTTTCTCTTTATTTACATGGATTTTTGGCGGAATTCCTTATGAAATGGGTCTTTTTACCGGCGAAATATTTTCTCCAATTCTAAGAGGTGGTGTCATTCTTGGAGCTTTCTACATGGCAACGGATATGGTTACTTGTCCTATTACAAGAAAAGGAATGTTTATCTTTGGAGTAGGTTGCGGATTTTTCACCTTCCTTTTCAGAAGTTTTGGTTCTCTTCCGGAAGCTACATCTGTGGCTATTCTCATGATGAACATGTTATCTCCTACAATAGATAAGTTTGTAAAACCAACATTGTTCGGAAGTAAGGAGGTAATAAAATAATGAAAAACAATTACCTTAAAACTTCTTTGGTTCTTGGTTCTATTTGTGCTGTTTCTGCAATTTTACTTGCTTTGTTCAACATGATTACAAAACCTGTCATTGATGAATATGAATTAAATGCAAAACTTGCAGCAAGACAGGAAGTATCCTGTGGTTTAAAAGTAGAAGAAGAGATACCTGTTGTTGACAGCAACAATGTTCTGGCAGTTTGTCCTCTCAGTGAAAACGGAAAAATCACCGGTTATGTTCTTGAGCTTAAAGACCATGGTTATGGCGGAGAAATAAATGTAACGGCAAGCTATGATGTAAAAGGTAAGATTATGGCTGTTAAATTTGGTTCTAACTCAGAAACTCCTGGTGTTGGTAAAAGATATGAAGACAGTGACAAACTTGTAATGTTTGAAGGAAAGGGAAGTGAAATAGATATTCCTGCAACTAAGAAAATACTTTCAACAGAAGAAACTGCACTTGTTACCGGCGCTACTGTTACCTTCCTTGGTATTTCAAGAGCTCTTAAAACCGGAAGTGAATATGTTAAAAACATTGAAGGAGGCCGTTAATGTCAGAGAATAAACACATTCAGGAATTAACAAAAGGCATCTTCAAGGAAAACCCAACTTTTATCATTATGCTGGGTATGTGTCCAACCCTTGCAGTTACCACTCAGGTTTCAAACGCAATTGGTATGGGTGCCGGTGTATTGTTTGTCTTATTTTTCAGTAATATTTTTATTTCATTACTTAAGAACATTATTCCAAACAGTGTAAGAATTCCTTGTTATATTGTTGTAATAGCAGCATTTGTTACAATTTTGGAAATGGTTTTCCATGCTTATTTTCCAAGTGTTTATAAGGCATTGGGCGTATATCTTCCGCTTATAGTTGTTAACTGTATCATTCTGGGAAGAGCAGAAGCTTTTGCAAACAAAAACACAGTTCTTGATTCTGCTTTGGATGCTATTGGAATGGGAATTGGTTTTACTCTTGCTTTGACTTTAATTGCAACAATAAGAGAAGTCTTTGGAAACGGTACAATTACAATATTCAGTCTTGTTATTAAAGTACCTTTCTTTAATCAGTGGCCTTTCAGAGTTCTTACAATGCCGGCAGGAGCACTTCTTTTAATGGGTTATCTAAAAGCATTTTTCCAAAAACTTCAGAGTAAAAAAGAGTCAGAAAAGGAGGCAGAATAATGAGTTATATTGCTATTATTCTTACTTATGTCTTCATCAGTAATTTTATTCTTGTACAGTTTATGGGACTATGTCCTTTTATTGGTGTTTCAAAAAATTCAGAAAGTGCTATTGGAATGGGTCTTGGTGTTACTTTTGTAACCGGAACAGCTTCTATAGTAACTTGGATAATCTACTATACTTTGCTTGTTCCTTTAAAGCTTGAATACCTAAAGACTGTAGCATTTATTCTTGTTATTGCTGCACTTGTTCAATTGGTTGAAATGGTAATTAGAAAGGTAAGTCCAAGTCTTTATAAGGCTCTTGGAATTTATCTTCCTCTTATAACCACAAACTGTGCTGTTCTGGGAATTGCTATTATTAATATAGATAACGGTTATAATCTTTTAGAAGCATTTACCGCAGGTATTTCTGCAGGTCTTGGTTTTACCATGGCAATTATCATAATGAGCAACATCCGTGAAAAATTAGATACAAAACCTGTAAGAAAAGCTTTTAAAGGCGTACCAATTGCTTTTATTTCTGCAGGACTTATGGCTATGGCTTTTTTGGCTTTTGATAATAGTCTTTTAACTAATCTTCATTTGGCATAAGGAGTTAGATAAATGATTTCTGTATTATATGCATTTTTAATCATTGCTGCATTAGGAGCACTCCTTGGTTTGGGACTTTCTATAGCAGATAAAAAACTCTCAATAGAAAAAGATGAAAAACTTGCTGCCCTTGAAGAATCTATGCCTGGTGCAAACTGTGGTGGATGCGGTTTTGCAGGTTGTTCTGCCTATGCAAAAGCCGTTTTTGAAGGAACTTCTTTACCTGGTCTTTGTAATCCAGGAGGACAAAAACTTGTAGACAAGATGTGTTCAATTATGGGTATAGAATCACAACAAGTTCAAAAACAAGTAGCCTTTGTTTTCTGTAAAGGCAATTGTGACAGTTCAAAAAAGGATTATAAATACTACGGTGTTAATGACTGTAATGCTGCTGCAATGCTTTTTGGAGGAGATAATCTTTGTAAAGAAGGTTGTTTGCATCTTGGTTCATGTATTAATGTTTGCGACCAAAATGCAATTTCAAAGGACAATGAGGGCAACATTATTGTAGCTCCTGAAAAGTGTATAGGTTGTGGAAAATGTGTAAAAGTATGTCCAAAGGGTGTAATTAAACTTATCCCTGCTTCACAATCTTATGCTGTTGCATGTAACAGTCATAAAAAAGGACCTGAAGTTAAAGTTGCATGTGATAAAGGTTGTATAGGATGTAAAATCTGTGAAGTAAAATTTCCTGAAGCTAATATCAAAGTAGATAATTTCCTTGCCGTTGCAGGAGAATGTTCTGATATTTCAAAACAGGAAGAAGCAGCTAATGCATGTCCTAGAAAGATTATAGTTAAGGTTAATAAGTGAAATATATTTTGGGTGCATACAGTCAACTGCCTTTTGGTAGTGACGAAAATGCAATGGAGACAGTTTTAATTAATACTCTAAAACCTCTTTTGACTTCGTTGTATTCAGACAATTCTAGAAAGATGGTACTTTATCTTTCTATATGTGAATATGAGTTTTTGGAACAAAAGCACCCGGAAATTAATATGCTCATTTATGACCTTTGCAAGAAAAGTCAGTTGGAGCTTCTTGCAGGGTCTTACTATGATGCCATGTTACCTATGATTCCTACACATGAGAGGGCATCTCAGATAGAAAAATCAATAACTTACTTAAGAAAGAGATTTGGCAAAAAACCAAAAGGAATGTGGTGCCAGAATGAGTATTTTTCACCTTCTGTACTTTCAATACTTGAGATGTGCGGATTGGACTATCTCTTTATTTCTTCTTATTGTCAAACTTTGAACTCTGTTATTTACACTAAACCTTTCATGATGAATGAGATGGGCAAAAAATCTTTGATAATACCTTTTGATGATAAATTTTCAAAAGAAATTTCAGAATTTAAACAAACAAAATCTTCAGAAGAAAAACTATTAAGTTCTATTAAGAAACTGTGTTCTTCATGCAAAGATACCATTGAAACAATAATGATTTCATTGGATCAGATTATTTCTTTGGAAAAACCGGAAGAAGTATTTAACACAATATCCAAAGATTTAAATTGTGAAAGCATTCTTCCTTCTTCTTATTTTGCAGACAATAAAATCACAAAGAATTCATATTTTCCTTGGGGTATATACGGCAGGGATTTTGATTTAGGCAAAAAGACTTCAATCAATCAGATTATTATAGAAAATCCTTTGCTTAACAGGTATTACCAAGCATTAAGTTTCTTCAAAGACTATACAAAGAATCTTAAAAACAATTTTGAAAAAACAAAATTAAAGAATTGTTTTCTTAAGGCAAATTCTACTACCTTGTTTTTATCGGACTCTTTTAGATTTACGAATGTGAGAAATTATGCAAATAAGTGTCTCTGTGAAATAGAAAATACACTTCTACAGGAGAATGAGTTTCCTTCTTTGATAGATCTCTCCGGTGATGGTTACTATCATTGCATTGCAAGTTCTAAGAACTCAATTGCATATATAAACCCTAAAGGAGCAACAATTAGCAGATTCTTAGTTAACAATTGTTATTGGGATTTAATGAACCATAATGGCAATTGTATGTTTGCAGATTCCTTCCATAACATTATTACTTCCAAGAAGCTTTCATTGGCAAACAGAAATTTTGAGATTTCATCTTTAGATAAAAGAAGAATGGATTTTTTTGCCACTACAGGATTTATAGATTTGGATAACAATTCTGTTAACCTTATAAAGAGATTTAAGTTCAGACAGAATACTACAGTTTTGGAAGTAGAGTTTGAGAATAATTCAAATAAAGAACTGGATAAATATTTGTATGAAAATACAATTTGTCTTTATCTTACAGAAGACAGCCCTCTGGTTAATACAGAAGCAGATGGTGTTTCCGTTTTTTCAATTGAAGATAAAAACCTTCCTTTTAAACTGGAATTTTCTTTCAGTGACAATGTAATAGTGGAATCAAAACATGTATTTCATAATACAAACAACTATCTTGGAGATAAAAAGAATTATCAGTATACTCAGATATGTATTAAAAAGAAGCTTTCATTAAAGCCTTCCCAAGAAGACCATTTGTCTATGGCTATGAAGATTGAAAAGCGAAAGGAGAGAAAATGATACTAGAAAACAGATCATTACTTGAACAAATCAAGGAAGAGTCCCGGGCAATTTGGAGGGGACTTTGACCCGGAAGGGCAGAAAGAAAGATTAAAAGAACTTGAAGCAAAAACAAATGAACCTTCATTTTGGGGCGATAAAAAAACAGCAGACAGTGTTTTTGCAGAAATAAACCAAATTAAAGATATAATTAACCCGTTTGAACAGCTTTTACAGGATGTTCAGGATACATTTGACCTTCTTGAATTGTATGAAGAAGAGGATGATAACAATCTTGATTACGCTAAGGAAATAGATGAAAAGATTCTTGAGTTGGAATCTGAATACAGACCTTTGAAAATGAAAACCCTTCTCAACGGAAAGTATGACAAGGGAGATTTATATCTTACAATTCACGCAGGTGCCGGTGGTACAGAAGCATGTGACTGGACAAGTATGCTTTTGAGAATGTATCTAAGATGGTGTGAAAGACATAAATTCAAAACAGAAATTCTTGATATTCTTGAAGATGAAGGCGGATACAAAAGCGTTACAATTCAAGTATCAGGCCCTTATGCCTTTGGATATTTAAAAGGTGAAGCAGGTGTTCACAGACTTGTAAGAATTTCTCCTTTTGATTCAAATGCAAGAAGACACACAAGTTTTTCATCTGTTTATGCTTCTCCTGTTGTAGATGACAATATAGATATAGAGATAAAGGCAGAAGATATAAGAATAGATACTTATAGAGCCGGTGGAGCAGGCGGACAACATGTTAATAAAACAGATTCTGCTGTAAGAATAACACATTTCCCAACAGGTATTGTTGTTCAGTGTCAGAATGAAAGAAGCCAAATTCAAAACAAAGAAAACTGTTTTAAGATGCTTAGAAGCCGTCTTTATGACTACTACAGTGCAAAGCTTGCAGAGGAACATGCAGCAGATGCAATAGAGAAAAAAGATATCTCATGGGGTTCTCAAATAAGAAGCTATGTATTCCAACCTTATACTATGGTAAAAGATGCAAGAACCGGTGAACAGACCGGAAATATACAAGCTGTAATGGATGGAGACTTAGACAACTTCATAGAATCATATTTGAGGTGGAATCAGGAAAACTGATGAAAAAACTTCTCGCTTTTGTTTTACTTGCATTTCTTACTCTATCTGTATTTGCTATTGAAAAAACAAAAGTGTGTATCTGTCCGTATAATGAAGATATAAATGCATTTATCTCTGAATGTCCTGATTTTGAAATTGTAAAATCATCTTCAGGATATACATTGGATTTGTTAAAGGAAAAAGATGAAAAAGTTTTTTCTCTCATTAAAGAAGAAACAGAAGCTTCATATATTTTAATTCCTGAAAAATTTGAAAGAGAAGGATTAAATTTCAAGAGAATTTACCTATATGATTTTTCAAAAAATGAAATGAATCTTCTTAATACAGAAATTTCCCAAATGGAAACATCTTTTTCCTTTGAATCTTTATTACCTGTATTAAAAAACATTTGCAAAAAAGAATACGGATTACTCAAAATCAAAGATTTGGATACAGGAATAACTTTAAAACTTGACGGTTTAACTGTGGTTCCTGTTAACGGTTATATTTTAGCTGAGCCTGGAAAACACAATGTTTCTTTTTCAAACTTTTCAGCTTCTGAAAAAACAGAGCAAATAGAAATTATTCCGTGGCAGACAGTTGATATTCAATTAGAACTGTCTGAAAAAGAATTCAGTAATCTCACAGTAAAAAGTAATATTAAAGCAGATGTTGTAAAAGACAGTATTGTTTTGGGAAAAACTCCGTTCTTATTGGATACATATACAGTTCCTACCATATTAAGGTTAAAAGCACCCGGTTATGCAGACTCGTTAGTTGCTTTGGAAAAAGAAACAAAAGAAGTTTTTGTTGAAATGAGGCCTGAGTGGATGCAGGACGGTGACATTTATAAAAAAGCAAAAGATGATTTCTATCTTGCTTTTGCAAGAAGTATTTTAATTTACGGTGCAAAAGTAATCTTCCAATCTCTTGATACAATGTATCCAAAAGTTTCTGAGATTGGAACTAATTTTACTACTGTTGCAATGACTGTTTCTATTGGTGATCTTATCTATGATTTAATAAATTACAGTAGATATGCTCATTACATAAGTCCTTAAGGGAGAATAAGATGAAATCTGCATTTGGTTCAAAATTGGCAGCTTTATTTAAAATCAAAAAAGGTTTAGATGAACAATTTTTTGAAAATCTTGAAGATACTCTTATAGAAGGTGACTTTGGTGCTAAAAATTCCATGCTTATTAGTGATGAAGTGCATGATAGAAAACCAAAATCAGAAGAAGAGTTCTTAGGCATTATTAGAAGTATTCTTTCAGATAAAGTAAGTGAGGTTAAATTAGAACCTCCAAAAGATGAACTTTCTGTTTATATGGTTCTTGGTGTTAACGGTGTAGGAAAAACAACAAGTATTGCAAAACTTGCAAATCTTTATAAAAACAAAGGTTACAGTGTTGTTTTGGCTGCTTCAGATACTTTTAGAGCTGCAGCTATTGACCAGTTGGAACTTCATTCTCAGAGAACAGGTTGCAGAATTGTAAGACAGGAAAACGGTTCTGACCCTGGAGCTGTAGTATTTGATGCAATTGCAAGCGCACAGGCAAAAGGAGATAATCTTATTCTCTGTGATACTGCAGGAAGAATGCATAACAAAGAGAATCTTGTTAGAGAGCTTCAGAAAATAGACAAGATTGTAAAAGCAAAAATTAAGCCGGAAAACTATAAAAAGATTATGGTAATTGATGCAACAACAGGACAAAACGCAGTAAGTCAGGCTCAAGTGTTCAATGATTCTGTTGGAATAGATGCACTTATCATTACAAAATATGATTCACAGGCAAAGGCCGGAAGCCTTGTTCAGATTGGAATTCCGGTAGCTTATGTAGGAACCGGTGAACATTACGAAGATATTCATGAATTCTCAAAAGAAGAGTATCTTTCAAACTTGGCAGGATTATGAAAAAAATTATTTTATTTACAGTATTCATTATTTTATGCTGTAATGCATTTTCCTCTGAATTCAACTATGATGAAAACGGTTTTCCGGTACAGAGAATAGAGTACACAGAAGAAGGTAAAGTTACTTCAAACTTTGTTTTTAAAGATAACAGACTTGTTTTTACTACTAAGTTTCTCAATGAAGAACAGGAACCTTTTGAAATAGAGTATTATCTTAAAAGTCCAATTGATAAGTCTCTTATTGGTGTAAAAAGATTTACAGGAACAAATCTTGTAGGAGACAATTATCTTTACAGTGAGGAAACATTATTTCTAAATGTCACAGATGATCTTGTTTTTACTACAGATTTTGAAGTTGCAAGTGATGGTCAGATTACTCTTTTAGAGGAAGACGGTACAGTAAATACATATTCTTCTGACGGACTTTTGATTAAAAAGGAATCTCAAACTCTTTCAGAAAGTTTTACTTATGATGACAAAAGAAATCTGGTATTGTCATATTCTTCTTCTACAGATTTTCCTTCAAGACTTGTAAAAACAGAATATAAAGAAGAAAAAAAGTATATAGAAACAGTTTTAGAAAATGATTTAATTGACCATGTAACAGTCTTTGAAGTTTCAGGAAAACAAGTAACCATGTACGAAAACGGGATTCCTATTGCTGTAGTATATTATTATCAGGACAATAAAAAAGTCAGGGAGGTACAATACCTTTGACAGTTTTAAGAACTGCATTGAAATTTGCTTTTTCCAAAAGGAATGCACAAAGAACAACTTCTCTGATGATTTTGTTTGGAATTGCAGTTTCTATGATGGCAATTTTAATAATTGGGACTGTTGTAGATGCCCTTCAATCAAGACAGACAGATTCTTTAAGAGCAATTGAATCTTTTGATTTGATTGTTGAATCTTCTTTGTCAGAAGAAGAACTTAAGAAGATTCCCGGAATTACTTCCTGTTATGAATTTGCTGAAACTTTTGGTGTCCTTCCAAATGATTCTTCTAATTCTGCATTAAGAATAAGAGCTTTGGATTTTGACTCTTACTTTAAAGATTCAAGGCTTTTGAATGAATTGAATTATTCTTATTTTTCACAACAATCAATTTGTTTTATTCCTTCTGTTAATATTTATTCTTCTTTATTTCTTTCAAGAAATGAAAATGTTGAATTTACTTTCCTAAAAAAAGGAAAAACGGCTACATTGGTTCCTTTTAAAGCAAAGTTTTCTATAGACGGAATTTACAGTTGTTCAGATTCTGTTTTTGGAGAATCTACCTGTTTCATGGATATTCAAATGTATAAGCAAATAATGGGAGATACAAATTTAAAAAAAGGTGTTTTTATCTCTGATACCATTAAAAATGTTTCAAATAAAATTTTTGAAAAAGATTCAAATGCAAAAATTACTTCTTGGCAAGAGTACAATAAGGCAGTTTATTCTGCTTTACTTTTGGAAAAAGTCTTAATCTATATTTTTCTTGCATTTATGTTCATTATTCTTTGCACAAATTTGAAGAATTCTACTTCTAGGCTAATAGAAAACAGAAAAAAAGACGGTGCTATTTTAAGGGCTGTTGGTTTTACTTTAAAGGATTTAATTAATATCTTTATGGTTCAGGGCTTATTCCTTACTTTTTGTGGTCTTGTTATTGGCTCTGTTTTTGGATACTTGTTCATAAGCAATATTTCATCTGTTTTATCTGCTTTTTCTTTTGGCGGTAATTTAGGATTATTCTTGCTTGAAATGAAATTTTCTTTTCCATTGACAGTTTTAATTGCTGTTTTGGTCTTGTTTGCTTCGGGATTATTCTTGCTTTTTGGTTGCAGGAACTTATATAAACATGAAATCATGGAGGTCTTTTCCAATGAACTCAATTAGTTTTAAAAATGTTTCAAAAAGTTTTGGTGATTTGGAAATTCTAAAAGACATTTGTTTTGACTTGGAAGAAAGAACTTCTGTTGCAGTTATTGGAAAAAGCGGTTGTGGAAAGAGTACTTTTCTTCATTTGGCAGGCGGTTTAGATGTTCCTACATCCGGAGAAGTTTTTTGCAACGGTAATTCATGGAATGTAAATGATAAAACTGCAAGCAACATGAGAAACAGTGATATTGGTTTTATTTTTCAATCTAATTTTCTTTTAGAAGATTTTTCTGTTCTTGACAATGTAATAATGCCTGCTCTTATCAAAGGTAGTAATAAGGAAGATGCAAAGCAAAAAGCAATTGCTTTGTTAAAAAGACTTGGTCTGGAAGATAAGTTAAATCAACAGGCTTCAAAGTTAAGCGGAGGTGAAAAACAAAGAATTGCAATTTGCAGGGCGTTAATAAATAGTCCAAAAGTAGTTCTTGCAGATGAACCTACCGGTGCTTTGGATGAAGAAAATTCTCTTGAAGTTGAAGAATTGCTGTTGGATTTGGTCAAAGAAAAAGGTTGCAGTCTTTTATTGGTTACTCATAATAATGAGTTTGCAAATATGTGTGATAAGGTTTATTTATTGACTCAAAAGAAGTTAACAAAGGTTAAATAGATGAATACTGCAGTTAATACATGGTTGAAAAATTCTGTCAGAAACAAAAAAAGGCTCAATATTTGTACCATGTTGATTTGTCTTGTTGTTGCTCCTGTAGTTGCTGCTCTTATTTTTTCTGAGAGTATGATGAACGGCATTGCCGGTAAGTACATAAGGCTTTCCACAGGTCACTTATATGCCCCGGGTTTTATAGATAATGAGATTGATGAAAGCAAATTAAATGAATTAACTTCTATCTACAGTTGTGACGCTGTTATAAACGGTAATGTTCTTTTGTATTCTTCATCATCTACAGCCGGTTGCAAGATTAAAGGAATAAAGCAAGATTATTTTAATGATAAAAGAACAAAAGAAATTAAATTTGAAATAGCAGATTTTACAGATTCATCAAATCTCAGAAGTATTACCATTAGTAAACAAACTGCAGAAAAACTTAATGTTTCAATAGGTGACAAAGTTGCAATGATGGTTGTTCCGGACTCTGCAGAAAGTGTTTTGAGACCTGTCATGGTTAGGGTAGAATCTATTTTTCATACCGGTTACGACCAATTGGATTCTTTGATTGCTTTCATAGATTTTGACTATGCAAAAGAGCTGTTTCCAAATAATGTCTCTTCTGCTTATGAAATTCTGGTAAATGAAAAAGATGTAAACAATCTTGATAATGTGATTTCTCAAATTGGTAATTCAGAGGGTATTTATAAATGGGATAGACTCAATACTTCTGTTTACAGAAATTTTCAGGCAAGTAGAGAAGCAATTTTCATTGTGTTGTTAACAATTATTTTTGTTGCGGCTTTTTACTCAGCATCTGTGGCACAGCAACTTATTCAAGATGATATTTCAGATATTGCTATAATGAAATTAATTGGTTCAGATAACAGATTGGTTACAAAGTGGGCTTTTTCAACTGTTATGTTTGTCACTTTAAAGGGGATTGCCTTTGGACTTTTCCTTGGCTTTGCTTTGAGTTTTGGGCTTTCTCCTGTTCTTAAAATACTTTCTGAATCTCAACTTCCTGTATTTTCAAATTATCTGTTGGATTTTGATATAAATGTACCATTTCTTAAACTTGCTGAAATTTTGTTGATTTTTGTTTTTGTATCGGCTTTGTCTGTTAGGATTTCTTTGTTGAGAACTCAAAGAATAAAACCTATTAAGCTATTCACTGAATGATAATCTTGCTAAAATCTAGTTATGAGCATGGAAGTTTTTATTCTTGGAACAAGTGGAATGATGCCTCTTCCAAATAGGTTTCTTACTTCTGCAATAGTAAGAAGAAACGGTGAAATGTTTTTATTTGATTGCGGTGAGGGAACTCAGGTTTCACTTAAAATGCTTAATCTTCATTGGAAGAATATCTCCAGAATTTTTATAAGTCACATGCATGCAGATCATGTTACAGGACTTCCTGGTTTGCTTATGCTTTCTTCTCAGGTAAATAGGGAAGAACCTCTATATATTTATGGTCCTGAAAAATTAAAAGAATACATAGACAATAACAGAAAAATTCTTGATATGTACATTAATTATGAGATTAAGTTCATACCTGTTAAGCCGGGAAATCTCATAGATGAAGAAGATTATACTATAGATGTTGTTCCTCTTTTACATACAAAGCCTTGCTATGGTTATGTGCTAAGGGAAAAAGACAGGGCCGGGGAGTTTTCTGTTGAAAATGCTAAAGCTCTAGGTGTTCCGTGCGGTCCAATGTGGGGCTTGCTTCAGAGAGGTAATACTGTAACTCTTGAAAACGGAAGTGTCGTAGAACCATCTCAAGTTCTTGGACCAAAAAGAAAAGGTACTTCTTTTGCCTATGTCACAGATACTATGTATCTTTCTTCTATATCAGATTGTGTAAAAGGTGTAGATTTGCTTTTATGTGAAGGAATGTTTACAAGAGACTTGAGTCTTGATGCTTTTGAGAAAAAGCACATGACAAGTACTCAGGCAGCCACAATTGCAGCAAATGCAAAAGTTGGCAAAATGGGTCTTATTCATTACAGTCCAAGATATACAGATTATGAGTTAAAAAAACTTAAAGAAGAGGCTGTTGAAATTTTCCCTGAGACTATACTTTGCCGTGACAGAGATTCTTTTGAATTGGTGAATCCGGATTAAAGCAAATGATTAAGAGATTATTACTTATTTTTTTTATTTTAGACTTTGGACTTTTCTTTTTATTGACTGGTCTTTTTGGTTCAAACGGTCTTTTTGTTAATAAAGAAATAGAAAAATTA
>JAZLGI010000006.1:0-4141 GCA_045616225.1 Sphaerochaetaceae bacterium
CGTCCTATCTCATCCAGAATAACAAGCGACGAAGCAGTTGCATTTCTTAAAATATTGGCTACTTCTGTCATTTCAACCATAAATGTAGACTGGCCGCTTGCCAGGTCATCTGAAGCACCAACTCTTGTAAATATCCGATCACAGGTTGAAATATTAGCCTCTGCTGCAGGTACAAAACTTCCAACACAGGCCATTAATACTATAAGAGCCAGCTGTCTCATATATGTTGACTTTCCAGCCATATTAGGTCCTGTTATCAGACAAAACCTGGTAGCCATATCCAAATCATTTGCCACAAACTTTCCAAGCCCCAACTGCCTTTCTACTACAGGATGCCGCCCGCCCTTAATTTCAAGAACATCTTCCTGAGTAACTTCAGGACATACATAAGAAGAATCTACAGCCAAAGTAGCCAGACTTTGAAATACATCTACAATACTCAGAAAATGCCCAATAGAGTTTAAAACAACACTTATATCAAGAACCTTGTTTAAAAGTTCCTTATAAAGAAAAACTTCCCTTTCTTCTGCAAGCGAAGAAGCATTAAGGATAGTCTGTTCAAATTTCTGAAGCTTTTCAGTTGTGAATCTTTCTCCGTTAACAAGAGTTTGCTTCCTAAAAAAATAAGAAGGAACCTTTGAGACCTGTCCATTGGGAACTTCCAAATAATAACCAAAAACACGGTTGTAGCCAAGCTTCATTATAGAAATCCCACAGGCAACTTTTTCCTCTTCTAAATAATCACGAAGAACAGAATCACTATTGCTCTTTACCCTGCGTTTCTCATCCAACTCCAAATCATATTTATCTTTAATTACTTCTCCTGCATTGAATTGTCCAAGAAAATCTTCATTGACAGCATCATCTATACTCTTCATAAGAGCAGCACATCCAGAGAGATTCTCATTATTCATGCCTTTCTCAAAAAGCTCTCCATAGGCAAGAGGATCCTCTCCAACAAGAGAAAAAAACGAACTCAAAGTCTGCTTAATTGCAACAAGGTCATGAGGAACAGCCCGTTTCATCAAAACACGGGTAGTAAGTCTGTTCATATCCAAAGCCGAAGCAAGACAATCCTTTACTCTTTCCCTTTCAGAAGAGTTCTCATAAAACCTCTTAACCCATTTCTGTCTAAAAGAAATTAAATCTATATCTCTCAGAGGGAAAGAAAGCCAACTCTTTAAAAGCCTTGTACCACCGGAAGTTTTACACCTGTTTATTGTTTCAAATAATGAGAACTTGGAAGACCCATCTGAAAGATTTGAAAAAATCTCAAGATTCTTTCTTGAAGACTCATCCATGGCAACAAAAACATCACGGGAATCTACTTTATAATCTGTAAGATGCCCCAAACCGCATTTTGAAGTTTCCTGAACATATCTAAGCAAAGCACCGGCAGAACATACCAGATTATTTTTCTGATCCAAACCATAAGAAGCCAAACTCTTAACCCCTGCCTGTTCACAGAGCAAAGAATAACAAGTCTTTAAAGTAAAATACCAAGGGGCAAGTTTTGTTACCATTGCAGAAGAAGAATCAACGGCAGATTTTAAAGCAGAATCCAAGAAATACTCATCTTCACAAACCAGAATTTCTTTTGGCATAATCTGCGAAATAATGCTTTTAACTTCAGAAACCCTGTTTCTTGAATCCAAAGTTCTAAGGTGGAAATCTCCTGTAGAAACATCACAGAAAGCACAAAAGGCTCTGAAGAAACAGGCAATGTAAGAAAAACTTCTATCATCCAGAAAATCTTCTTCCACAACTGTAGCAGGCGTAATTATTCTTACAACTTCTCTTTTTGCAAGGGCTTTTGTGGAATCAGACAATTCAACTTGTTCACATATAGCAATCTTCTTTCCAAAGTCCAAAAGACGTTTGATGTAATTCTTGGCTGCATGAAAAGGAATTCCGCACATAGGAGAAGAAGCCCTATGAGTCAAAGTAAAATTCAACAGAGAAGACACTTCCAAAGCGTCTTCATCAAACATCTCATAGAAATCCCCGAGTCTAAAAAACAGAATCATCTCTGTATACTGTTTTTTAATCTCCCTGTACTGAATCATCAAAGGAGTATCAGCCAAGAACAACCCCCAAAATCAAATAAGACTTGTAGAAATAGCAAGAACAAAGTGAAGTCCTGACTTTCCCAATGAATCAAACGGATTCAGCAATTCAAAACGGTTATCAATGACTTTTGCATTATCAACAAGGTAGAAACCAAGCGGGAAACCGGATACTTTTAATTTAAGTCCAATTCCTGTACCAAGATACCAACCGTCAGAAGCAGTGTTTTCACCAAGATACTGTTTTACATAAGTACCGCTTACAAAAGCTTCTGCCTGAACTACACCAGGAACCAACTGATAACTTATCTCCAGCATATTATCCCACAGCATCGACTGATAAGTAAGAACATCATGCCCTCTTGCTATTATCATTCCGTCTATATATAACATCTCATCCTGTGTAGCACCCTTGTATGCAGGCTGTACTGTGAATTTATCTGTTCCGTAGAATCTGAACTGAGGAAGCATAATATTAAAAGATGAAGAAGCACAGAACATAAGAGGTGTAGAAGAAAGTCCGTCAGCAGAAGGAATATCAACAATCTTTCTGTAACCTGCAGCAGAAACATACAGTTTGTTATAGTTTGAAATACCTCCCAGAATTCCACCGGCAGTAGTTCCTCCCAAAGAGATAACATAACCCTTTGTTGTATTGGTAACGTAATCTCTTCCATCCCACTGAACAGAAAGAGAAAGTTTGTTACTCATTCTCCAATACTTCTGATATTCAGAAATAAGTTCTCTGTACGGAGTAAATGAAGAATCATATTGAGCCTTATTGAATGTAAATGAAAGACCGCCGGATACTCCAAGTCTTCCTGCATCATAAATCCATGTGTAACCTGTATTATATCCAAAGCCAAGTGTATAAAGATCATAGTCCATAAGGTCTGAGAAAGCCACACTTATTCCTTTTGCAGATTTTTCCATATAGTCTTCATAACTCTGGAATGGCTTAGGGAAAGAGTGTGTTGCAGAATCTCCGTCATAAGCCGGTGAATTTGTACCTAACTGATACTCATCTTCATTAAGAGTATGGGAGAAAGAGAATGAGAATGAATTTGCCCATCTATGATTAAGGAACCAGTCATCCCCAAAAGAAATACCCAAAGACTGACTTGAAGGAGACAATGTTGTTGAAACACTCAGGCTTTGTCCAAGACCTCTGAAGTTGTTATTTGACCATGAAAGAAAACCGCTTATAGGGAAACCTGTTGCGCTGCCTCCAAAAGTTGCACCAAACTGGATATCCATTGTAGAGCCTTCTTCAAGTTCAAAATTAAGATTTACTCCGTTCTCTGTACTTCCGTTTTCCAATTGGTAATCTATATCTGACAAAAGCCCTGTGTTAAAAAGGTTCTGTGCGCTTGTCTGAAGTTTTGTTTTTGAGAACACATCTCCTTCTTTAAATTCAAGCTCACGTCTCATTACCTTCTCTTTTGTTTTTTTCAGTCCTGAGAAAGTGATATTTTCCAAAACAGACTGTTTTCCTTCAACAATGCTCATTTTAAAAAGAACGGACATATCCGTATCGTCTCTTTCTTCTTCAATAGACGGTACTGTAGAGATATAACCGTTATTGTAATAAAGATCTGAAATAGCATTTATTGCTGCCTGTACAGCCCTGTAGTTAAGAACATCTCCTACTACAAGACTATCTCCTATGGCAACTTTGATTTCATCATCAGAGAAAACAGTATTTCCTGAGACTTCAATTCCGCCAAAGTGCCAAAGACTACCCTCAATAATCTCATAAGTAACCTTTGTTTCTCTGTAATCGTGTTTACCTGTGGTAATGTCTTCTACTACAGGTTCAGCAACTATCACATCAAGGTAACCGCTGTTTTTGTAGAACTCTTTTATATTCTGACAATCAGTAGCAAGATGATTATAGTTCAAGTAACCTTTCTCAAGCAGAGATTTCTTCTTTGAAGCAAGTTGCTTTTTCAACAAAGAGGCAGTTATATTTGTATTTCCTTTGAACTCAACTTCAATGACCCTGCTCTGAATACCTTCCGTTAAAACAAATCTGACATTTTTCACACCGGAAGATTCACCGTCTTCAACAGACA
>JAZLGI010000007.1:0-21663 GCA_045616225.1 Sphaerochaetaceae bacterium
ACTGAAAGGCAGATTATCCACGTGTTACTCACCCGTCCGCCGCTCTCATCCGGATTGCTCCGGAATCCCGCTCGACTTGCATGCTTAAAACGCGCCGCCAGCGTTCGTTCTGAGCCAGGATCGAACTCTCCATTATTTAAAACCCGGTCCGAAGACCGGAATAATTTCTGTTTCAATTCCTGTCTATTCTCGTCATTTTTCTATGACACGAACTCTGATCGTTATTACTATCTTCTGTTCGAATTGAATTGACTGGAAACCCTCATGCTTCCAAAACTTTTACTCAACAACCAACGTCCTTTCGGAAATCGTTGAAGAGTGTTTCTTAACCTTCTCTTCTCTAATATCTCTGTAAAAATCATTGCTCGCCATTTTGGCGTGCTTGAGTAACATACTTCAAACCCAAAACAAATGTCAACAACATTTTGAAAATTTTTTAAAAATTTGCTTCTTTTATTGTTTTTATCAATATTTGAGGATTATTCCCTATCATTCCTCTTAAATTACAGCCTCTTTTTTTCCAAACCAGAAGCTGTTTTGCCTCTTCTTGGGTATTTACCGTCCAGGTTATCAATGGAATATTTCCGTTTTTCAAACAAAACGTAAGGTTTATTTCATCATACTGCGGTTTAAGGTATGTGCTTAAACTAATAAATCTTCCTCCGCCATATCTAAAAGGTTTTGGAATAGTTGGACTGTCTAAGAAAATATCAGCCGTTTCAATTTTTCCACCGGTAAGAATTTTAAAACATTTGAGTGCAAAAGGGTTAAATGAAGAAACCATAACTTTTTCTTCTAAATTATATTTATAAATCAAAAGTTGCACCTTTCTGCAAAGCTCTACGTTTATCTCGCCGGCTTTTACTTTTAACTCTACATCATAATAAAAGCGGGTTCCGAAAGTTTTGAAGATATCTTCCAGAAGCGGAATCCTTTCAGATGAGAACTCCTTTCCCTTGAAAGAACCTACATCTATTTTCTGAAGTTCCTCAAAAGAAAGGTTCTCTATTTCTTTGTCTATTCCGGCAGTTCTTTTTAAAGAAAAATCATGGGCAACAACTACTTCACCTGTTTTGCAAAGATGAACATCAAGTTCTATCCCATCTACCTCCGGTATACAAGAACAGGCTCTGAATGAAGCCATTGTATTTTCCGGATAGTTTTCACTGAAACCCCTGTGTCCGAATATAAAAAACTTGTCATTAAAGAAATTCTTTTTTGCCATAACATTAGCGAGTCATGTCTTTGAGGACTCCGCTTTTGATTATATTTCTTATATAGATAATATAGGACATGACAGAAGCAAAAGCTGCTAAGGCAAACAGTACTGTCATAACTGTTGAAAAAACTTTAATCCGGTATAAATTATTATCTGAGAGAGCAAGATATATTCTCAACGCAAAACCTCCGAGACAGGATGCTGCGTAAAGACAGGTCTTGGCTTTTCCAAAAATATTTGCAGCCATTGGTTTTCCTTTTCCCATAAGCAACATTCTGGTAAAAGACTGTGCAAACTCTCTCCATATAATTATTATAAAGGCCCAAACCGGCATAATCTTTACGGACATTAGACAGGTAAAGAAAGTCAAATGAGCAATAACATCTCCAAACGGATCCATTACCTTACCAAGGTCTGTAACAAGGTGATATTTCCTTGCAATTTTGCCGTCTAACAAATCTGTTAATTCCATAACTGAGTAAACTACAGTCATCACTACTGCATAAATAACAGGGTTTAATCCGGGAATTAAATCTATAAGGAAAAAAATAATAAACAATACTGCTGCTAGCACCAGTCTTGTTACTGTAAGTTTGTTAGGAAGATTCACTTGAGTTGTTCCTTTTTTGCAACGATTTCCTGTACTTCTGAAATGAAAGCGTCAATAGAAATGCCATTGCTCTGTTTCCCGCCACGATAACGGACAGAGAGATTGCCTTCGTTCTCTTCCTTCTCGCCAATAATTAGCGTATAAGGAATCTTCATGTTTGCAGCAAGACGAATCTTATTGCCCATGCGGTCATCTGACAAATCTGTTGTAACTCTCAAACCTGCGGTCTTAAGAGTTGCTTCAAGCTTCTTTGAGTAGTCAAAGAATTTATCTCCTACAGGAACAATTCTTACCTGTTCAGGAGCAAGCCATGGCGGGAAAGCCCCTGCATAATGCTCAAGAAGAACTCCAAAGAATCTTTCAATAGACCCAAGAAGTGCTCTGTGAATCATGTACGGGCGCTTTTCCACACCGTCTTTATCAACAAATGTCATCTTGAAACGTTCAGGTAAATTAAAATCAAATTGAACTGTAGAAAGCTGCCATTCACGTCCTATTGCATCTTTAATCTTAAGGTCAATCTTTGGTCCGTAGAAAGCTCCGCCACCTTCATCTATGTCGTATTTGAGTCCTTCTTTTTCAACAGCCTTCATGAGAGCCTTTGTTGCAGCTTCCCACTTCTCAGGATCTCCTACACTCTTTTCCGGTCTTGTTGAAATATAAGCATGAATGTCCTCAAATCCAAAGCTGTGAAGCATATAAAGTGAGAAACGGAGAACTTCTATAATTTCATCATCCATCTGATCCGGAGTGACAAACAAATGTGCATCATCCTGTGTGAATCCTCTTACACGCATAAGACCGTGAAGGGAGCCTGCCTTTTCATATCTGTATACTGTTCCAAGTTCTGCCCAACGACATGGGAGATCACGATAGCTCTTCTTACTGTTCTGATAAATCATGATATGGAAAGGACAGTTCATTGGCTTTGCATAATAGTCTGCCTTATCCATTTCCATTGGAGGATACATGCTTTCTTTATAGAATCCGAGGTGGCCTGATGTTTCCCACAACCAGCTTTTACCTACATGAGGTGTATATACCATCTCGTAACCGTTCTTATAATGTTCTTCGCGCCAGAAGTTCTCAATAATCTGTCTTATTCTTGCTCCACGTGGATGCCAATAAACAAGACCAGGACCTGCTTCTTCATGAAGGCTAAAGAGGTCAAGTTCTTTTCCAAGTCTTCTGTGGTCACGTTTTTCAACGTCTTCAAGATACTGAAGATACATTCTTAAATCTTTTGGATTTGTAAATGCTGTTGCGTAGATACGGGTAAGCATTTTGTTATGCTCATCACCTCTCCAGTAAGCTCCTGCAATTGAGAGAAGTTTAAATGAATCTGCTCTGAGTTCTTTTGTAGATGCAACATGAGGTCCGCGGCAAAGGTCTGTGAAAGCACCCTGATTATACATAGTAACTGTCTCGCCTTCCGGAATTGCATCCAAAAGTTCCAGCTTGTACTTCTGATTCTTGAAGTACTCTCTTGCTTCGTCACGTGAAACTTCTATTCGCTTGAACTCTTTGTCTTCAGCGATAATTGTCTTCATGTTTTCTGTAATAGTATCAAGGTCTTCCGGAACAAGTGTTCTTGGAAGGTCAAAATCGTAATAAAAACCATTTTCTATTGCCGGTCCAATTGCAATCTGAGCTTCCGGAAAGAGTTGCAACACTGCTTCTGCCATTACATGTGCCATAGAGTGTCTGATTAATTTGAGTTTTTCGTCCTGTGAAATCTTTTCTGACATGATTTCGCTCCTTAAAATATAGCGGACACACCCCGCTAGTGATTTACAAGCGATATAATTCGCAATAGAACAATATTATATTTTTAATATTCATTCGACAAGTCTATGTACTTTTTGTAAGTCTGCTTTTTTCCCAGATGTAATAGAGCAACTTAACTTCTCAAGGTAATCGCAGACCTCATTGATTATTTCAAGAGGTGTAGATGTTCCGCTGCAAATACCAACCTTTGAGTAGCCTTTGAGAAATTCTTCTGTTTTGCGGTCAATATCATGAACATTTTCAATGCTCAATACTTGTTTGCCGCTATCTTTTATAAAAGCAGCCAGATTTCTGGTGTTTTCACTGTTTTTTCCGCCTACAACAACAATGACATCTACATTTTTTGCCAATTCAAGGCTCTTGTTTTTTCTAATACTACAGGCTTGACACAGCTTGTTTCCAAAATCGGTATTCTTAAATTTTGATTGGATTATTGTGGTAATCTCTTTGTATAGTTCTTCCGGAAAAGTCGTTTGTGTAACTACAAAGAAGGGAGTGGATTCAGGGTACTGATCAAGTTTGGAAAGGTCATCTTTGGTGCTGATTAAAATGGAATCTATTTGCTTTCCCTGCTCATATTCTGTACCAATCAGACATTCTGTTTCTGCATGACCTTTAATTCCCAAGACTATTATAGGCTTTTTCTTTTTAGCAGCTTTCTGAAGCAACTCTCTGGTTTTCTGAATATTTGCACAGGTCGAATCAAACAAGGTGAAGCCATTGGTAACAAAGTCTCTTCTCAATGAGTCAGGAATACCATGCGCCCTGATAAGTGCAATTCCTTTTACCCCGTCTGACGGCTTTGAAATAACCTTAAGACCTTTTTCTTCAAATTGTCTTACAGTGTCCGGATTATGAATGAGATTTCCTATGGAATAACAAGGAAGTTTGTTCTTTTTTGCCATAACCAAGCACTTTTGAGCCAAACTTATTGTTTTTGAGACTCCATGGCAATAACCTATTAATCTGCTTTTGACAACCTGCACTATCAGACAAGGATTTTAAAATCCCCCTCCTCAAAGTCTTCTTCTTTTTTCTTTGGCTTTCTGATATCCATTGATTCTGTTTTTCCAAACAGATACAAAAGTCCGGTTGAAACAAAATTAGATGAATATGTTCCAACGACAATTCCAACAATCATACATACTGCAAAAACAAACACATCTGCATTTGTAAGAATGGCCAAAGGAATTACGGCAAGAATTGTAGTAATACTGCTGTATGTAGTTCTGGTAAGGCTGTTATTTACACCGCTGTTGATTAAATCTTCCAGTTTTCTGTGACAATCATCATTAATTTCTTCTCTGATTCTGTCAAAAATAACAATTGTGTTGTTTAGTGAATAACCTATTATCGTCAAGACAGCAGCTATTGTTGTTCCTGTAATCTCAAACCTTGAAATAGAAATAAAGCCCAAAATACAAATGACGTCATGCATAAGGGCCAGAATTGAACAAATAGCATATGCAGCTCTGAATCTTACCCATACATAGAAAAGAATAAGAACAAGAGCAATGGAAACAGCTTTAATGCTTCCGGTTATTAACTGTGTAGAAAACTTAGCCCCAATGAAACTGGATTCTGTTACTTCAATAGCATCTGCACCAAATGCTTTTTCCAGTTTGTCCTTTACATCATTTTCAACAGCCTTTCTGTCACCGTTTTCTGAAACGGAACAACGGATTTGGAATGTGTTATCACCGTCATTGCCAATCTGCTGTACTCTTTGGTTACATGTTTTTCTGACTCTCTCAATTGAAACATCTGACGCAGTAATTTTTACAGTAAGGCTAAGTCCGCTCTCAAAATCAATACCAAGATTAAAACCTCTTATAGCTATAAAAAGGAGGCACATTACAATTATTGCCAGTGAAATGCCAAGATAAACGAAAAGTTTACCCGTAACATCAAAACTAAATTTTTTCATTGTTTACCTCCTTTTTCTGCTTGTTTGAACAAATAAGATCTATGAGGAGATGGGTTACAAACAAAGATGTAAACAAAGAACAGACAATTCCAATAGCAAGAGTTGTTGCAAAACCTTTAACCGCACTTGATCCAAAGATTATCAAAACAACCGCAGCAATAATGGTTGTAATATTTCCATCTAAAATTGTCCAAAGTGCCTTTGAAAAACCTTCTTTGACCGCTTTTTCCAAAGCATTGCCCAAAGCCGACTCGTCTTTGATTCTTTCAAAAATTATTACGTTGGCATCAACAGCCATTCCCAAGGTAAGAATAATACCGGCAATACCGGTAAGGGTCATTGTACTCCCTAAACCTGCAAGAGTTGCCACAATCATGACCATATTCATAAGAAGGGCAAAATCTGCAACAAGCCCAAAATTTCTGTAAATTAAGAACATAAATACAATGACAAGTACAAATCCAAATACTATAGCTTTAAGACCGGCTTTTACGGTATCTTCACCCAAAGTTGCTCCTACAATCTGCTGACTTGCAATGCTTACCGGAGCCGGAAGATTTGCAGTTTTTAACAGAACAGCCAAATCCTCTGCCTCTTGTTGTGTGAAACCTTCAATTGAAACATTGCTTCTGATTGCTTCTTTGATGTTTGCAGCACTTCTGACTTTACCGTCCATAATTATTGTAAGAGTTTTCCCTATGTTCTTCCGTGTGAATTCATAGAAGATATTTCCACCCTCATCTGTAAATTTGAGAGTAACCAAACTTCTGTTCATAGCATCTTTCTGATAATCTGCAGAAATAAGATAGTTTCCGTCAATAGCCGGCTTTGAGTTTATTGCCATAACAGAAACAAGATTATATATTCCGTAGGCATCTTCTTCATATATTCCCACAAGCATTTTATCCGGATATGAAGACATTAACGGACAGTACAGGCTTTCATTAAAATTCTGCGGATGTTCGGAAAAATAAGTTCTGACTTTATTTGTCAGCTGATTATCTGCAAGATGAAAAGAGAGATTGCCTTTTCCTTTCAGGAAAGAGTCTATTCTTTCAGGGTCCTGAGTACCTGCCAGTTCAATGAGAATCTGGTCATATCCTTGCTTTCTTATCTCTGGTTCTGAAACACCGTACTGATCTATTCTATTCTTTAATATCTCTATATCTTCGTCTATTGCCTTGGCAAAATCTGCTTCTGAAAGTTCTCCCTTCTGAACATCCAAAAGAATGCTCATTCCTCCTTTAAGATCCAAACCCAGTTGCAAAGCTTTTGAAGAAGTTTTCTTAAGATCTTCTATTTTCTGTCTTGCAGAAGTCTCGTCATTTGAAGAAAGAGCATAGTCTTTCACTTGTTGAGCAGAATAGGAAACAAGAGCTCTATCTTCAGAAGAAGTAAAGAGATACCACTTAATTGTAGGGAATAGAAACCATAAACATATAGCCATCACTATTACGGTGATGGCTATTTTTTCTGTTTTTTTCATAACTTATTTATTTTCTTCCGGCTCTGCTGGTGCTACAGATTCAGTTGCAGGAGCAACCTCTTCTACTTTTTCTTCAGCAACTTTCTCTTCTACAGCTTTCTTTGCAGGTGCTTTCTTTGAAGATGTCTTCTTTGCAGGAGCCTTCTTTTCCTTTGACTCTTCTGTTGATGGGTTTTCTACTATTTCAAGCTTTGCATCACTCTTCTTGGAAGTTTTCTTCTCTTCAGAATCAGCTTCTACAGGCTTTGCATTGAGAATCTGTGAAATTGCAGATTTATTAAACTCTATGCGGGCATTATCATCTACTTTAATAACAACTGTATTCTCTTTGACTACAGCAATTGTACCTCTGATACCGCCAATAGTAACAATCTTGTCACCTTTTTTCATAGAAGCAAGCATTTCTTTCTGTTCTTTATCTCTCTTCTTCTGCGGTCTGATGAGCAAGAAGTAAAAAATGGCAACAAAAATGACAAGCATTAAGATTGAAGATGCTCCGCTTCCCTGTGCAGCAGCTGTTGCGGCACCGTCTGACTGGAGTGAGCCCATAGCAGCAATAAATGAATACATATTAATTCCTCACTAGTGTAAAGTTTTTTCTTAGTCAAAGATATATGTATAAGAAAATTATGTCAAACTCTATAAATAAAAAAAGCTGCAACGGTTTAAGAAAAACAACGTCGCAGCTTTTACTTTTATTTGAAATGTATCAATACATTCCACCCATGCCACCGGCAGGTGCTGCAGGAGCTGCAGGTTCCGGAGCAGGAATATCTGTAATTGCACATTCAGATGTGAGAATAAGAGAAGCAATTGATGCTGCATTCTGAAGTGCGCTTCTTGTTACCTTAACCGGATCAATAATACCGGCAGCAACCATGTTGCACCACTTGTTGCTGTTTGCATCATAACCTACACCGTCTTCACTGTTTCTGCATTTATCTGCAATAATTGCACCGTCTTCGCCGGCATTCTCTGCAATCTGGCGCATAGGAGCTTCAAGAGCCTTACGGACAATCTTGTAACCTATTTTCTCTTCTTCTGTGAGAGAAGACATATCTGTCTTTTCCATCTTCTTTGAAGCCTGTGCAAGAGCAACACCACCACCAGGGATAACGCCTTCCTGAATAGCTGCACGTGTTGCGTTAACAGCATCTTCTACTCTGTGCTTTCTTTCTTTGAGTTCAACTTCTGTTGCTGCACCTACATTAATTACTGCAACACCACCTGCAAGTTTTGCAAGTCTTTCCTGAAGCTTCTCGCGGTCATAATCACTTGTTGTATCCAAAATCTGCTTCTTAATGAGAGCAATACGATCTTTTATAGATGCAGAATCACCCATGCCATTAATGATAGTTGTATTGTCTTTGTCTACCTTAGCTGTTTTTGCTCTTCCAAGCTGGTTAAGCTCTGCACTCTCAAGCTTCATTCCAAGTTCTTCACTTATTACCTGACCACCTGTAAGAATAGCAATATCCTCCAGAATTGCCTTTCTTCTGTCTCCAAAACCAGGAGCCTTGATTGCACAAACATTAATTGTTCCTCTAAGAGAGTTTACAACCAATGTTGTAAGGGCTTCACCTTCTACATCCTCTGCAATAATGAGAAGCGGTTTGTTTGTCTGAACAACTTTCTCAAGAACAGGAAGAAGTTCTTTCATGGAAGAAATTTTTTTGTCATAAATAAGAATATAAGGATCATCAAAAGCAACAGTCATGTTTTCACGGTTATTTGCAAAGTATGCAGAAATATAACCACGGTCAAACTGCATTCCTTCTACAAAATCTGTTGTTGTTTCAATGTTCTTTGATTCTTCAATGGTAATGACACCATCCATTCCTACTTTTTCCATAGCATTGGCAATTTCCTCACCAATGGCACTGTCATTATTTGAAGAAATTGTGGCAACCTGCTTGATTTCTTCTTTGTCCTGAACTTCTTTTGCTTCTGCCTTGATAATCTCAACAGCATCTGCAACAGCCTTATCAATACCACGTCTGATACCCATTGGGTTAACGCCTGAAGAAACGCTCTTCATTCCTTCTTTGGTAATTGCCCAAGCAAGAACTGTAGCTGTTGTTGTTGCGTCACCTGCAACATCATTGGTCTTTGAAGCGACCTCTTTGACAAGCTGAGCGCCCATGTTTTCAAACGGGTCTTCAAGCTCAACTTCACGTGCGACAGTTACACCGTCTTTAGTAATCATAGGGGCACCGTACTTCTTATCAAGAAGAACTGTACGTCCCTTTGGTCCCAAGGTTGTCATTACAGCCTTGGCAATTTGCTCAACACCGGAAACCAGTGATTTTCTGGCTTCTTCACTGAACTGAAGCTGTTTTGCCATTGTTTTATCCTCTTTAATATTTATTTTCAAATTAAAGTTCTTCCGAACGTTCAAAAGATACTAACAAAACCTCAGGAAATCAATAGCAGATTCAAAAAAGAGAACAAAGAACCAATCCCATAAGTCCTGATACTGTGTTACTTATGAGATTGACAATATCGTTATCTATCCATTTGAAACCTCTGACCAATTTCTGAGGGTTCCCTGCAATATCCGTGTCATGTTCTGTAAGTTTTCCTGAAGCGGAATCTTCATACATTGCCTGAACCGTAGCTCCCAAGAATGAATCAACAAGACATCCGAAGAAACCACAGAAAATAACAATTAAACACATGATTGCACTGTTTTGTAATTCATAGTCAAATGCCCATTTCCAAAAACCGGCAGTAATTGCACTTCCTGCAAATGCCCCTGAAAAACCTACAAATGTAACTCCGCCGCTTGTTCCTTTTTCTACAGGCTTTCCAGTCCTCATAGATACAGGGGGAATTGAACTTAATCTACCAAACTCTCCTGCCCAGGTATCAGAGGTTGCTTCTGCCAGTGCAGAACCAAACATTACCAGATAGCAATATTTTCCGGTATTGTAATAAAGCAAGGCCGCCAATGTACAAACAAGCCCGTTTGCAAGAACCTGAATATAATCTCTGTTTGCACCTTTTTTTTCAATTTTGTTTTCTTCAGACGATACTCTTCTTGCAAAAAAACTTACCAAATAAGAAGAAGCATAGAAAAAAAGAAGAACAGAAAACCCTTCTATCATTACGCTCCAGAGAACAATTACACCCATGGTTGATGCTGCAACTGCACCGGAAAAAGTAAGGTGCTTTCTAAAATATGCCACCAACCCAAGAATTGCCATAAAACCAATGATTATAAGCAGATTAAAAGGCCATTTCATGCAAAATAGAAATACGTCCAGTCTGTTCAGCAAAACAGAACCTCCATAAAATAAATTACCAAAGGAACAGAAATATTATCCAGACCAAAAGGAGTAAATGCTTCTGCAATGCAGGCAACCAACCCAATTAATAAAGACTGCACAAGATTTGTTTCTCCTACAAAAAAACAGATAAAAGAAACAATCAAAAGCACTGTCAATGAACCTGCTAAAGTTTTTGCTCCAAAAGGTGAAATTTTAATCTTCCCGAATTTCTTTCCTATGATTGCAGCAAAACCATCACCATAGCCCATTCCCAAAAGAGCACAGGCTACATAAGCCTTATCTGCGTTTGTGAAAAACCTTACAAGTATTAAACCGGCAATTACCAAAGGATACTCAACAGTCCCCCAACTTCTTCTGTTTCCGCTGTGTGTCTCTATGTACAAATTTATAAAGGCAAATGCAACCAATCCCAAAACAGGGAAAAGGTCGTTTTCAAAAACATACAGATAGATAAAAGCAAAATTTGACACCCCGATATGTACAATTTTTCTTGCAACTTCATTGGATACATCATTAAAACATTGAGTTTTTTTTACAGCCAAAGCCAAAGCCCAACACAATCCAATGAGAGAAACGGCAAGAATGACACCCAAGATATCACCAGGCATGACCACCGCCTCCACCGAATCCTCCGCCTGCAAAACCGCTTGTGCCAAACGAAGAACCACCTAACAGCTTGCCCGGTTTTGCCATTGACTGCTGTGCATGAGCTACCGAGTTCTTTATGGATGTATTCATTCTTGAACTCATATTTGCAAACATCATGTAGTTAAAAGCATTGGAACCCGTGTACCAGACAGGAGGCGGAACAGCTACAGATTCAAATTTCTTTGACCACTTCTTCTCAAGCCCAAATACAATAGCATAACTGAGAACATGGTAATAAAGCATAGGATCCTTATCTATCATTGTTATCAACTCACTTATCTGAACTTTTTCTATGAATTCCCTGTATCCCAAAGTACCTTCCAGAAGCTTTGTACCATATTCACTTCTTTTTTCTGTAATAGAAGCAAGAAATACACAGATAATGCAGGAAAGACTTGCAGTCAGGAAAATGAAAAGATTTTCACTTAAAAAAAAGGATGTGAAAGAAAGCAACAAGAATGCCGGCAAAAGGCTTCTGATAACGGCAAATGTATTACTTTTTCTTACATACCATCTGGAAAAGAGGGCCTTGAAAGAAACAAGCTGAACAAAACAATAAACCAAACCGATAACAGCAAAAATGATTATACCTTCTTCTCCTCCCTCAAAAAGAGAAGATGAGAAAGAGGCAAAAACAAAGATAGCTATTGCCAAAACAAAGCATATAACACTCATGCCAAGACTTTTTGAGTCTTTAAGTTTTCTGCTTTTAGTGAAATATAGAGCAACAGACTCTTTACATTTTGCCATTACTTCAAAGAAATTTGACTCCCTCAAAGAATCTATGGTTACAACATTTCCCTTGCTGAAAAAACCGTAAAAAAGAGACCTCTCAAACTCAGGTGAAGATAAGTCTATATCCCCAATTTTAGTAAAGACAAATTTGTTCCTTTTTTCTTCCGAAATAGTCAGATATCCCTTGTCTGCCCAGTAATACAACATAGAAGTAATGTCTTTATCATCTACAGTTCCATCTGACAAAAAACCCTCAACCAAAGGAGAAAAATCTTCAGGTGCCTTGAATTTTGCCGTAATGATAGGCACAGAATCTCTTCCGAACATAGCCCATATAGTAAGACAAATCAATAAGGCCAAACCGCTTAAAACAGGTGAAAGTACAGACCATGTATTTCTATAATCGTATGGCTCTCTGGCATTTTCATACCAAGCTTCCGGCAACTGAACTCTTAAAGTGACAGCCTCCCCTGGCATTAAATTCTGCGTTTTACCTGAAACAACAATTCCGTCCTGTGTTTCAGTGACATCAAAATTTATCTGTGAATCAGATGAATACCTTCCACGGGTTACAAAAATATAATTTTGTGTATCTGCCAGAGAACATGGGATAGTTACAGAAAAACTTACTGTTTCAAAAGGACATTCCCAATACGGACCTACAATATTGAAGTAAAATTCATCAAAACCTTCATTAGTATCTGCTCCAATATCGTAAAGATAGGAAATATTATAATCTTTGTTTCCGATATATTCTTTGTCTTCATCACCAATCTTAAGCGTAAGATATCCGTTTTCTTTTTCTTTTGAGAAAGAATCAGAGCAAGAAAGAGAACTTATCTTTGCTTTTCTTGAAGGACCTTGCTCCTGAGAATAATCAATTGGAATATCTCTGAAAAAACCATGATGCGCAGTTGCGTAGTAAAACGTATAATCTTCTGATACAGAGTTAACTGCATCTTTTCCTACAACAAGATTCAGGTTGTAATCTTTAACCCAATAATCATACTGGGCACCAAAGACAGTGCCCAGGACAATAACAGAGAAACAAAAAATCAAAACTAATTTTCTTTTAATCAAAACTGTACCTTTACGTTCTGCTTTTCATTTTCTGAAATTTCAAGATATGTCATCTTTTTAAATTTTTCTCCAAAAAATAAAACAATAAGTGAATTTGGGAAAGTCTGAATTGTAGTGTTAAAAGTCTTTACAACACCATTGTAATACTTTCTGGCAAGAAGAATCTCACTTTCAAGAGTTGTAAGTTGTTGCTGAAGAGAAACAAAATTTGCATTTGCCTTAAGATCCGGATAAGACTCACTCAAAGCAAAAAGAGATTTAAGAGTCCCCTCAAAAGCCTTGTCTGCCCGATCTTTCTCTGCAACAGAACCGGCACCCATAGCCTTATTTCTTGCTTCAATAACAGCCGTAAGTGTATTCTGCTCATGTTTTGCATAACCTTTGACTGTTTCAACAAGATTAGGAATCAAATCATAGCGCTGTTTAAGATGAGCATCTATCTGTGCATAAGCCTCTTCTCCCTGATTCTTGAGAGCAATGAATCTATTGTAAGCACTGATGATAAAGATAGAAACAAAAACAAATACCACAAGTATAATGATGAGTGTCATAGTCATACCTCCAAAAGATCTGAATAAGCCTTGAGATTTTCATCTCCCTCGCAACCGGCAAGAACTTTCTTTGCAAGTAACTTTCCAAGCTGAACGCCTTCCTGATCAAAACTATTAATATTCCATACAAAACCTTGGAACATTACCTTGTTCTCAAAATGAGCAAGAATTGCACCAAGTGTAAAAGGATCAAGTTTGTCTGCAACAAGAACAGAAGAAGGTCTTGAGCCGTCAAAATTCTTGTTGTTATTCTGGGAATTACCTTTTCCCATTGCAAAGGCAACAATCTGAGCAACAAGATTAGCCTTGAGTTTAGCCTGACTTGTTGCACCGTCTTTCTCTAAATCAATATTGCCCTGAGATTTTCTGAATCCCATGAATTGCATTGGAACAATGTCCGTTCCCTGATGAAGAAGCTGATAGAAACTGTGCTGACCGTTAGTTCCAGGTTCTCCAAATACTACAGGTCCGGTTTTATATTTTACTCTTTCATTGCTACGGTTGACTTGTTTTCCGTTTGATTCCATATCTAGTTGCTGGAAATGTGCCGGCAATCTGTTGAGACTCTGGGAATATGGAAGAACTGCCGTATATGGATAATTGAGAACATTTCTCAAATAGATTCCAATTAAAGCATCCAAAAGGACTCCGTTTTTTCTGACATCTTTTTCAAGAGCCATTTTGTCTTCTTCATGTGCACCGTCAAGGAACTGTCTGAATACATCAAAACCGTATGTGAGTGAAAGAATTACTCCACCAACTGCAGAGCTTGCACTGTAACGTCCTCCAATGAAATCATCCATGAAAAACACTTCAAGAATTCCCGGAGTCTTGGCAAGAGGACTGGTGTTGCTTGTTACAGCAACCATATGTGATTCAGGGTTCTTGATTCCTCTATCTCTCATGACAGAGAAAACAAGATCTCTGTTTGTAAGTGTCTCCTGAGTGGTTCCGCTTTTTGAAACCAGAATAAACAAGGTTCTCTCCAAATCAAGACCATTAAGAACACCCGCAGCATCATCAGGATCAACATTTGAGATAAATCTCGCATCAAGTTTCTTTACATCTAAAAGATTTAAAGCATAACAGAGAGCTCTTGGTCCAAGGTCACTTCCTCCAATTCCAATCTGAACAACATGTTCAAACGGCTTACCTGTAGAACCTGTAATTTTCCCGCTTCTTATGTTATCTGAGAAAACTTTAATCTTGTTTAATTCGGCTTCATAAAAGTCGCCCTTCTCCACCCCGTCTGCCATTACTTTTACATCTTTAAGCACACGGCCTCTTGTAAGGTGATGGAGAACTTTTCTGTTTTCTCCCTTGTTCATTATTTCTCCTGCCAAGAGACATTTATACTGTTCAATTACGTCTTGTTCATCTGCAAGTTTCTGAAGAATGTCAACAATTTTGTCAGAAACCGGTAAAGCTGCATAATTAAATACCAGGCTTCCTGCTTCTTTGACAGTACAGGACTTTATTCTATTGGCACAAAGACCTGTCTTTATTTCAAATTTTTCAGCCTTCAATAATTCCTGAAAAGCTTTTGTTTTATCTAAATCTCTATATTCCATTATTTGACTCCGCTGTGAATATTATTGAAACATAGTCTTCGTGTCATCTGTTTTGCCTATTGTTTTGAATCAGATTCTTTTTATTCTTCTGAATAGAGGAAGAAGTTTTGGATAAATATGGACATAAACGTCTTTGTAATACTTCATATACAACTCATTTTTTTCCATATCCGGTTCAAAAACTTTGGAGATATGAATCATTTTTTCTATTGCTTCGTCAAAGCTTTTGAAAACTCCCTTTGCAACAAAAGCTACAATTGAAGAACCAAGGCCGCTGGCTTCATGAGTCTGAATACATTTAACAGGAAGTCCAAACATATCAGCGGCAATCTGACAAATTTCAAAACTCTTTGAACCGCCTCCGCCTATATAAATTTCCTTAATCTTGGTTTTTCCTCTTTTCTCCATTCTTTTTAATCCGTCAAGCAATGCATAGTTAATGCCTTCTATTATAGCCCTGTACAGATGATATTTTGTATGTATATCTGAAAAACCAACTATGGAACCTCTGGCATTTGGAGTACATACTCCAGGCCCCCAGAAAGGTTGCAGAACAAGTCCGTTACAACCTGCAGGAACTTCGTGAAGATGGCTGTTCAAAATTTCTTCTACAGACACTCCTTTTTCCAAAGCCAAAGCCTGTTCTTCAGATGCAAACTCTTTTTTGAACCAACTGAGCATCCAATATCCTCTATAAATCTGAATTTCAGGATTCCATTTATTATTGATGACAGCCGGATAACCCGGAGCAAAAGGCAAAGGTTCAAAATACCTGTCTGTTGAAAAGTCAATTGTTGCAGCAGTACCAAATGAAATTGCAGCCTTATCAGCTGAATTTACAGAAAGCCCAAGAGTTTCACAGCCTTTGTCAGAACCGGTTGCTATAAGTTCAAGTCCTTTTGGAATTCCTGACAACTCTGAAACTTTGTCTGTTATTGTCCCTATAACATCTCCGCTGTCACAGACATCACAGAGCTTTTCTTCCGGAACATCATAAATAAATCTTGTAAGGCTTCTCTTTTTCTGCCATTTCTTGTTTTTTGAATCAAATGGAATATGAGCAATCTGATTTGCCTTACTGTCCAATAGGACTCCCGTCAGTTGCCAATTAAGATAGGTTGACAGTAACACAAATTTAGAAGTTTTCTCCCAAATGTCAGGTTGTTCTGTCATAATCCAGTTACATATACTCTGTTTTCTTTGAGTAGAAACAATATCTTTAACACCGGCAATTGCAAAAAGTATTTTCTTGTAAACAGGAATCTTAGGCAGTTTATCCTCATTGGCTTCTCTTTTGTCCAGCCACATTACCATATCTCTCAAAGGTTTATTGTTTGCGTCAAGACACAACACACTATCTCTGAAGCAAGTTATTGCCATAGCAAGAAGCCCCTTTTCAAAGATTTCAGGATTCCTCTGTTTTAATATCTTTGAAATAGAACAAAGGACTTCAAAATACAAATCCGGCTTTTGTTCTGCCCACAAAGGTTTCTGCGAATAATACGGTGATTCATAGACACATTGTTGAATATCAATAATAGAACCGCTTTTGTCTACTATCATGCCTCTCATACTCTGAGTTCCAATATCAAATGTGAGAATTAATTCTTTATCCATTTTTTTCCTTGTATAGACCTTTCTATCTTCACGGCTTTTGATTTTAACACAAGTATTATTCAAAGACTATAATCAGACTAAAAATCGGCACTTTGACTTTCTCTGAAAATACGCAAAAGAAGGAAAATTGCAACTATAGCCAAAACAAATTCAGAAATAGTCTGAGATAATCCCATTCCATACAAAGGCCAAATCTTGTTAAGAATAATGATTGCAGGAATTTCCAGCACTATTTTTCTGAGTACTGCAAAAATCAAAGAATATCTGCCTCTTCCTATAGCCTGAAAAACTGCAACACCAAGAAAATCAACAGACATGAATACTATTCCAATACTCATAAGTTTAAGAAGGACAGAGCCATACATCACAATTTCATCATTATCCATGAATACCCTTATGAGACCTTTACTGCAGAAAAAGAAAACTGCACTCATAAGAACGCCAATTACAATTGATATTTTAAGGACAAAAATAATGGTGTCTTTCATTCTTTTTCTGTTTCCGCTGGACCAGTTATAACCAATCAGCGACATTACCCCCTGAGTGATTCCCATTGAAACATAAAGCGGAAGAAGATTTATTTTATGAGAAATTCCCATAGCAGAAACAGCTGCGGCTCCAAAGGCTGCTGTTTTGTTGTTCAAAATAATACTACCCGTAACATTAAGAAGGTTTTGCAATGAAGATGGCAGTCCTACACCAAAAATCTCCTTTGATATCTTTTTATCAAAACAGAAGTTACTGAGTTTCATTGACACAAATGTTTTGTCTTTCTTACATAATGTGAGAATCATGAGATAAAGCATGGCAACACAGTTGGAAATAAAAGTTGCGCAACCTGCTCCGGAAGCTCCCATATTCAAGTACTGAGGCAAAACAAAAAAAGGATCAAGCACAATATTAAGAAAGCACCCGCTTATCACGCCAATACTTGCATGCATTGAGCAACCTTCACTTCTTACCATACTTGACATAACAACATTCATGATTGCCGGAACAGAACCGAGGCTTACAGTCCAGAAAAGGTATCGCTCAGTAGATTCTCTTGTAATGAAATCTGCACCCAAAAAACTCAAAACAGAATTACTGAACATTGTATAAAAGACAGAAACCAATACCGAACAAAACAAGGCTGAATAAAAACCAAAAGCAGAACTTCTTCTGGCATTGTCATAATCTCTTTTTCCCAAAAGCCTGCTTATCAAACTACTGGTTCCAACACCAAAAAGATTGTTGATTGCATTAAATGCCAGAATTGCAGGAGCTGCCAAAGCAACTGCGGCACTTTCCACAGGATTATTCAACATTCCTACAAAAAAGGTATCTGCAATACTGTAAAGAACCATTACAAGTGTAGCCATAACAGAAGGAACAGCTAAATTTGCAACGGCTTTTGGAACCGGCCAATTTTCAAACAAATCTGTTTTATCTTGATTTTTCATAGAACAGCTCCAAATATTTTTTGGGCAAATGCACACATAACAGGTATGGTAAATGTTCCGATAAGCGTAGAAAGAGCAACTAATTGACAACCGTACTTATAATCTTTTCCATGCAGATGGCAGTAAACGGCAACATTGGCTCCGCAAGGTGTTGCAATACAAGTTGCAACTGCAAACTTAATTTTACTATCTACCTTAAACGGAGAAAGCAACAGAACCAACATAAAAGGTATCACAAGCAACCTTACAGTACTTACAAAATATGCAGATTTCCGCTTAAACAGAAGTGATAAATCTGATTGTGCCAAGTAAGAACCCAAAATAAGCATAACAACGGGTCCGTTTAATGCAGAAATTCCGTCTATGAAAGTATTGAGCATAGGAGGAAATTTCATAGAAATCCCTGTAGTAAAACAAATTATCCCAAGAATTGTTGCAACACAATTAGGAGCAAAGAGTACAGTTTTTGGAGTAAAATGCCCTCTCTCCCCTGTCAAAAGCCCTACCCCATAAGTATGCTGAAGCGTTCCTGTTACAAAAGAAGTTCCAATTGAATAAATTACAGCCTGCTCCCCTAAAACGGCAGCAAGCAGTGGGACTCCAAAGAATCCGGCATTAGGAAAAGCTGCAGCAAAACTGTTTATTGGATTTTTTCTGAAAACAAATCTGCTTACAACAATAGACAAAACCATAGATAAGATACAAAACCCAAATCCTATGGAGAAATCTTTAAACAGAGCCAAAGAGAACTCACGTCTGAAACTCTTGATAATTACAACAGGGAAAATAAAATAGATAAGAAGATTTGCAAGAGATTTGCTTCCTTCACTTGTTATTTTACCAAACTTAAAAAGTATAAAACCAACCATCATGTACCCAAACATGATTATTGTCTGTCTTAACACTATCTCAAACATAAATGAAATTATAATCTTTTGGTCTTTATTTTCTACCCCATAGTTTGATATGATGGGGCTGGGTGAATAAAAATGAAAAAGTTAGTTTTACTGACTTTGGCACTTCTGTGTCTCTGTCTGTGTACTTCCTGTAATGATTCTGTGTCTGTGAAATCAGATTCCTCTATATGTTTTACTGCCGGTGTGAACAAGTATTTGACTCAGACTAATTCCGGTTGTCCTGACTTGGTCAATGCAGAAAATTACTATTGGGAATTCTCAAGTCTCTTGTACACAGATGAGATAAGCGATATCAGAACTGCAATCATTAATGCCCATTATTCTCCCCTATATCCAGATCCTGATTCATACAATGATAAACAACAACTGACTAAGCTGAAAAAAGGTCTTGGAAACAGCATATACGGTTTTAAAAGAAATTCTGAATACATATTTGGATTACGTGGTTATTCTGACCCGGAATTAACTCAATTGGTATGGGAAGGGTACACTTATGAACCACAACTGCTCAACAAGAAAGAAAACAAAATTGTTCTCTTTATGAGTCCGGTTGTAGGAGAAGGCAACTTATTCTTTGATATATCTGTTCCTGGCAACTTACAAGACAAAGACAAAATAAGATTTTACTATTCTTATGTAGGAAAAAAACTGGTTCCTTCTGTTTTAGAAGAAAACTATTATCCAGACTTCTCTCCGGCAGATTACGAGGTACTTATCCCTGAAACACCAACAGATGCAACACCGGATAACACGTCAGACACTAACTGTATTTTCAGATACAAATATGGAAATTCTCCGGATGCAACACTTCCTGCAGGTGTTTATTTCTTTATGATAAAAGAAGTAGTAGAAGACAATGATGGAGTGTGGATAGACTTCCCGGGAGTAAAGGCTTCTGAACAGAACAAACCAATAAGAAGCCAGTTTG
Organism: Sphaerochaetaceae bacterium; assembly: GCA_045616225.1. GTDB lineage: Bacteria > Spirochaetota > Spirochaetia > Sphaerochaetales > Sphaerochaetaceae > JAZLGI01. Next base: position 19,810 of record JAZLGI010000007.1, read on the forward strand.
TAATAGTAAACATTCTTCCGGATACCAATACATACGTTACGGGAAATCTTGATGAATTTGTCATCACAGAATTGGAGCCACAACAATTTGATGTCTCTTTCTCTTTCCCTGAGATTTCATTGGAAGAGTTAACTCTTACCACAGCAACGACAACCTACACAGATATAGAGTATACTCTGATTTCTGCAAACAAGTCTGACAAAATAGAATGGATGATTAATGGCAGTTACATAATAGATGAAAATACACCAAACCGATATATCATGCCACTGTTTGAAGCAAGCGACAGCACTTTTTCATATCTGTTGTGGGATCCGAATCTAGTAGATGACAATAAAATCCTTTTTTTCAGGGCAGAAGGCGATACCAACATTTACACACTCACCTGTCTCTATAATAAAGATAGCAAATCTGCACTTGCCAAAAGTATAAGTCTGTAACAAAAGTCATTTCATTTAGACTTGGTTGCAGTCCTTTAATACTTAGGACTGATTGGACTGAAATTTTAAGTCCAAATTGCGTTTTCTTGTTTTTGGACTGAAATTTTTAAGTCTAAATTGCCGTTTTCAGATTTTGGGCAAAATGAAAGGGCTGCAATCTCGCAGCCCCCATTCAGTTAAAACGCAAATAAAGAACAAATTCAAATTTATTCTTCACAAAGCTTGGTTTTGAAAGTTGCTCTAAATTAAAGAATAATCTTTGAATCTTTAAATGTATAAAGCTTTACAAAAGGAATGATGATAGGAGTCTTTGCAACATATCCCAAAAATTCATCCTTGCATTCTGTTTCACCTTCAACAAATATTGCGTACTGTCTCTTTTCTGCACGTTTTGTTGCATTAAGATTAATGTAAATAATTGCAAGGTAAGCAAGAATAACAAGAAGCCACTGACCAAATGTCTTAAGTCCTGACCAAGAGCCCACAAAAATACCTGTCCAGAAAAGAAGCTCTCCTGTATAACCAGGGAAACGGACAAATTTATAAAGGCCGGTCTTACAGAATGTATTTGGATTATTCTTTTTCTGAAGTTCTTCAAAATAAATTGCAAGAACACAAAGGACAAGTCCTCCAAGAGAAAGGATTATTCCAATCCAAGATACAACAGATTTTCCGTATGTTCCGGCACCGTTTTTAATGCGGAATACTACAGGAGCAAAAAGAACCATTAAACAAGCTGCAAAAGCAAGCCATGCACAAACAGTAACTGCAATTGGCAATTTGTCTTCTTTTGAAGGAGCAGGTGTTTTGAGTTCCTTTGCAATATTCAAACCGCAAGATTTGATACCGTAAAGGAATATGATAACAAGTTCAATGACAATGTAGGCCGGAAGAGCAAAACCTCTTCCTGCTGCATAAAGCAGAAGAGTTGAGAATGCCATTGCAGACATTGAAAGTCCGTAACCTACAGAAAGGAAATAACCATACTTTCCAAAACCGATTGTGCACATAATGAGTGCAACCACAAAATTCATAAACATACCGAATTAATCTCCGTTTTTTATAGTAGTTCTAATATAGTAAAATTTCTGCAAAATATCCACTTATATCAAAAGTGTATATTTTTCGGCAAAATGAAAAAGTAAATGCAACAAACCCGAGCAGAAATGCGTTTGTGAAAAGTTAAATGCACCAAAAGGCAGTTTTTACAAAATAATCTTTACAGAAAACCTCAAATGGCACGATAATTTAAATGGTTGATGACAATGTTGCACTAACACTTGAGCACACTGATTCTGAGCCGGTTGCTTTGATTTTTTAATGCAACATCTTTCGGCTCTGAGTTCTTGAGGTTCTTGAAGTTTTACTTCTCTGAAGGTGTCATGTTGTTTATTTAAATCAACTCAGGTTTTAG
>JAZLGI010000008.1:0-10638 GCA_045616225.1 Sphaerochaetaceae bacterium
CTCCGACTTTGTTTCCATAGCAGCCTTTACAGCATCTGTAAGAGTCATTCCGTTCCAAACAACGTCAATTGTTTTATTTGCAAGTTCCATTGTTTTTGAATCCCAGTCAATTTCAATGAATTCACATTTTACACCAAGATAAGAGGCAAAAGCATTGGCCAAATCTGCATCAAATCCTACCCATTTGCCACCTTCCATATAATCCATTGGGGCAAAATCTGTTATTCCTACTATAAGAGAACCCTTATCCTGCACATAAGATTTATCAGAACCTGTAGATTCTTTAGAGCCTCCTACAAATATAACACCGATACAAATCAAAGAAACTGTCAAAAATGCCAATACTTTTTTCATAATAACTCCTTCCGCTAACACTTTAGCGTGTTAAAGCACTAACACGCTAAATTTAACAAGTTTGGAAAAAAAAGTAAAGATAGTTTGAAAAAATTTTGACTTTTATGTATTAAAGCTCTAAAGTCAAATTATGAAATCTACAGATAATGAACTTACAGAAAACTTATACAAAGCTTTTGCAACTTTAAGAACGCCACAGGACTTCAGGGCTTTCCTGCTTGATATATGTTCTATCAAAGAAATTCAGGAAATGAGTCAGCGTTTGGAAACTGCAAAAATGCTCAGTAAGGGAATGAATTATAAAGATATAAGTGAGAAACTTGGTGTCAGTTCCGCCACAGTGTGCAGAGTAAATAAGGCTCTGAATTACGGAGAAGACGGTTATAAAAAAGTACTCTAAAGCAACTTTGCTCCGGGCTGCAACTTTGTTACAGCCCAAAACTAAATTCAGAAAAGTTTAATCATCAATAGATTCGTCTGTAGCTTTACTATAGATTTCTTTAACCTCTTCAGAAGGTTCTTTATCTGTAAGAGTTCCTATTACAGCGGCAGCCAAACAACAGATGAACCCAGGAATAATTTCATAAATTCCTGTTGAGGAAAGGAATGCTAACCAAAGAATATCTACCAAAGTTCCCGTAATAATTCCTGAAACAGCACCTTTGTAAGTAAAACGCTTCCAGAAGAGTGAAAGAATGATTACAGGTCCAAATGCTGCACCAAAGATTCCCCATGCATTTTCTACAAGGTTCATAATTGCCTGGGCAGCTTCGCCTTTGTTAGAAGCAATAAAAAAGGCAATAATTGAAACAATAACAACAACACCTCTGCCAACCCAAAGCATTTCTTTGTCAGAAGCATCTTTCTTGATGACCTGTTTGTAAATATCACTTGTGAATGCAGAAGAAGCTACTAGAAGCTGACTGTCTGCAGTGGACATAGAAGCTGCAATAATTGCACAAAGCATGATACCTGCAATGAATTCAGGATAGTATTTTCTGGCAAGTACTATGAAAACAAGTTTCTGATTACCTGATGTCAGAAGTTCTTCTGCAACAAGGAGTCTGCCAAGATAGGCTATTATAATTGCACATGCAAGTGAAATGATAACCCAGACAATGGCAACAGTAGCACTCTTTTTAATCATACTTGGTTTTTCTATTGACATGAATCTAACAAGAATATGAGGCATTCCAAAATAACCAAGACCCCATCCCAGACCGCTTAAAATATCTTTCCATGAGGCAGAGAAGAAGTTATTGACAAACTTATATTCTGTTCCCTGATATTCATAAACCTTATCAAGAAGAGATAAATCCAAGTTTTCTGTAGCAATAATAATGATTGGAATTGCCATGATAGCAATAAGCATAAGAAGTCCCTGGAAGAAGTCTGTCCAACAAACTGCTTTGTATCCGCCAAGGAATGTGTAAATGATAAGAATCAAGGCAAAAATAATCATTGCAGTACTGTTAGTCAGAGAAGGAATAAGAGTTGTAAAAACTGTAGCACCGGCAACAAATGCAGAAGCAACATAAATTGTAAAGCTAATCAGAAAAACAATTGCACAGATAATTGAAAGAGAATGATCCTTTGCGCAGAATCTGTTTGACAAATACTGAGGAAGGGTAATGGAATCATTTGAAGCTTTTGAAAACTTTCTGAGTCTCTTTGCAACAATAATCCAGTTTAAAGCAGTTCCTATTACAAGACCAATTCCAATCCAAGCCTGTCCCAACCCAAATGCAAGAATACTTCCAGGAAGACCCATAAGAAGCCATGCACTCATATCAGAAGCCTGAGCGCTCATTGCAGTTACCCAAGGACCTATTTTTCTTCCTCCAAGAAAATATCCCTTATCATCTTTTTCATTTCCTTTTAAGAAGAAAAAAATACCAATTCCAAGCATAAGTGCAAAATATAAAATAAAAGAAAGAATCAACATAAAATAAACCTATATACATTCATGCGCTGCATGAAAAAATCAAACGTGACAGACCATGCCTGACATCCTATAACTGTAAACCATAAATATAAGATAAAATAATGCGCCCCTCATCGGGCAGGGACTGGGGACAGACAATAAGTATTGTTTTCTTTGTTGAAATTCATGCCTGCCCTCCTTTGAATGATGTCTGCACCATAGCACTTTTGAAATACTGTGTAAACCTTTTTGTTATTATTTTCTTCAATATACATATTTTGAGGATAAATATACATTTAGGCGGGGTAAGAACTTTGGGAAAATAAATAAAAATGCAGAAAATGAAAAAATATTCACAAAAATACTAGACAAAATGCATAAAAGATACTAAAACAACAAACGTAAAATGAAAATTTATACAAAAGGAAGAGAAATATAATGAAGAAATCAGTTATTTTACTTTTGGTTTTAACAATTTGTTTTGCAGCATTTGCCGGCGGAACAAAAGAGTCTTCAAACAATAAGTACAACACACTTAAAGATGGAGTACTTACAATTGCAACATCTCCGGACTATGCTCCGTATGAATTTTATTCAATTGCAGCAGACGGAACTCCTAGCTTAGCAGGTTTTGATATTGAACTTGGAAAGTACATTGGAAAATTCCTTGGAGTTGAAGTAGAGTTTATTCCTATGGATTTTGACGGAATTCTTATGGAACTTCAGAACAAAGGTGCAGACCTTGGAATAAGCGGATTCAGTCCAAACCCGGAACGTGAAGAAGTAGTTGATTTCTCTCAGATTTACTATGATGGAAAACAAGCTTTCATTTGCCTTAAATCAAATGCTTCAAAATTTAAGACTCTAGCCGATACAAACAAGAAAGAATATTCAGTTGGTGCTCAGCTTGGAGCTATTCAGATGGATCTTGCTCAGCAATATTCTCCTGATGCAGACCTTGTAGCACTTACAAAAGTAACAGATATTATTGCAGAAGTCCTTGCAGGTAAAGTTGACGGTGCTTATGTAGAAGAGCTGGTTGCCAAGAGTTATTCAGCAAACTATCCTGAACTTGTAGTTGCACTTGATGTACCTTATGATTCAGAAGGTAATGTAGTTCTTGTTCAGAAAGGCAACAATGAACTCCTTACTGCAGTAAAAGAGGCTATTGATGCAGCAATGAAAGACGGAAGCATGGCAAAGTTTGTAGAAGAGGCTAATGCACTTTCCCAGAACGGGGATATTGTAGAAGACAGCCATTTCATGGATAAATAATATATCGTATTAAAGAAAACGCAGTTCCTCCCGAATGGGAGGAATTTGTGCGTTAAAGGTTTGAGAGAAATAAATGTTTACATCTGCAGGATTTGCAAAAACCTTCAAGTATATTGAGCTGTTCAAAGAAGGACTCGTTTGTACGGTTTCCATCTCTTTTCTTACAGTTCTTTTGGGTTTTTGTCTGGCTTTGATACTTGCGCTTATGCGGCTCAGCCGTTCCAAGCTTCTGAGAATAATTGCCACAACTTATGTAGAAGTTTTCAGAGCAACTCCTATGTTGGTTCAGCTTTTTATTGTTTACTACGTACTGTTTGGTAATGTAAATCTTCCCGTATTTAAGCTCTTTGGATTTATAAGGTTTGAACGTTTTCTTCCGGGAGTGGTTGCTCTTGCAATGAACAGCGGAGCTTATCTTTCCGAGATAATAAGAAGCGGAATTCAGAGTATTGACGGAGGTCAGACAGAAGCTTCACGTTCTTTGGGACTTTCAAGTTTTCAAACTTTGAGATATATCATTTTACCGCAGGCAATTAAGAATATTCTTCCTGCAATTGCCAATGAATTTGTCACAATTATCAAGGAGTCTTCAATTTGTTATACGATTGGTGTTCAGGACATCATGTATGCAGTTTCTGCAACAAAGGGTGCAACTTACAGAGTCGCAGAACCGCTTTTGATTGCAGCTGTCGTTTACTTCTGTCTTACATTCCCTACAAGTAAGATAATTGCATACTTTGAAAGGAGGATGAGTCGTGGAGACAAGCGCTAAACTTATTGAAGTAAAAGATTTAAAGAAATACTACAACAGAGGTGCTATTAAAGCTCTTGACGGAGTTTCCACAGATATCAAGAAAGGCGAGGTTCTTGTTGTAATCGGTCCTTCAGGTAGTGGTAAGTCTACATTTCTCAGGAGTCTTAATTTGTTGGAAGAACCAACGGATGGGTCCATTGTTTTTGAAGGGACTGATATCACCAAGAAGAAGTATGTTGATGAGAACGGAAAGACTGTAAGGCTCAATATAGATGTCCACCGCCAGAAAATGGGAATGGTTTTTCAACATTTTAATCTCTTTCCCCACATGACAATTCTGGACAATATGATTCTTGCTCCAATGAAAGTCAAAAATATTGATAAGGAAGAAGCTCAATTAAAAGCAATAAAGCTTCTGGAGAGAGTTGGGTTGGCAGATAGGGCAAATGCTTATCCCATTCAGTTGTCAGGTGGTCAAAAACAGAGAGTTGCCATTGTAAGGGCTTTGATGATGGAACCGGATGTAATGCTTTTTGATGAACCTACAAGTGCTCTTGACCCTGAGATGGTTGGTGAGGTTCTTGAAGTAATGAAAGAACTTGCAATTTCCGGAATGACTATGGTAATTGTTACTCATGAAATGGGTTTTGCCCGTGAAGTAGGAAAGCGTATCCTGTTCATGGCAGATGGAAAAATAGTAGAGGAAGGAACACCTGAGGATATTTTTGAAAGCCCCAAGAGCGAAAGATTAAAAGACTTCCTTGCAAAGGTGCTTTAATATGAAAATTGAAAAAATCAAGAAGAGAATGGAGAGAAAGGGAAAGAAATGGATTAAGAGGATTTCTGTCCTTGTTGTGATAGTAATTCTTGGTTTTCTTTTTCCAAACCTTCTTCCTGAAAAAGTGACTGATAAGGCAAAGTCAAAACTTGGAGATATTCATGCAAAAGAAGTTGTTTCTGATATCTCAGGTGTTTCGGAAAAGACTGCAGGAAAGATAAAAAAGCAACTTAGCGAATTTGTTTCAAATGAATGATTCAAATGAATGATGCAAATGTTCCTGATGAGGCTTTAATGAGGTCTTGTGGCTTTAAGCAAAGCATTGTTCCCCTGACACCCGCACTTACGTAGACATAATCTGCCAAGAGTGCGGTTTCTTCTATATAAGTGGGATAAACTTTAATCATTCCCAGTGGACTGCAACCACCTCTTATGTATCCTGTTTTTGACTGGAGTTCTTTAAGAGGCAATCCTGAAATAGATTTCTCACCTGTGATTTCACGGGCTTTTTTCAAAGATATCTCGTAAGCTGCAGGAGTACAGAAAACATAAATCTGATTACTTGCTCCAACCATTACAATTGTTTTGAACATAACATTTGGGTCTATTCCAAGCTTTTCAGAGGCTGTTACTGCATCTAGGTGTTCTTCATCTACCTCGTAGGACACTGTAGTATAAGGCAGTTCCATTTTTTCAAGGATTCTCATTGCATTTGTTTTTTGAAAAGTACTCATATTGTGTAAATTCTATTTTAAATCCCATTGATTTGTACATCTCAATAGGCGTGTCATTTGCATCTGCATGGAGATAAGCAAAAGGTGCCAGTTTGCAGGCATATTCAAGAAGGGCAGAGGCAATACCTTTATGTCTTGATTTTTCATCTACAATGAGGTCGTCAATTCCTACACAGTCATAGTCTGTCCAAATTGTAAGGTATCCTACTAACTTTGAATTTATGTAGGCTCCCACATAATCACGTTTTTTACAGTGTTGCGAAAGAGTAAGATTTCTGTGCATTTTGCGTAACGTAAAATCTTCTCCGTATTCAGAGCCATACTGAGAAAGTTCAAAATCTATGAAATCTTTGCCCAAAGCTCCGTTTGTGAGTGTTTTTATTGTGACTTCTTTATTGGCTTTTGGAAAACTTGCAGTTGAAGTGTCATAAAAAGCAAGAGTGTGGGAAACGGTTTCTTCAAAGCAAAAATCCTTAATTATCTGTGGATTTAGTCTTGAATGAAGCATGAGTTTAACAAACCCGTCTAAAGCAGAATTTTTGAATAATTGTCTGATTTCTTCAGCAGTTAATGCGTTCTCTGATTTGTAAAGATTATGATCATGCATATCAGGTAATTTTTTATCTGAGTATTTAAATACCCCGGGTAGAAATTCTACACGCTCAGAAGCCAGCAATCTAAGGCTTTCTTCTGCACTCAGAATTTGTTTTTTCATATAGCTATATGCCATGTCAGGTCTGTGGAGTTTTGTTTCTTCTATTGCTTTATGATGTTTCCATTCAGAAATGGCTTTTGCATTACCTGAGAGCAAAATTTGTGGCACTGTTTCCCCTCTGAATTCAAAAGGGTGTGTATATTGAGGTTCTTCCAACAAATTGTTTTCGTGGCTTTCATTGGCAGTGACACCTTCTTTTAAAGTTCCTTTCAGGAGTCTGACTACAGAATCAATAACAGCAGATGCTGCATATTCTCCTCCGGAAACTATATAATCTCCCATTGATATCATTTCATCTACATAGTTTTCAAATCTATAATCTACTCCTTCATAGTGTCCGCAAACTAATACTAAGTGCTTTTCTTGTGAAAAACGTTTTGCTGTCTCTTGGTTAAACACTTTTCCTTTTGGAGAGAAAAGAACCGAATGGGAATTCTCTGTCATGACGTTTTCAAGACTTTTGACAAGTGGTTCCATTCGCATAATCATTCCTTTTGAACCTCCGTAAGGGGAGTCATCTATATGTCTGAAAGAACCGGTTGCAAAATCTTTGATATCTGTTATTTCAATACTTACTATGTTATCCTTAACTGCTCTTTGTATTATGGGAGACTCAAAAAGACCGTTTAGCATTGAAGGAAACATTGTAAGTACTGTTATTTTCATATAGCAAGCATATTGTATTATCAATTCTCTGAAAACGGTCATTTGTGATATATTCTGAATAAAGCAATTTTGAGAGGTTAAGATGGATATCAAAACAATTAGTACAATTAATGCTCCTGCTGCTGTAGGACCTTATTCCCAAGCTGTTATGGCCGGTGATTTTATTTATGTTTCAGGGCAATTGCCTATAGATCCAAAAACAGGAAGTTTTCCTTCAGATGATATTAAAGAGCTTGCAAAGCAATCTATGAATAACATTGCTTCAATTCTTTCAGAAGCCGGTTCTTCTATGGATAAGATTGTAAAAACCACAATTTATCTAAAAGATCTTTCTGATTTTGCTGCTGTAAATGAAGTGTATGCTTCTTTTTTTAAAGGTGTTTTTCCTGCACGTTCCTGTTTTGAGGTTGCAGCCCTCCCAAAAGGTGCAAGACTTGAAATTGAGGCTATAGCAGAAAAATGAGAGTTGAAGTCAAAGATTTGACTAAGGGGTCTCCTTGGCGCCTCATGGTTGCCTTTGCAATGCCTCTTATCCTAAGTCAGTTATTTCAGCAACTTTACAGTACTGCAGACTCTTTGATTGTTGGGAAATTTCTTGGCACAGCGTCTTTGGCTGCCGTTACTTCTGCCCATCCTATGGTACACTTACTGGTTGAATTTTTTACCGGTTTAAGTGTTGGTGCCGGTATTATTATTTCAAAATATTTTGGAGCAGGGGATTATGAAAAGGTTAAGCGTTCAATTCATACAGATGTATTGTTTGGATTAATAAGCGGAATTGCTCTTTCTATAACCGGAGTGTTGCTTGCTCCTCATTTTCTCAGATGGATGAAGGTAGATCCCAACGTTTATGAGCTTGCCTTAAACTATTATACTTTTTACTTTGCAGGTTCAATTGCAGTAGTCATGTACAACATTCTTTTGGGAATTATGAATTCTTTGGGAAATAGCAAGAAGCCTCTTTATTTTTTGATTGTTTCTTCGCTTCTCAACATAGTTCTGGATATTGTGTTCATAAGGTTTATGGGGTTTGGAGTTGGCTCTGCCGCTATTGCAACTGTTATTTCCCAGTTGTTCAGTGTTTGTCTTTGTTTGGCTCATCTTTGTAAAAAAGGACAGATATATTCCCTTTCATTTAAAAATCTTGCAATTGACAAAAAGCTTTTTAAAGAAATGTTCAGGATAGGAATGCCTTCAGCCATCACTTATTCTGTAATTGGCTTTGCCAATGTAATAGTGCAATCAAGCATAAATTCTTTTGGGATGAAAGCTACTGCAGCCTTTGGTGCGCATACAAAGATAGAAGGTTTTGGTTTCCTTCCTATAACAAGTTTTACTATGGCAATAAGTACGTTTATCAGTCAGAATCTTGGTGCAGAGCAATATGACAGAGCAAAGAGGGGTGCCAGATTTGGAATTTTAAGTTGTTGCATAATGGCAGAATTAATTGGTGTTATTTTGTTTGTCTTAAGAAAACCTATGATTGCAATCTTTGATTCAGATCCAAGCGTAATTGAAATTGGTGCAAGAGCAGAGGAAATCATGGCTTTGTTCTATTGTCTACTTGCTTTTTCTCATGCTGTTTCTGCAGTTTGCAGAGGTGCCGGAAAAGCTTTTGTCCCTATGTTTATAATGCTTTTTGTTTGGTGTGCTTTCAGAATAGCCTATATTACAACGGTTATGCATATTTTCAATAATCTGGACTTTGTTTTCTGGGCATATCCTTTAACATGGACAATAAGTTCCATTATCTATTTTATTTACTACAAAACAAGTGATTGGGTTCACGGTTTTGATAAATAGAAACTTGTGATTGACTAAAATTTCATTTTAGTTCATATTGGCAAAGCAACTTGGTGGACGTAGTTCAATGGTAGAGCGCCAGATTGTGGATCTGGTTGTTGAGGGTTCGAGCCCCTTCGTCCACCCTTTTTTTATCCGCGCCGGTAGCTCAATTGGATAGAGCGGCGGACTTCGAATCCGTAGGTTGCAGGTTCGAGTCCTGTCGGGCGTAAACAATTAAGACCGCGAGAAGCGGTCTTTTTTGTTTAAAGCAGAAAATAAGGACTCGAAGCTTTGCGGTATTACGACGGTAGTGTAAAATGATATTGTCAAGGACAGCGAAGCTGTTTATCTGGATCCTTGACAATTTCTTATGAGGACAACTGAGAGTTGTCCGAAGCAAAGCCGGCCCTGGGGGCGGACAACCGGGAGCAGAAGGGCGAGTCCTGTCGGGCGTAATTAACAAAGATGAGGTGGTCAGTTTGTTTTGTTGTTGATAAGTGACCATGCTTTCAGAACTGCCAACTGGGTTTTTGCATCTCCGATTTTGTTATTCATAATCATTTTTACTAAATCTTCAATTGGCATAAGCTCAAAATTAATCCTTTCATTCTCATCAAGCTCACGCTCCCCAAAAGATAAATCTGTGGCAAGGTACATATAAATTACTTCCGTGGTATATGCAACAGAAGGGTACAATTCTCCTATGAATTTAAACTTTTTTGCGGTAATACCGGTTTCTTCTCTGAGTTCACGTTTTGCAGCTTCCAGATGGTCTTCTGTTGAACTGTCAAGTTTGCCGGCAGGTATTTCAATGACTTCTCTGTGAAACGGATATCTGAATTGACGTTCAACAGCAATATTCCCTTTGCCGTCTAAAGCTACAATGCATACAGCTCCATTATGTTTTATGTATTCACGTGTTGTTATTGCTCCGTCTGGAAGGGAAACGTGATCCATAAAAACGTCAAGAAGTTTTCCCTTATAAACATTTGTAGAATCTACCTTTTCTTCCCCAAGTGACATTTTTTCAAACATAACCGCCTCCGGAATTATTCTCAGAAGAAAACAAACTAAAATCAAGTCCAAATTGACATTTCTGACAACTAAGGCTAAGGTCATCTATGGAGACACGCATGAAAAAAATGGAATTGCTTTCACCTGCCGGAAGTTTTGAAAAATTAGAAACTGCTTGGACTTACGGTGCAGATTCTGCATATATGGGAATGAAGGCTTTTTCATTGCGAGCCAATGCCAAGAATGTAGACGATAGCGAAATAGACAGTCTTATAGATTTAAAAAAACGTTTTCCGGAGAAAAAACTCTACTGTACAATTAACATAAATTTCCATGAAAAAGATGTAGATTCTTTAAAACTTGAAATTGAAAATATCAAGCGGTATCCGTTTGACGGATTCATTATTTCTGACATAGGAATAGCTGAATTGATTAAACGGAATTTTCCGGACAAGCAAATGAGGCTTTCTACTCAGGCAAGTTGTATAAACTCACAAAGTGTGAAACTTTACCATAGTATGGGGTTTGACACGGTAATAGTGGGACGTGAGACAACTTTAAATGAAATAAGACAAATTAAGGATGCTAATCCTGAGGTTGGGATAGAAGCTTTTATTCATGGTGCAATGTGTATGTCTT
>JAZLGI010000009.1:0-16150 GCA_045616225.1 Sphaerochaetaceae bacterium
ATTGCTCTTTCTGTATGTTTTTATCAGAAGTTCTTTTTCAAAAGGATTGTAACTACCCATGGTTGTTCCTCTCTGTTGATATTATCACTTCAGAGAGAAATTTTTTTCTACCCTTCAGTGTCCACTTTTAGAGTAGCAACCGAGGTACTTGTCAAGACTATCAAAGACCTTCAGATGGACATCTTTACACCATTTAAGAAGACCATTGTTGAAGAGTCTCAATCAGACCTCTGTAGGAAGGTCTCTTAACCACCAATTTTATATAGATTATGGGTCAGTTTTCTGACCCATTTTTTGTCTGAAAAAACCGGAAAATCCTGTTTATTCTGTTAACACTTTTGTTTACACCTAAAAAAATAGAGGACATTGTTTAGTCCTCTATTTGTATGTAAATCGTTATATTATAAAGAATACCCGGAATGAGACTCGAACTCACACTACCTTTCGGAACTTGGACCTGAACCAAGCGCGTCTACCAATTCCGCCACCCGGGCAACACTGGAAATATTATCCAACAGTATGTATGTTGTCAATTGCAGAGGTTTTGGTTATCTTTAGCCTATGTTCTTTTATCTGATGAGTCCATTTTTAATTTTCAGAGGTTTTCTGATTGCTGCAGCCATTATACCTGCTGTAATTCTTCTTGTGAAAGTAAGCAAAGCTGATAAATTGGAAAAAGAATCACCGGCTTTTTTGTTTTCATTGGTAATTGGCGGTATTATTTCTACTTTTATTGCACTGGTTTCCGAGAGATTCTTTGGATTTCTTCTGAACCTGTTTGTAAGTCCTTCACAACCTATTTACAATGTCATTCTTTACTTCTTTATAGTTGCATTGTCTGAAGAATGTGCAAAATACATACTTTTGTACAAAAAGACATGGAGAAGCAAGGAGTTTAATTGTCAGTTTGACGGAGTAGTGTATGCTACTTTTGTTTCTCTTGGGTTTGCTTTGTGGGAAAACATAAGCTACGTAACTATGTATGGTTTTGGAACTGCTTTGATAAGGGCAATTACAGCCATTCCTGGACATGCTTGTTTTGGAGTTTTCATGGGTGTGTTCTATGGAATTGCCAAGAAATATGATTATGCCGGTCACAAAAAAGAATCAAAAACTTTCAGAATAATGGGAATTGCCTTTGCAACTTTGTTGCACGGATTCTACGATTATGCAGCTTCCTGCGAATCTCCTTTATTTCAGTGGGTATTTATTGCTTTTGTAGTGATTATGTTTGCCGTTTCTTATATACTTGTCGGGAAAATGTCCCGCAATGACCAGTATATAGACAGGCATTACGTAGACTATGAAGTGATAAATTAATGTTACCGTATTTTTTATTATCTGCTTTAAACCAAGCTGTAGTTGCTACTCAGATGCCCTATGTCCAGATTTTTCTCAGGAATAAGGGATATTCTTTCTCTTTGATTGGTGTAATAGTTGCCCTTGGACAGATATGTTCTATTGTTTTTCCCTTGTTAGTGGGGTCTTTTGCAGACAAAACAGGGAAATCAAAATGGATAATGCTTGGTTGCTCTGTATTATCATTTTGTTTTATTGTTCCTGTGCTTCTTTCTTCATCTGTTGCAATTTCCATTATCTGTTACTGTTTGATGTGTGCAACCTTTTATTGTGTTAACCCAATTACGGACGGAGTGTTGTCTTCTCAGAGCCAAGGGCATCCGGGGCGTTATTCATATATGAGGGCAGTTGGAACTCTTTCTTATGTTCTGATTCTCATTTTATTTGCTTTAATCAAATGGCCGAATCCTGAAAGCAACAAGTCAATAATGTGGGGAATTTTAATCTTTAGTTTTCTGTTTTGGATAAGTGTTTTGCTGATTCCTTCTACAGATGCTCAAAAAAAACAGAATTCAGAAGGAAAGCTTTTTGATTTTGGTTGGTTTGGAAAATCATTTTATATTTTTATTCTCATTGTTGCTTTATCCAGAATTACACAAACGGTTGTAGAGAGGTTCTTGTCTTCTTATATGACTGAAGTTTTAAAGGTAGGAGGAAACTTTACATTGTTTTACTCTCTATCTGCAGGTTCTGAGTTTGTGATGATGATTATTGGCGGGAAACTGCTGGAAAAGAAAAAAATTACAGGACAAGGGTTGGTTGGAGTTTCCTGTATTGCCGCAGTATTAAGAATGATAATTCTTTGTTATTTTCCAAGCATTACAGGGCTTGCAATTGCACAGTTATTTCATTCATTTACGTTTGGCGGAGTTCATGTAGGTACAGCTGCCTTCATTAATTCCCATGTAGAAAAAGAGCATTATGGAATGGCTATGAGTTTTTATTGGGCAATAGGAAACAACTTTCCTATGATGCTGGGAGCTTTGGCAGGGGGATATGTAATTGATTTGTTTGGCTATCCTTCATTGTTCCTTTCTTACTCGCTTTTCTCTTTGGTGGCTTTTGCATTATTCTTAATTTTTAAAAAGACTTTGTATTCTGAGGTTTAGAAATGATTTCTGTAATAGTTCCTTTATTTGCAGGTTTGGCAACGGTTTTAGGTGCGTTTCTCATAGGTAGAAAACAACATTCAGATGCACGTCCTTTTTCTTTGGCTTTTGCTACCGGAATTATGTTAATGATTGCATTGGGAGAACTGATGCCGGAATCAATGGAAGCTATTGGAATTCCGCTTTCACTTGTTTTGTTGGTGTTTGGAGCTTTGATTTCACTTGTTCTGGATATAATTCTTCCACATCACCATCATGATGAAGAACATGAAGAACCGGGACATTATATTGAGGAGTGCGAGTGCAGTCATGGCGACAGTGTTTCTTCAGGAATGATAATTGCTTTGGTTCTGCATAATCTCATTGAAGGTTTGGCAAACGGAACTACTGTAAGTTCAGATTTTAGGCTTGGAATTACCATGGCTGTTGGTATTGCCATCCACAATATTCCTATTGGATCTACTCTTGCAATTTCTATGACTTCTGCCGGCAGAAAGAAGATTTCTGCTGTATTGTATGCAACACTTGTTGGTCTTTCTCAGCCATTGGGAGCTTTGATTGGGCTTTTGATTTTTGGCGGAAATATGAAGCCAAATGTTATGGCTGTCTGTAATTCTTTGGTTGCCGGAATTCTGGTTTTTATTTCTTTTGATGAACTTTGGCCGGCTGCAAGGAATGAGGGAAAAAGAAACATTTCCATATTTGCACTTCTTGCCGGAATTTGTTTTATTCCGCTTACAGAGTGTCTTTTTGCCCTCTGAAGTCAGGTAAATTAGTAAGAAATCACTACTCTTTGCTTGAATTATTTGTACTATAATTACAATGGGATTTTATCCTGTACGGAGGTACTTATGAAGAAAATATCATTTGTTACTTTATTTTTTACGTTAATTGTTTTATTCGGTCTTGTTTCCTGTGACTCTGAATCTCTTGGAAAGGTTGGTGAGTTCATGAGTGGTTTTGCGGGGACAGATGCTCAATCTATCAAGTATTCAGAAAAGGAAGTTAAAGCTCAGACTGAATCTGTCAAGAGTCATGTAGAAAGTGTGCAAGGTATTCTTTCTGTAGAAATAAGCGAAGACTCAAAAAGTAAGCTCATTGGTTTGATAGACTCAATAATTGATAATCCTGCATGCGACCTTAAAGCAAATTCAGGAGTAAATAATACAGAGCTTTTCTCTTTTATTGTTACAAACAATCCGTTGGGAGATGGGTCTGAATCTCTTCTGAACGAGTTTAAAAAGCAAAAGAAAGAGCTTGAAAAGTCTCTTGGAGAGGAAACTGTAACGGTAATGAAAAACATAATTGATGTTCTTTCTGCAGGAGCAAATGATTTCACAGGTGAAGGAGAGGCTACCATTGGAGATGTGGCAAAGGCTTCTTCTCTTGTATTAATGTGCAATTCTCTTAATGAGATTTTTGAATTGACAGATGATGAGTCTCAGCATTCTTCTGATGATGAAGTTATTAAACAGGTTCTGGAAAAAATAACTGAGTTTGATGATGCTGCAAAGACTTACATGAGATTGACAGGCACACCAGGCTTGGCAATTTTGGATTCTCTTGATGTAGAAAGTCTTGCCGGTGAAGAACAGGAGTGAGGAGGTAGAATATGAAGAAAGTATTGTTAACTTTAATGGTTGTTGTTTCTGTCTTTACCTGTGCTTTTGCCGTAGAATTGAGACCTGCAGTAAAAACCATGAATGATATGGCTTACAGACCTGTTTTCATTAACAGGTTTAACCGTTTGGCCTATGATATTTGGGAAGAACCTGCAGAGCTTGCAGATAATAAGTTTATAATTGATTTTCCTGAAGTAGCTGTATCTTTTAATAACTTGGCTTCTGTTCTCACAGATGATATTTGTCTTGAGGCTATTCCTGAAGGTGATTATTTAAGCCCTGTTATGAGGTACTTTACTTTTATGGGAAACGGTACTGCAGCAACCAACGAATTTATGAAAATAGATTTGGGATTTGGGTCTCAGATTGGAGGATTTGCATTCAGAGGAGATGCTAAGTTTGGATTTGAAACTTACAATGAGAGAGGATATGCAAGTTTCCCTTCTATGGCCATTATTCCTGATATAGATGTTGCACTTTCTTTGGGCTATGGAATGAGAGTCTTTGGCACAGATGCTATGAATATCTCTGCAGGTCTTTCTATACACCCTACACTTAGGGCTTTTACTGAGGAAATATCTGTTTCTAACGCTATAGATAATATTGATAATTTTGAAGAACTGTTTAAAGATTGTCTGTTTGTGGGATTTGCATTGCCAATTGATTTTAGTGTTAATGTAAGTCTTTTTGATAATCAGTTTAAAGTCTATGGCCAGGCTAACAACATAAACGGGCAGTATAGATATGTTTCAGGTGATGCAGAAACAATTCAGGAGAGACTTAAAGATGTTCTGTCTTCAAATGATAAATTCAAGGCAGGACATTTCATGCTGGATTTGGGATGTACATTCCAGCCAAAGAACTGGAAAATTGTAAGTCCTGTGGTTTATGCAGAACTTGGAGATGTTTATGATTTTGTTGCAACATCCATCAAGGAAAAAGATTTTAATTTCAGAGAGTCTTTGACTCATCTTAACTGTGGTGCTTATGTAGAGATTCTTGACATGCTCCAACTTGGTTTTGACTACAAGGACGGATACAGACATCTCAGTGCCGGTATTGGTTTTAACGATATTAAAGTTCAGGCTTTCTATGGTGCTTCTGTTTACAATAACAATGTTGCAGATACACTTACAGTTGCAGTAAAGCTTGGATGGGATAGAAATTAAACTATGGAAAAAGAAGTCTTAATAGAAATTCTTAAAAAAGAAATGCTCCCTGCAATGGGATGTACAGAGCCTGCAGCAGCAGCTTTGGCGGGAGCAAAGGCAAAAGAAATGATTGGGCAGGACAGAATTGTTTCTGCCCAAGTTTCTGCAAGCAGGGATATGGTTAAGAATGCCATGGGAGTTGGGCTTCCAAACTGTTCTCTCAAAGGTATTCTGGCTGCTGTTGCCCTTGGAATAGCAAAAGGTGATACATCTAAGACTTTAAGTATTCTTTCTGACATTACGGAAGAACAAACTCAGATTGCTTTGACAATACCGGTTTCTTTGTCATTGGTTCATGATGTTCCTGCACTCTATGTCAGTGTTCATCTTATATCTGAAAACCATGTAGCTACAGCAACAATCTCAGGGGAACACGACAGATTCTCACATGTAGAATTAGACGGAAATGTTCTTGTGAATCTTAATCTTGAAGACTCAGAAGACCATGCCGATGAAAAACAATCTTCTTCAAAGAGGAATGCATTTCTCAAATCGCTTACTCTTGATGATATAATTGATTTTGCTTCTTACATTTCTGCAGATGATGTTCCTTTCATAATGGAAGCAATTTTTATGAACAGTAAGATTTGCCATCATTCACTTGTTTCTGAATATGGGCTTCAGGTAGGAAAGACTGCACTGGATTGCGACTGCAATACAAGACCTGTTTCTTTGGATGAAGCTTTTAAATTTGGAGCTGCTTGGGCTGCAGCGGGAAGCGACGCAAGAATGAGCGGTTGCAGTATGCCTGTAATAATCAACAGCGGAAGTGGTAATCAGGGTATAACTGTTACTGTTCCAGTCTCTGTACTTGCAACTTACTTGGGTGCCAGTATGGACTCTCTTGCACAGGCTGTGTGCGTTTCTGAATTGGTTGGTCTTGTTCTTACTGCAAGAAAGAACAGACTTTCGGCTTTATGCGGAGCTTTTACAGCTTCTATTGGTACTGCGTGTGCTTATGTCTATCTTTTGGGCGGAGACAGAAGTGTAATGGATAAGGCTATAAACACAATGGTAGGTAATATGACCGGAATAATTTGTGACGGAGCAAAGAATACCTGCGCTTTGAAGATTCATTCTTGTCTTGAGGCTGCTGCATTAAGTGTGAAACTGGCATTCAGAGGTCTTGCTCCTGATGCTGCAAGCGGAATTGTAGGACAGGACAGTTTGGAAAGCATAGATTACCTTTCAAGAATAAGCAGTGAAGGAATGCAGAAAACAGATGAGACAATAGTGTCAATAATGCTGAATAAACAGTGTTAAATTACAGAGTTGCTTTATTTTTGAGAAATTCTAAAGGATGAATACATACACCAATTGAGAACTGAGGATCAAATTTATTTGTGCCAAGGTGCTTATAGTTTATGTATTCTGCAAAACCAAACTTAAGTTGAATATTAAATGCAGAATAGAAATTCTGATCAATTCCTGCATAGGCTGTAATTACGTGCATTGGGTCAGCTGTCTGGTCCTGAGCCTTACGATTATCTCCATCCCAAATACCGTTTGTTCCTTTGCATATATACTGAAGATCCAAACTGAATGTTGAATTATTAAGATAGTATGAAGCTCCGGTACCTACGGAAAAGAGATTTCCTCCAAATCTATAGCCAAAATACTGTAATTCTCTGCTGCTGTTTGTGTTGTAGTCATTCTTGGAATCATTGACAAGGTCTATGTTTTCCCAACCTGTGAAACTGTCATCCATACCATATCCGTGAGTATTCTTAAGGTATACATAAGGATTTCCGTAAACAAATTCAATATAAGAATCAAGAATACCGTTCTTTAAAGTGGCTGCCTTACTGACATTTAAGAGAACCTCAAATGCATTTTCTCCCGTTTCTTCAATCTTTTCTCCACCGGTAACATATTGATCAAAGAATAATTGAGAATCTATCTGATACCCTTTTGGAAGAACAGCAGCTATTTCCAATCCCATGAAGTTGTTTGTATCTGCTTCGTAGTAGGTCCCTGTATTATGCAAATACATAAAAGGATTTAAGAACTGCAAATTATTAAACGGATTTGCTGCAAATACAAGAGCTCCTTCATAAACAGAAAGATTTATTATATCTTTGAAGTTAAATGATGCTCTGTGAACATAGATATTCTTTTTCTTTGCCGCAATGTAGGTTGTACCAAGATATTCATCATCATGTTCAAAAGAATCCATTGTGAAATCATAAGACATGAATGAACCTACAAATGAAAGTTTTGCATAATTATCAAAAAGGATGTTTCCGCCAAGTTCAAGGTTTCCTGTATATCCGTTTCCTACTTCAAGACGGTCACGGCCAATTGCAAAGTTTAAATCATCAAAACCAACAGAAGCATAAGCATAATCAGGAGCTCCTTCTGAATAATTATTGAAATCAAGCAGGGAAGCTCTCCAGAGCTCATTTCTGTAAGCGTCAATTGTTTCTCTTAGAGAAATATCAAATACTCCTGTCATATAGTCTTTCATATACATTGTTGTATTAAGACCCAGCATGGGCATTCTGTCTTTGTAAGGAAGAATTCCGTACGTATCAGGGGCATCTGATTGCATTAACTGAATTCCAAGTATAGAAATGTCTGAATCAACCCCCATACCGTCTTTTCCAAAGAGAATTTCAGGATGTTCAAGTTTGCTTAAAAGAGAGTCATACAATGATTTTGCCTTACTGTCCAATGCATTTGTATTCAACGATTTCAGCAAATTGGTAAGCTGTGTTCCTGAAATAGGATATGTTGGGTCAGGAGTCATTGTATCTGAGAGTTTTCTAAGAATAAGAAATGTCTGAACCTCATCAGAGGACTGCTTGTATGTGTTTTGATAAGCAAAGACACCGGAAATAACAACAAAACAAATAAAAATAAGTAAAATAATTTTTTTCATGGTACGTGCAATTTTATCTCAAAAAAAGAGGGTGTAGCTAACACCCTTTCTTTAACTTAGGAGATTTTTATTTCTCTCTGTAGATTATTCTGCCCTTTGTAAGGTCATAAGGAGACATCTCAATTTTTACATTATCTCCCGGAACAATCTTAATGTGATTCTGTCTCATTCTTCCTGACATGTGTGCAAGAATTTCATGTCCGTTCTTAAGTTCTACACGGAACATTACATTTGGAAGAGCTTCTTTTACGAGACCTTCAACTTCAATAGCTTCTTCTTTGGCCATTAATTCCCCCTATAGCTACATTCTGAGAGTAAAACAAAAGGTTTTTGCTTGTCAACATTTCAAGTTTTTTCTTGCTCATATAGGCGCTTAATATTATTATAGTACCAGACTATGTCAGGAGGAAAAGCAAATGTCCAGAGGCGAGATTAAAAAAGAAAGCAAAGGCAGACCTTCTTCAAAAAATATCAAGGAAAAAGCTCAGGCTCAGCCGGCTTATGTAGCACCTGAAGTTATTTCCAAGAAGAAAGACAAGGGTAATTGGTGATGTGTCTTCGCAGCACACACTAGTAACAATTTATTATACGCTTTGTAAATAACACAACAGACTGCGGTGCAGTCTGTTGTCGTGTCAAAGGAGACCTGTATGACATTATTTGAACAATATCTGGAAACTCATAAAGAAAATATCAATTCAAAAATGGCTGCTTATGTTGCAGAACTTGAGAATGTTTATTCTGTAAGTCCTTTTGTAGCAAAGCACATAATTCAGGAACTAAGAGATCAAAGATCCAGACTTAAGTTAATTGCAAGTGAGAATTTCTGCAGTATTGCAGTGCAGAGTGCAATGGGTAATCTTCTTACAGATAAATATTCAGAAGGTTTTCCTTATCACAGATTCTACGCAGGGTGTGATAATGTAGATGCCATAGAAGATGAGGCATGCAAAACAGCTTGTGAGCTATTTGGTGCAGACCATGCATACGTTCAACCACATAGCGGTGCAGATGCAAACCTTTGTGCATATTGGGCAATTCTTAACGAGAAGATTCAGGTTCCTGCTCTGGAAGAAATGGGTATTACCAATGTAAGTAACCTAACGCAAGAACAGTGGAATGCAATAAGACAGAAGACTGGAAATCAGAGGATTCTGGGACTGGATTATTACAGCGGAGGGCATTTAACACATGGTTACAGACAGAATGTAAGTGCCCAGATGTTTGATGCATACAGCTATGCAGTAGATGAAAAGACAGGACTTCTTGATTATGATGCAATTTTAAAGAAGGCCATGGAGATTAAACCTCTTATCCTTATTGCAGGATATAGTGCTTATCCAAGGAAAATAAATTTCAGGAAAATGAGAGAAATTGCAGATGCTTGCGGTGCGGTTCTCATGGTAGATATGGCACACTTTGCAGGCTTGGTTGCAGGACATGTTTTTGAAGGAGATTTTAATCCTGTTCTTTGGGCAGATGTCGTTACTACTACAACTCACAAAACTCTCAGAGGCCCAAGAGGCGGAATGATTTTGTGCAGAGCAAAATTTGCAGACAGTGTAGATAAAGGTTGCCCGTTGGTAATTGGCGGTCCGCTTCCTCACGTTTTAGCTGCAAAGTGTGTAGCTCTTAAAGAGGCCCTTTCTCCGGAGTTTACATCTTATGCCCATAAGATTGCAGAGAATGCAAAAGACCTTGCACAGGCATTTATTGATGAGGGAGTAAGGGTTGCCACAGGTGGTACAGATAACCATCTTATGCTTTTGGATGTAACAAGTTTTGGTTTGAACGGAAGACAGGCAGAAAGCGCTCTTGTAAATTGCGGAGTTGCTCTTAACAGAAATGCCCTGCCGTTTGATCCAAACGGACCTTGGTATACCAGCGGTCTTAGAATTGGAACTCCTGCAGTAACAACTCTGGGAATGGGTAAAGAAGAAATGAAGGAAATTGCTTCTATTATTACTTTTGTTCTTAAGAATACCAGACCTGCAAAAATTACAAAGGGAGAAAATGCAGGAACTCTCAGTAAGAGCAAAACAATTACAGATGAGTCTGTAATAAAAGAAGCAAGGGAAAGAGTTTTGAATTTGCTTGGAAGATTTGTCCTCTATCCTGAAATAGATCTTGAATTTTTAGAGAGGTGTTTTCAATGATTCTCATCAAAAACGGATATGTTGCAGATGACAAAAGCGCATCTGTGAGAGACATTCTTATTGACGGTTGTTTAATTAAAGAAGTAGGAGAGAATCTTAATGTCCCTGAGAATGCAAATGTCATTGATGCTTCAGGAAAGGTAGTCCTTCCGGGACTAATAGATGCTCATACTCACTATCATTTGGTAAGCCGCGGGACTGTAACTTGCGACAGTTTTATACAGGGAAGCCGTCTTGCTGCTTTTGGTGGTGTCACCACAGTCGTAGACTTTGCAGACCATAACAAAGGTCAGAATCTGGTAGACAGTCTTAACTATAGATTAAACGAAATGAATGGTAATATGGCCATTGATTATACACTGCATCAGGGAGTGTACGGTCATGGCTATGACAATACTATAGCAAAGCAGCTTCAAGAGCTGAAAAAGCAGGGGGTTAAGACTCTTAAAATTTTTACTACATACAGAAATGTAGGATATCTTATTGAAAACAGAGACCAGATAGCAGACCTCTTTAAGAATGCAAAACGTCTTGGAATGATAGTCACAGCTCATTGTGAGTTCAATCCCATGATTGAGGAAATATCAGATAATTGGAAGGGTGATTTCTCTCCTGCAAGCCATGCAAAATTAAGACCGGCAGAGGCCGAAGGAAAAGCAATTGAGTATTTTGGTTCAATAGCTTTGGAGCAGAATTGTCCGCTTTACGTTGTTCACATTTCTTCAGAAGCGGGTCTTAATGCAGTGAGGGCATTGAGAAAGAAAGGGCTTACTGTTTATGCAGAGACCACTCCTCATTATTTGTTTTTGGATAAAAGCAAACTGGAGGGGGATGACGCATCACTTTATGTAATGACACCGCCTCTTAGAGATAAAAAAGATAATGAAGTTCTTCAGCAGGCTCTGCTTTCAGGAGAATTTCAGGTTGTTGCCACAGACCACTGTGCTTTTTCAAGAGAACAGAAACTGGAAAGTTCAGATTGCAGAACTGTTTATCCGGGAATTCCGGGGACAGAAGAACTTTTTCTTCTTCTGAATACTTTTAGGGAGAAAAACAATTTAAATATCTGTGATATGGTAAAACTCATAAGCACAAACCCTGCAAAGATATTTGGTATTTATCCGCAGAAAGGTTCTTTGGAAGTTGGTTCAGATGCAGACATAATGATATTTGACCCTTCTGTAAAGTGGACACTTGAAGATAACAATATACATTCTGCTTCTCATTACACTCCTTACAGAGGTTTTGCAGTAAACGGAAAAGTTGTTACGACAATTCTCAGAGGAAAGATAATACTTGATAACGGACAATACCTGGCAAAGCCCGGAGATGGTAAGTTTATAAAGCAGAAGTAATTATGGGAAAAGACTTAGAAAAAGACCCTGTTGTGAGCAAGCTGCTTAAAGAGGCAGAAATTGTAATGGCAAATTCATACTCGCCTTATTCCGGTTTTAAGGTTGGTGCGGCAATTCTTACAGACAAGGGGAATATTTATAAAGGGACAAATGTAGAGAATGCTTCTTTTGGGGGAACTATCTGTGCAGAACGTGGAGCAGCAATGGCTGCAATTGCTTCAGAAGGAAAAACAACTTTCAAAGCAATTGGAGTTACATCATTTTCAGATAATCCTGCTCCGCCGTGTGCAATTTGCAGACAGTTTCTTTGTGAGTTTGCTTCACCTGATATGGATGTCTATCTGAAGTCTGTTAAAACAGGTGAAACCAAGCATTTTAAACTGGGATATCTTATTCCTGAGGCATTTAAGTTAGGAGACAAATAAAATGAAGAAAGTTGTCATTGCAAATGACCATGGCGCAGTGGAACTTGTGCAGAGAATCAAAGACCATCTTGAGAAAAGAGGATATGAGGTCAATTGGCTTGGAACAAAGACTGAAGACAGTGTAGATTATCCTGATATGGCCCTTGCTGCAGCAAAGGAGTTTAAAAAGGGTAATTATGATTTTGGTGTTGTTTGCTGTGGAACAGGTATCGGTATTTCTATAGCAGTAAATAAAATAAAAGGACTTAGATGTGCTTTGGTGGGAGATTCTTTTTCTGCAAAGATGGCAAAAGAACACAATAATTGTCAATTTATTGCCTTTGGTGGAAGAATTGATTACAGGGAAAGTATAGAATCTATGTTGGATGCATTTGCAGACGCTGTTCCTTCTCCAGAAGTCAGACATCAGAGTAGAGTGGCCAAACTTATGGCATTGGAAAAGGAATGATAAAAAAGCTCCCTGAGTTTGAAAGACAACTCGCAGAACTAGAAGAAAAATTGTCAGATTCCTCAGTTATGAAAGATATGTCACGTTACAAGGAACTTATGCTTGAAAGGAGTCACCTTGTTCCTGTTGTAGAAGAATTAAGGCATCTTTCTGACCTTATGAAAAATTACCAGGAAAATCAGATTCTTTCTGAGGAAGAAGACCAGGAAATTGCCCAAATGGCAAAAGAAGAACTTCCGGCAATTAAGGAAGAGATAGAGAAAACAGAGGCAAAATGCAAAATGCTTCTGATTCCGCCTGATCCTCTGGAAGGAAAAAACATTATTATGGAGATAAGAGCCGGAACAGGAGGTGAAGAGGCTGCACTTTTTGTTGCAGATCTTTACAGAATGTATTCTTATTACGCAGAGGCCAAGCACTGGAAGATTGCAGAAATCTCAACTAATGCAACGGAGTTGGGAGGATACAAGGAAATTGTTCTCTCCATAAGCGGTAAGGATGTCTATGGCTCTTTGAGATGGGAAAGCGGAGTTCACAGAGTTCAACGTGTTCCGGAAACAGAAAGCGGAGGAAGAATTCATACTTCTGCCGTAACCGTTGCAGTTTTGCCTGAAATAGAAGACACAGAAGTAGATATAAGACAAGAAGATCTGAGAATAGACGTAATGAGGGCAGGCGGTGCCGGTGGACAGTATGTAAACATGACAGAGAGTGCTGTTCGTATTACTCATATACCAACCGGTATTGTAGTTATTTGCCAGAATCAGAGATCTCAGATACAGAACAAAGAAGAAGCAATGAGAGTTCTCAGAAGCCGTCTGTACGATATGGAAGAAGAAAAGAAGGCACGTGAGAGAGCTATGGAAAGAAAGAGTCAGGTTGGAAGCGGTGACAGAAGTGAAAGAATAAGAACTTATAATTTTCCGCAGAACAGAATCACAGACCATAGAATTAATCTTACGCTTTATAACCTTGACCTTGTCATGGAAGGCAAGCTTGAAGAAATAATAGATGCTCTTAAAGTTGCTGCAGGTGAAGAGGCTTTAAAGAACGCTCAGTGATACTTGAAAAACTATACAGAACTTCAATAGCAGACCTCAAGGAAACTTCTGATAGTCCTGCAACAGATGCAAGGTTAATCATTGAATTTGTTCTAGGGCTGAATGATACTGCTTTTATTCTTGCATCAAAAAGTGAAATTTCGCTTAATCAGGAGCAGAAGATAGCAGAATTTATTAAACAGAGAAAAGCAGGAAGACCTGTAGCTTATATTATTGGCAAGAGAGAATTTTACGGGCATTCTTTTTTTACTGAAGAAGGGGTTCTCGTTCCTCAACCGGATACGGAAACTATTGTAGAAGAAGCTGTGAAAACCATTGAAAAAGACTTTTGTGGAAAGGACTTTTCTCTACTTGATGTTTGCGCGGGAACGGGGTGCATAGGCATTTCCGTGGCTCTTGAAGCTGTAAAAAATTGTAAGAGTACAAATCTAACACTTTCTGATATTTCCCCTAAAGCTTTTGAACTATTATCAAGAAACAGCGAAACTCTTTTAAAAAGCTCAACTGTTGAGCTGACAAAATGCATTGGTAATATGTTTGATACCGTCCATGACAAAAAGTTTAACATGATTGTTTCCAATCCGCCTTATATTGAAACAGATGAAATTAGTTTGTTGCCTGCAGATGTTTTGGCAGAGCCTCAATTGGCTTTGGATGGTGGAAAAGACGGTCTTGATTTTGTGAGAATTCTTGCAAAAGAAGCCGGAAAATATTTGCAGGAACATGGAATTCTGTTAATTGAGATAGGTTATAATCAGGGGGACCGAACAAAAACAATACTGGAGCAAAACGGTTGGAATAACATTGTGACAGTTAAAGATTTAGGTGACCGTGACCGAGTTGTCAAATGCAATAAATAAGAGTATTCTCAAGTCATGTACGAAGAAATAATCAGACGTTTCATGGCTAAGGTTACAATGTACTCTCCTGAAGACAAGGAGAAGATAGAACGTGCCGCCAATTATGCCAATGAGAAACACCAGGATCAAAAGAGAAAAAGCGGTGAACCGTACATAATTCATCCTATTGCAGTAGCAGAAACACTTATGCAACTTAATATGGATGCAGATTCTGTCTGTGGTGGACTTCTACATGATGTAATTGAAGATACAGATGCTACTGAGAAAGATGTAACAGAACTTTTTGGAGAAAATGTCTGTGACTTGGTTCAGGGTGTTACAAAGATTAAAAGCATAAAGAACCTTTCAAAAAGTGCGGCAGAGGCAGAGACTATAAGGAAAATGTTCATTGCAATGAGCAAGAACATGCCTGTAATTATCATTAAACTATGCGATAAGCTTCACAATATGAGAACCCTTCAGTTTATGGCACCTGACAGGGCAAAAGAAAAGGCCAGCGAATGTCTGGATATTTATGCTCCTTTGGCAGACAGACTTGGTATAAGCTGGATGAAGGCAGAACTGGAAGACCTTTCTTTGAAAACACTCAAGCCTGACACATATAACTACATTGCAGATTATCTTCATTCAAAGAACACAGAGTTTTCACAGTATTTGGGAACAATTAAGAAAAAAATCTCCAATGCCTGTATTAATGCCGGAATCAAAGGGCTTACGATTACAACAAGAGCAAAACACATCTATTCCATCTACATGAAGATGAAAAAAAGAAGAAAGGAAATAGATGAAATCTTTGATCTTTTGGGAGTAAGAATTATCTGTAATACTGTTGCAGAATGTTACACCCTTATTGGAATAATTCATCAGCTTTGGCCACCTATGGAAGGAAGATTCAAAGACTATATTGCCATGCCAAAAGCAAATAATTATCAGAGCCTTCATACAACAATAATGGCAATGGACGGCATTATTCTTGAAGTTCAGATAAGAACTTACGAAATGGACCAAATAGCAGAATACGGAGTTGCTTCCCACTGGATTTACAAGGCAGAAAGCGGCAGTGAGTCTTCTTCAAGCTGGAAAAACATGGATACCAGACAGCTTTCAAGAATTACCACTAAACTCAAGAGCTGGAATTCTGAAATAGAGCAGAGTGATTCCTTTATGGAAGACATTAAGAGCGAACTGCTAAAGGACACAATCTATGTTTTTACTCCAAAGGGACAGGCCATAGAACTTCCTCAAGGAGCAACTGCTCTGGATTTTGCATATACTATTCACTCGGAAATAGGAAATCATACTGTAAGTGCCAAGGCAAACGGTTCAATTATTCCTTTGGGACAACCTCTGGAAAATACTCAGGTAATTGAGATTCTTACACAGAAGAATGCCCATCCTAAAGTTAATTGGCTCAAGTATGCACATACAACAAGTGCCAGAAGAAAGATAAGAAACTGGCTTAATAAGTATGATGAAAACCTTGTAATTGAAAAAAATATCATTGCAAGGAAAAAAGAAGTAGAAGAGGTTATCAAAGACGAACTTCCGGTAGAGGAAGAAATAAAAGACAGTGACATTGTCAGAAGTATAAGTGATACCTCAAAAACAACTGTTTCCGTTGGTAGTTCCAAAAACATGATGATTCAGATAGCTCAGTGTTGTA
>JAZLGI010000010.1:0-2426 GCA_045616225.1 Sphaerochaetaceae bacterium
AGGATACTTTATGGACTATTACTATTCCAGGAATGAGTCTTTCAGACGAGGAAGCACTACTTCTTGCTTTAATGTTTGAAAGTGGTCGAAGCAATCCAATTCTGAAAGATTCTCTTGATAGCCTGAAAAAGAAGATGTGTATGTTCAAAAATATCAAAAACTATGAGGTTTTGAACGTAAGTACTGTAAAAAAGGTTTCAACAAAACAAACTCAGAAAGTAATGCTTGCCATTCTCAATGCAATGAATGAAGGTAAATGCATTAATTTTAAGTATAAACCGGTCAGAAGAGATGTTGCTGAGTATCAGCTTATGCCTCTTGGGGTCTTTAAGTATGATTCAGGTTATTATCTTGCAGCTCAGAAACTTCCTGAAGGGGAATATCGTTCTTTTGGCCTTGAACGAGTAACTGACATACCGACATCTTTTGAATATGAAGGTGTTTTACCGGAAAAATATGACTATGAAGAACTTTTCAAAGATCCTTTTGGACCATTCGGACACAAAGCAGAGTTTGAAGCAGTCCTTAAATTTGACTCTTTCCACGGCTTTTACAATATGGAGAAAGATTGGCCAAATGCCGTAAAGATTGAGGAACAGGAAGATGAAAGTGTCATTATGAGGGCAAAAACCTGTTCCTATTCAGGTATCAGGCAGTTTATTATGGGCTTTGGAAATGGTGTTGAAGTTCTTGAACCGGAATGGCTGAGAAATTCTATAAGAGATAATCATATAAGAGCTGCACAGGTTTATTCGAGTATAGATTCAGAGGAAAAAACTGAATAATAAGATACGTTATTTTAGTTTTAGCACTATTTGAGAAACCAACCGCACTATTTGAGAAATACCCTTGCACAATTTGAGAAACCAAATCAGGGGTCACAAACCGCATTTAAGATGCTTTAAATGCATATTCTTGTTTGTTGTATCCCTTTGAGGCCTTTCGTCGTATAATAAAAATAAAAAAGAGGAATCAATGAAGACAGAAAAAGAATTAAACGAGTTAAAAGAAGAAATTGAAAAACTGAATGAAAAGCTTGCCACACTGACGGAGGAAGAGCTTGCACAGGTAATTGGCGGAAATGGAATTGACGGAAAATTCCCTTGCCACGTTTGTGGTAAACAGTTTGATTCATTAATTGCAATGGAAAAACACGTCATAGATGCTCATGGCAACTTACATTTTTTATAATAATTCCTCGCTAAGTCAGTGTCATTTGCCGGTCTACCTGGCACAGACTTAAGTAACAATTTCCGGAAGAGCCCAAGCTTGGATTATTGCGTCTAAAGTGTTTGTATCAAGCGGAACTTCTGCTGATTCATAAGTCACAATCAGTCCACGACCTGGGAATATGCAATTGAGTGCATATTCCCTTCTTACAAATCTCAAACGAGATGACAATGTGTCTACAAGTAGGTTTTGATACAATCCTACGATTTGCCTTTTAAGGGTGTGTTCATACAAGGCTATTAGAACTTCTCATGTCGGTCATGGCAAGGTCACCGTGAGGCACAAGGTCTCCGGAACCACCTGTTACTTGTGTAAGCTCATCCTCTGAAAGCTCCGCAAGCTTGTTATTGAGCTCTGAATATTCTTCCTTTATCTGTTCAAGTTCTTCTTTTGTTTTCATGAGTTTCCTCACTTAAGGTTATCGTTGATGTTGTCCGCCACTTACAGGTGGATCGGTAACACCAATATCAAAAGTCCATGTTTTCCCAGTTTCTGACATGAGTTGTCTCAAAATTGGAGAGATAATTTTTGGCCCACTACCTACTACCTGTTTAAGTTCTTCTTCGTTCAGTTCAGCAAGCTTATTGCCAATGGTTTCATATTCTTCTTTTATTATAACAAGTTCTTTTTTTGTTTTCATTTTTCCACCTCTCTTTTAAAGTGTTTAATATAATTAAACGATAAAAGATGCAATGTGGATATTCTGGTTATTTTCAATTAAAAAGGTTGTGCAGGATGTTGTACAACATCTCGGAGTATCCTTCGTCATAGCCGCCGGAGACCTGCTTAAGTTCATCTTCCGTAAGTTCAGCAAGCTTCTTGTTCAGTGTGTTAACTTCCTCTTTCAGTGCGTTCAGTTCTTCTTTTGTTTTCATAATCCTTTAAACCTCAAAGTTTTTCAGCTGTTTTATTTGATTATACGATAGAAGACAGAAAAGGACTACTTAAAAAAACACAACGGAAATATGAAATGAACAGTATTGGGTATCTTCACTAATTTTTTATATCTACAATTTACAGTCTTTCTTATTATCCGTAAAGATTTCTTCATTAGGAGGAATATTTATGGAATATTCAGAAGAATTCAAAAGAAAGGCTGTAGGTGAATTATTTGAAGGAAAGACTGCAAAACAAGTTTGTGAAGAGTGTGGTTTATCCACTTCTTCATTAAGACAATGGCAAGTTGATCAGGTTGT
>JAZLGI010000011.1:0-2358 GCA_045616225.1 Sphaerochaetaceae bacterium
AGGCAAAAGTAATTAAGGATGAAAGGTTTACTTCTGATTTTGTCACGGATCTTGTTGCAAAGATTCCGTCTATGGATTCAGATAGTCTGGTAAAGCTTTTGCATGAATTGGTTCCAGAATTTATAAAGAAACAGTAAAATTCTATTTTTTGGGCTTTGTAAGGCTTTGGATTTTGTAGAGTTTCTTTATTGTGAGCAAATTTCCAGCAAAACAAGTCAATAGGGGTCAAGATAAACGGCTTAGCCGCCCTTGACAACATCATTTTACTCGTGATTGTATCACAATCATCACTTCGTAATAAGACATTGTCAAGGGTCAAGATTAACGGCTTAGCCGCCCTTGACAACATCATTTTACGTGTGATAGCTCTGCCATCATACACTCCGTAATGCGGATGACAAGACTTGAACTTGCACGCGTAAGCACCAGATCCTAAGTCTGGCGTGTCTGCCAATTCCACCACATCCGCGAACCAAGAGAATGGTAGTTTAATTACAGGTATTTTGCAATACGATTAATCTTGATATTTTCCAAGGAAAGACTGAGTGCGCTTATTTGTAGAAGAGAAGACTTCTTCTGCAGTACCTTCTTCGGCAATAACACCGTTGTCAATAAAAATTACTTTATCTGCAATCTCCTTTGCAAATTCCATTTCATGAGTTACTACAATCATGGTGTTATCCTTTCCTTTGAGACTCTTAATTACCTTTAAGACCTCTCCCGTTAATTCAGGATCTAAAGCACTCGTTGGTTCGTCAAAACAAAGAATGTCCGGTTCCATGATAAGAGCTCTGGCAATTGCAACCCGTTGTTGTTGACCTCCGGAAAGTTGGCACGGATAATTATTCTGTTTATTTGCCATTCCAACTCTAAAAAGAACCTCTTCCCGTTTTTTTATTATGTCTTCTTCTGAATAGCGTTTAAGAAGACGAGGTGCAAGCTCAACATTTTGCAAAACAGTATATTGAGGAAAAAGGTTGAACTGTTGAAAAACAAGACCAAAACGCAACCTGTTGTTTCTTATTGATTCTTCAGATACATCTTTAGAGGATGCATCAAAAATCTTATCTCCATTAACTGTTATTGTTCCCTGTTCCGGCTTTTCAAGAAAATTGATGCATCTGAGCAGAGTAGTCTTACCACCTCCGGAAGAGCCTATGATAGCAAGAACCTCTCCCTTGTTAAGAGAAAAATCAATACCTTTGAGTACTTTTGTTTCTCCAAAAGATTTATGAATATTGTTTATTTCCAAAAATGCCATAACGAAACCTATTTAAAATAATCAAGATGCTTTTCCAGTTTGGAAAGAAGAATAGTAAGTATACCGCTGAAGATAAGATAGAAAACACCTGTCATGAAAAGAGGCCAGATGATTCCGTTAGACTTAATAAAAGACTGTCCCATCCAGATTATTTCATAAACTGCAACAACTCTTGCAATGGCAGTGTCCTTTACCAGAGTGATTACTTCATTGCCCATAGGAGGGATTATTCTCTTTATTACCTGAAGAAGAATTATCTTAAAGAAAACCTGCTTTTTTGAAAGACCAAGAACCTGACCTGCTTCATACTGACCTTGAGGAATGCTTTCAATACCGCCACGGTATATTTCTGAGAAATAACAAGCATAGTTGAAAACAAAAGCAAAAAGAACTGCCGTAAATCTTCCGCTGGTACCCATTCCCCAGATATTTTTATCAAAAAGAAGTCCAGGTCCATAGTAAATGACAATAAGTTGGAGCATAAGAGGTGTTCCCCTTACAATCCAAACTACAAACTTCACGAGTGCTTTGAGCGGTTTAAAACTGCTCATAGATCCAAATGCTATGATTAATCCTAAAGGAATAGCTCCCACCAGGGTGAGGAAGAAAACCTGAATGGTCTTCCAGAACCCCATTGAGAGCTCTAACATTACTTCTGAAAACATATTACTGTGGAATTACAGATGCCTGAGTTCCATATTTCTCGGCAATCTTCATCATACTGCCATCATTCCATGCTTTCTTAAGGAATGTGTTAAGTTCACCAGCCAGGTCAGAACCTTTTCTGAAACCTGCACCATACTGCTCTTCTGTGAGACCAACAGTGTAGGTTAAATCTGGATAAGATGTGCCAGGGCCAACCATTGCAGCAGCCATGAGTGAATCTATGATACAAGCCTGAGATGTTCCTGCAGCAACTTCCATTACAGCATCTTGTTGAGTAGATACTTCTATGAAATTGAAGTTGTTTTCCTTAGCGGCATCCATTCCGGCAGAACCGTTTTCTACTGCAAATGAAAGTTTTGAAGCGTCAGAAGCCTTCTTTATAGAAGAAGCAATATCTTTTTTTACAACAATAATTTGTGCATTATTACAAT
>JAZLGI010000012.1:0-5450 GCA_045616225.1 Sphaerochaetaceae bacterium
TGATGAAATTAAGAAAACTCTAACAATTGAGATTAAGTCATTGGATTTTGAATCTGGTACAAACTATGAAAATATTACAATAGAGAGTAACTTAACTGGAGTTACAAAAATCATAAAGAACGGGAAAGAAGTAACATCTCCATCAGATGAATATACTTCAATTACTAATGTATATGAAGAAGTAGGAAGTGTTCTTTCTTCTACAATGTCAGAGTATTCCCATTTTTCAAATGAATACTGCAAAGGTTTTTCTAGAGAAATCTTTGTTACTACAACAGAAACAGATTGTTATTCAAATGGTACTTTAGTTTCTGGAGATATTGGAGATGTTTTTGTTGGTAAACTTTCAGAAGGTGCAACTTTTACAAAAATAGAAAGAAATGACAATATAAGAACAAGACTATATGGTCTATTTTTTGGAACTCCTCCTGATAATGAGTTTATCATAGAAGCAAAGTTAAACGGTGAAGATTTTAATGTATCATTCTCTACTATAGATAACATTGCTATTGTTAACGGAAAAAAGTATCACGCAACAATTGATCAATTTGAACCACCTTATGTTAGCTAATTAAAACTTTTCCTTTTGGAAGTTTGGGCTGCAACGTCAGACGTTGCAGCCCTTTCTATTTGAGACAGGAGGCTTCTTGAAGAAAGATACTTTAAATAGATTTTGAGCGAACAAACGAAATGTTTTGATATTCTCTACCGTTCCATGTTAGATTGCAAATAAGCTTATCTTCACTAATCTTTTCAAAAAAGATTACGCCATTGTCAAATTCAATAAATTCTTCTTGAACATGCTCGTCTGATTCATGATACCAGTTACCTGCAGAAATTGGCTTGTAAAGAATGTTATCTACAATAATCTGTTTATCAGCAGAATCGTAATTACCATGAATTAAAGTAAACTGGATTCCATTAGCTGAGGCTTTCCAAAAACCTTTGACTTCCTTCATCATTGCTTCATGATCCATATCAGTTTTACAATGAGTACACCTATAATATCGATTGCCATGTTCTGAAACAAATTCAAAATCAGTGGCTTCACAGAATCTACAGGAATATGGTTTTCCAGTGAAATTATCATTATCATCAGAAATTTCGGCAGGAACAAAGATATCTTCATTGGAGTATTTGGAGGATTTTTCAAGTAATGTCTCTTTTGTGTCTTCAGTTATTAATCCATTTTTAACTAACATATTAAGGGCTAAAACCAAATCGTCACCGGTATCTGATACGAACAAATCCGGAAGGAATCCTTTTCCAGTTAGGTCCTGATTGTCATAATATAAGGCAAATCCGTTATCGTTTGTAACTTTAATACCTGAATTTGGAAGATATCTGTTAAAACCGTCAATACCATTGTTGATGCCTTCTCCACCAGAACCGCCATCCAAATGACCCATTGTATTGGTTCCTATTATTATGCTGTTGTTTATAAATCTTATATAATTTGTAAAATCTTCTGAGGCGCAACCTGTTTTATTATTAACCAAGGCTATTATCAGGTTCTTACAGTTTGAAATCTTGCCCGGACTGGATAAGACTTCTTCAGGTGTTGCTTCAATAACTACACTGCATTCCTGACCGTATTTAATTTCAGAAGGATGTGAAAGCATTGTTCTTCTTTCAAATCCAACTTTTGCCTGATAGGCTGGATGTCTCAATAAACCAAGAAAGAATCCGCCGCAGTGTTGTCCGCCATTTTGTCTTAAGTCAACAATTATTATATCTTTTGATCTTGCTTTTGCACCAATCTGGTATAGGTCTATTTCCGGTTCATCTTGAAAATTACAGTATGCTATGTTTTCGACCTCTATGTAATCATTTGATTGAAACACAACAGAACTTTCTATTGTTGGACTCCAAGAAATATTAACACTATCTTCTGTTAGCTTAATTTCAGTTTGGGATGGAACTCTTACAGGAGGACAGTATAGAACAAGAGTGTGGACAATGCTTCCATCTTTAGAAAGATAAGGAACCATCATTACATCTTCATTGCTACAAGAAACGTAGTACTGTGCAGGATTTTCCAAAAGATAATAGCCTTGATCATCTTTTCCGAAAAAAAGATTACTTAAATAAGTTTGATATTTTAAAGTCTGACTGTTGTTCTTGTAAAAAACCTGAAAACTGTTGATTTTAAAGTGGTTGTCTTTTACAAATCCCATCTCTTCTGACATTATCTGAGCAAGAGTATATACAGGAACCTTTTTGTTTTCATATTGTTTAATTCTGTCTTCAATTCGTACTTTTGCAGCATAGTATGCCTCATCTCCGCCGTTAAAGTCGTAGCGAGCAGAAGAATATTTGAGCATTCTGAAAAAGATATCTATATCATACATGGCCTCTTCATAAGAAATCTGGCCTTTTACATTTTTAACAGTTCTTAAGTTTTTCAGCTCGTTTTCTGTTAAACAGGTATAATATGATTTTGGAAAATTCATATAAGAATAAATGGTGTCATAATAACCATCTTCTGGTTGAACATACTTTTGTCGTTCTTTGTTTAAATAATCGACAAATAGAGTCAATTCATTTTTTTCTTGTAAAAAACTTGTTTCTGATACTGTAGAACAAGAAGTAAACATAACAATAATGACAAAAATAACTAGCAAAATCTTCTTGCTTAAGTTTTTAACTTCTTCCGGTTTCATAATTAGAAAGCCTCCTCCACGGTCACAAGTTTTTTTTATTATAATCCAACAATCAAATGTTCTGTTATTAAGCTTTGGACTCAGAGAATTTGTCACTTTTAGAAAGTTTGACAAAATTCAAAAACTAATCAGAATAATAACAATTTCTGAAAACGATTATCCGGAAGTTCTTTCAATGCTTGTAAAACTGCTTTCCTATCTCTTTCATCAGAGTTTGCTATTACGAGCTCTTTTTCATCTAACTCCTTGAGAAATTCATAATTTTTTCTAAGCCTGTCAACAAGATTCTTAACTGATGGAGTTGGAACAGCAAGTGTACCGATATCTTCTAAATCAACTTCCTTTTCACTTCTTTCTCTGAGCCAGTATTCTGGATTAAATACGGAAGATGAGTGTGCTTTACGGTATTCTGTTTCCTCGCAATGTATACCGTTTGAATCGCACCAGATTTTAAGAACCACAAGTCTTCTTATTAGATTCTTGTCCAAATTCTTGCATACGGACACATTTTCCATTATCCAATTCAAGTCATATAAGTCTCTGGCTGTGGTAGTCCTGTTCAATCTGGCAATTTTCTCTGCAATATTCTCTTCCAGTCTTACAGTCTTTATTTCAGGAAGTTGATGATTATAACAATCATGTATTGGCAGGGGAACCCAAGAACGACGTACAGGATTCAACCATGGTGCCGGAGCAAAGTCAAGTTTTGTTTTAAGTATCTCATCAGAGTTGAATTTGCACTTGAAACCAACATACCATTTTCCTCTTCTTTCACTTACGGAGAAGGTAAAACCATCTATTTCTAGTCCATCTACCATGCTGGCAAATTCCAAAGCAATATCTTCTGTATTTGTATTTATTTCTGAAACTGAAAAGTCCAAGTCTATGGAAAATCTTCCTTCTTTTCCCGCATATAGTTTTCGTATTCCTGTTCCACCCTTGATTGCAACTTTGTCCAGAAATCCTTTTGAAAACAAGTCGTCCAACAGTAAATCCTGAGCGATGTCTATTAATGCTGCTTCTCTTCCCTGTGACCCGCTTCCTGCAGGTGTATGTCTTGAAATATGTCCGAGTGTAAGGTTCATTTTACTTTCTCCATATCGTTTGGGTTTACTGGGAGAACGGTATCAACTATTTTCCACTTTTCATCGTTTCTCAAAGGTTTCTGATCTCTTTTTCCAAATCTGTTCTTTGAAAGTGGTTTTAAGTATTTGTATATTTCGTCAGAAGCATTTGGATACATTCCCTGCAGAAAATACCCTGTTCTGGCTTTTACTGCATTTGTTTTTCCTTCCAATTCTTTCAAAAGATTGTCAGTGTTGATTTCATATACAACATCCGGAATCCATTCCATTGCACTTTCCCAAGATTTTACTGCTTTGGGATCTGAAGTCATATGGACAATGATTCCTTCAGGGGATAAACAATTTACACCTTTTACGGTTTTTGTCGGCAAATTTGTATTATATGCATACAACTTCAAACCTTCGCATATTTTGACACTCGGTTTGGCGTCAACAATAGCTTCAACTGTTGATGGAGCTCTGTCCGCAAGACCAAGAGCCCAAGCTGCACTTTGAAGAGTCAAGAAACACTTAATATCAGGGTTTGCAATACAAAAGGTTTTTAAAGGAGACAATGTATCATAATTTGAAATTGTACCAGCTACTGCTGCCGAGACATATTCCCATACACCACGTTGTTTAGTAGGTAGCAACCAGCCCTTATCTCTGAGCCTTTTTGCAACCATAGGAGTCTGAGTCTTGATATTATTCTTCTTAACTAATTCGTCAAGAAGCGGAAGAGTGACATAAGTTATGCCTTCCAATTCAAATTCTTCCAAGATGCAGGCCATTTTGCCTGATATTGTTCGTGCCATAATCACCTTAATTATATCTAAATCTGATATAAACAGTTTATTTGTACCACTATATTACTCCAATGCAAGAATCCATTCAATCAGTTTTGATATTTAAGAAAATGCAATTATTATAATTCTTGATTGCCCTTAATAGCCATGGAGTTTCTGATAGTGTCCTCAATCTTTGACGAGAAGACTTTATATCACTGTGAAGCTTCTATAAAAGATGCAGGAAAACAGTTATTCAGCAAAGAGATAACGGTACTAATCACAGAATGTGTAATACTTGATAGACTATCGTGTTGGACTGTACAGGTTATAGGTCAGTAATAATATAACATAAACATTTGCAGGAACTGTAACAAAAGTCATAGACTGGTGCAAATTGCCACTAAAGTTACGGTGGTGGACAGTCTGGTCAGGCAGGTGCTTGCCGTCATGGTATTGCACGTGCTCTCGTTGCAGAAAACGAAGCTAACCGCCGGCACTTCACGAGACGGCTTCATGACAAAAGAACCAAGAATTGTAGAAAGAAGAAGTACGGTCAGAGTAGTGCAAGACTCAAGTTTCAGTTCTCAAAGAGATAATTTGCTTTTCTCGGCCTCTGAACTAGCTCTGTTTTTCTTTTTGGTTAGCTCTTGTCACCATTTTTTTCAAGTTTTATGGTTTTTGGTGGTAAAATTACCACAAAATTTAGAAAAATTTTAAAAAATGTGGTACTTCCGTTTTGCTGTTATCTTGACAAGTACCAGGAAGTGTTCTTGCTTCTACAATGTCAGAGTATTCCAATTTTTCAAATGAATACTGCAAAGGTTTTTCTAGAGAAATCTATGTTACTACAAAAGAAACAGATTGTTATTCAAATGGATTAGTTTCTAGAGGAACAGATAATGGAGTTTATGTTGGTAAACTTTCAGAAGGTGCAA
>JAZLGI010000013.1:0-23040 GCA_045616225.1 Sphaerochaetaceae bacterium
GTTGTTGAATGCCGTCACATCAGCAAAGATAAATGCTGGAGACTCGAACAGATCGTTGAGAGAGCTAAATAAGGAGCAGTGCTATGGTACAGATGCAGAGTTATTTAAACGTTGCAGATAACAGTGGTGCTAGACTTGTTCAGTGCATCAAGGTTCTCGGCGGAAGTCACAGATATGTTGCCGGTGTTGGTGATATTATCGTTGTAGCTGTTAAAGACGCAATTCCTAACGGCGCCATCAAAAAGGGTGACGTTCTTAAGGCAGTTGTAGTCAGAACAAAGAAGGAATACCGCAGACCTGACGGTACATACATCAGGTTCGATGACAATGCTTGTGTTGTCATTGATGCCAACAATAACCCACGCGGAAAGCGTATCTTTGGGCCTGTCGCTCGTGAATTGAGAGACGGATACATGAAGATTGTTTCCCTCGCACCGGAAGTGTTGTAGGAGATTAGTATGAGACTGAAAAAAAATGACACAGTCAAGATTCTTGCTGGAAAAGACAAGGGTGTCACAGGAAGAATCATTAAGGTGGACACAGAGAATGAAAGAGTTTTCATTCAGGGTGCCAACATGGTTTCAAAGACCATGAAAAAGAGGAACCAGCAGGATAAGGGCGGAATCGAAAAGATTGAAGCTTCCGTACACGTATCCAATGTTGCACTTGTTGTAGATTCAAAGACAGGTGCTACAAGTAAGGTTGGTTACAAAATTGAAGGCGGAAAGAAGGTCCGCTATGCAAAGAAAACTGGAGAGGTCGTCTGATGGCTGAGAAATTCGTACCTAATTTTAAAAAGAAGTATCTCGAAGAAGTAGCTCCAGCTCTCTTTACAGAGTTCAAGTACACTTCAAAGATGCAGATTCCTGCACTCGAGAAGATTGTTGTAAGTGCCGGTGTTGGTGATGCAATTCAGGATAAAAAGTATCTTGATGCAACAGTTAAAGAACTTGAGCAGATCACCGGACAGCATGTTGTAAAAACAAAGTCAAGAAAATCCATTGCTAACTTCAAACTCCGTGAAGGTATGGAGATTGGAGCTATGGTTACTCTTCGTGGTGACAACATGTGGTTCTTCCTTGAAAGACTTATTTGCATTGCCCTTCCGCGTGTAAAAGATTTCAAGGGTGTTAAGCCAAACGCATTTGACGGACACGGAAACTACGCTCTGGGAATTACAGAACAGATTATTTTCCCTGAGATCGACTATGACAAGATTGTGCGCGTCAGCGGACTTAATGTTGCTATCGTAACAACAGCCCGTACTGACGAAGAAGGTTTTGCCCTGCTCCAGAAGTTGGGTATGCCTTTCGCTAAATAATGGTGGGTAAGCTATGGCAAAGAAGTCAATGATTATCAAGGCTCAGAGAGAGCCAAAATTCAGCACTAGAACTGTCCGCCGCTGCAGAATTTGCGGAAGACCTCGTGGTTATATGCGCAAGTTTGACATGTGCAGACACTGTTTCAGAAAACTGGCCAGTGAAGGTCAGATTCCTGGCGTTACAAAGTCTAGTTGGTAAGGAGATGCAATTATGGCAGTAAGTGATCCTGTTGCTGATATGCTGACTAAGATTAGAAATGCTAGTCAGGCTAAGCATGAAAAGGTAGACATTTCAAATTCAAAACTTAAGCTTCAGATTGTTAAAATCATGAAGAATGAAGGTTATATCAAGAATTTTAAGAAAGTCACAAAAGACGGTGCAACATACCTCAGAGTTTTCTTGAAGTATGATGATGCTCAGACTCCTGTTATTCATGGAATCAAGAGAGTTTCTACTCCAGGTAGACGTGTATATTCCGGTTATAGAGATATGCCTAGAGTATTCAATGGTTATGGTACCGTTATCGTTTCAACTTCTTGTGGTGTTATCACAGGCAAGAAGGCATCTGAACAGCTGGTCGGTGGCGAGCTGATTTGTACTATTTGGTAAGGAGGAAGTATGTCTCGTATAGGTAGATTACCAATTGATATGCCTAAGACAGTCAAGGCTTCTTTCAGCAACGGTGTAGTAACTGTTGAAGGACCAAAGGGCAAGTTGTCACAGGCTATTTCTCCGGCAATTGATGTAGAAATTACAGACGACAAAGTACTCGTTACAAGAAAGAACGAAGAAAAGCAGACTAAGGCTGCTCACGGACTTTCTCGTCAGTTGATTCGTAACATGATTGTTGGTGTTACAGATGGTTACCAGAAGAATCTGGTTATCGTTGGTGTTGGTTTCAAGGCAGAAATGAAGGGCAAGAACCTTATTCTTTCTCTTGGTTTTGCCAACGATATTGAGTATGTTACCCCAGAAGGTGCAGAGATTTCACTTGACGGACCTAACAAGATTTCCGTTAAGAGTATCAATAAGCAGCTTGTTGGACAGGTTGCTGCAGAAATTCGCAGCCTCAGAAAGCCTGAACCATACAAGGGTAAGGGTATCAAGTATGATAACGAAGTTGTCCGTGCTAAGAGCGGAAAGTCTGGTAAGGCTTAATAAAGGCGGTTTAATATGAATAGAATTGCAGATAAAAACAGAAAATATGCCAGAAGAAAACTTCATATCAGAAAGTCTATTTCAGGAACAGCCCTCAGACCAAGAATGACTGTTTTCAGAAGTAACCTTCATATGTATGCACAGGTTATTGATGATACAACAGGTACAACACTTGTTAGCGCAGGTACAACAGAAGAGTCTCTCAAGGCACTTAAGAATAACTGCGAAGGTGCTGCAAAACTTGGAGAAGAGCTCGGAAAGAGATGTCTTGCCAAGGGTGTAACAACAGTTGTATTTGACAGAAACGGATATCTTTATCACGGTATTGTCAAAGCAATTGCAGACGGTGCAAGAAAGTCCGGTGTGAAGTTCTAAGGTGGGTAGTATGGAAAGAAATAGAGATAGAAAAGACAGAGACAATCAGCCTAGAGAAAAAGAGTTTCTCGAGAAACTGATCAAGCTTAGTGCTGTTTCAAAAACAGTTAAGGGTGGTCGCCGCAGATCATTCTCAGCTTTGGTCGTTGTCGGAGACCAGAAAGGCAAGATTGGATATGGCATGGGTAAGGCCAATGATGTATCCGATGCTATCCGCAAAGCCACTGAAACAGCAAAGAAGAATCTTGTTACTATCGCTGTTAAGGAAACAACAATTCCTCACGAAGTAATAGGAAACTTCAAGAGTGCAAGCGTTCTTCTCAGACCTGCTGCTCCTGGTACTGGAGTTATTGCAGGCGGTGCAGTACGTGCAGTTTGTGATGCATGCGGTATTACTGATATTCTCAGCAAGAGCCTCGGTTCAAAGAATACAATTAATACAGTTAAAGCAACATTCGACGGTCTTACAAAGCTGTTCTCAGCTAAGGACCTCGCAGCAGCAAGAGGCAAGAGCTTCAAGGAACTCTGGGGGTAATTTATGGCAAAGAGCGCTACTAAGAAAGTTAGAATTGA
Organism: Sphaerochaetaceae bacterium; assembly: GCA_045616225.1. Taxonomy (GTDB): domain Bacteria; phylum Spirochaetota; class Spirochaetia; order Sphaerochaetales; family Sphaerochaetaceae; genus JAZLGI01. Next base: position 3,429 of record JAZLGI010000013.1, read on the forward strand.
ACTGGTAAAGAGTCTCAATGGCTGTCTGCCAAATCAGATTGCAACAGCTAAGGCTCTTGGACTTGGTAAAATCAATAGCTTTGTTATCAAGGAAAACTCTCCGGTAACAAAGGGTATGATTCGTGTTGTTGAACACCTTGTTAAGGTCGAGGAGGTCAAATAATGGCACAGATTATTGCTCCGGCAGGTGCAAACAAAAAGAACACAGTTGTTGGTCGTGGTGCATCCTCCAAGGGAAGAACTTGCGGAAGAGGTTTCAACGGTCAGAATTCACGTTCAGGTGGTGGAGTTCGCCCTGGTTTTGAAGGTGGACAGATGCCTCTCTATCGTAGAGTTGCAAGAAGAGGATTCTCAAACTATCCATTTAAGAAAGAGTATGTTGTTGTTTCTCTCAAGATGATTGAAGAATCATTCAAAGACGGTGAGACAGTTAACCTTCAGGCTCTTAAAGATCTTTGCATTGTCAAGGGTTATGAGACAGAAGCCAAAATTCTTGCAAATGGTGAGATTACCAAGAAGGTAATTATCGAGGGACTTAAGGTTTCTGAAACTGCTGCAGAGAAAATTAAGGCTGCTGGTGGAGAAATCAAATAATAGGAAGAAGAGTTTATGTCAAATTCCCTTTCAGAAATTTTCAGAATTAAAGATCTTAAAAAGAAGATTCTGATTACTCTTGGACTTTTGGCTATTACCAGAATTGGTACTGTCATTCCTGTTCCGGGTGTTGATCCAAACCTTCTTCAGAAGTATTTCCTAATGCAGAGTGAGTCAGGTACTTTGGGAATTACAGAGTATTTGAACTTCTTCTCAGGTGGAGCATTCTCAAATTTCTCATTATTTACATTGGGTGTAATGCCTTACATTTCAATGCAGATTATTCTTCAGCTTCTTACTATCGTTATTCCTAAGCTCCAGAAATGGGGCGAGGATGCCGACGGTAGAAGAAAGCTTGAGAAGATTAACAGATATGGAACAATCATTGTTTGTTTGCTTCAGTCTTTTGTAGTTACTGTTTATGCCAAGAGCATTAAAGCTTATCCTGGTTTTAACAACGTAATCACAATTAACATGGTTGCATTCACTTTGATTGCCATGCTTACTGTAACAGCTGGTACAATGACATTGATTTGGCTTGGTAACAGAATCACTCAGGTTGGTATCGGAAATGGTATCTCCCTTTTGATTTGGGCCGGTATCGTGGCAAGAATTCCTTCAGCTTTCTCAACATTAGTTGCAGGTATTTCTAACGGTTCTATCAATCCTGTTCTTGTTGTCCTTGTAGTTGCTGTTTTCATTGTAGTTATGGTTCTTGTTGTCTTTGAGGAACAGGGCGAAAGAAGAATTCCGGTTAACTATGCTAAGCGTGTTGTAGGAAGAAGAATTGTAGGTGCACAGAGCTCTTACATTCCTTACAAGGTAAACCCTAGCGGAGTCCTTCCGGTTATTTTTGCTTCTGCTATCCTTTCATTCCCTCTACAGATTGCAAGTTCACTTGGCTCAAATGTTAAATGGTTACAGAGTGTAGCAAATTTCCTTGATCCTTCAGGAGCCCCATACCTTATTATTTATACAGTCCTGATCATCGCATTTGCATACTTCTATACAAGTGTAGCTCTAGACCCAAAGCAGGCTGCTGATCAAATCAGAGCCAACGGTGGTGTAATTCCAGGAGTAAGACCGGAGAAGATTTATGATTACCTGAAGAAGGTTCTTTCACGTATTGTTCTTCCTGGTTCACTTTTCCTTGCTTTCATTGCCTTGGTTCCAACATTGATCCAGCTGATCTTCAAGTTCCCGGCATCAGTTGCAATGCTCTTTGGTGGTACATCATTGATTATTCTTGTTGGTGTTGAGCTTGAAATGATTAGACAGGTTGAAGGCATTATGCAGAACCACTACGTTGATGGATTTGTTGGTTCTAAGAAATTCAAGAACAATCTGTAAAAGAGGAGACCATCATGAAAGTTAGAGCTAGCGTTAAACCTATGTGCGATAAGTGCAAGGTTATTAGAAGAGCTGGAGTTGTACGCATTGTTTGCGAGAACCCTAAGCATAAACAGAGACAGAAATAATTCAGGAGGCCTTTAATGGCAAGAATTGCAGGTGTAGACTTACCAAACAAAGCTGTTAAGATTGCTTTGACATACATCTACGGAATAGGAAGGACTTCAGCTGTTGAGATTTGTACAAAGTGTGGTGTAGATCCTAATGTTCGCATTAACACACTCAGTGCTGAAGTTCTCGCAGAACTTCGTAAGGTTATTGAGAATGACTATACTGTTGAAGGAAGACTTCGCACTCAGGTCAATCTTAATATCAAGAGACTTATGGATATTGGCTGCTATCGCGGTCTGAGACACAGAAAGGGTCTTCCTGTACGTGGACAGAGAACTAAGACTAATGCTCGTACACGTAAGGGTAAGAAAAAGACTATTGCTGGTAAGAAGAAGTAAGGAGTAACAGATGGCTAACGCAAAACGTAAAACAAAGGTCAAGAAGACCGTTTTCGAAGGCAATGTCTACGTTCAGGCTACCTTCAATAACACTATCATTACTTTTACTGATATCAGCGGTAATGCTCTCTCATGGTCAAGTGCCGGTGGACTTGGATTCCGTGGTGCTAAGAAGTCAACTCCTTATGCAGCACAGGTTACTTGTGAGACAGCAGGTAAAAAGGCTCTCGACTATGGTTTGAGAGAAGTCAATGTATTCGTTAAGGGCCCAGGTCAGGGACGCGAGTCTGCTATCCGTGCTCTTGGTGGACTTGGACTTAAGGTAAAGTCCATTCGTGATGTAACTCCAATTCCTCACAATGGATGCAGACCTAGAAAGACAAGAAGAATCTGACGAGAGGGAGAATTAGAAATTATGGCTAGATATACAGGACCAAAATGCAGATATTGCAGAGCTGAGAGAGCTAAACTCTTTCTCAAGGGTTCCAGATGTCTTTCTGCTAAATGCCCTATGAATAATCCGGCAGAGTGTGGACTTCCTGGAAAAGATCCTAAGGCTCGTGCAAAGAAGCCAACAGACTACGCATTGATGCTTCGTGCAAAGCAGAAGCTCAAGAGAATTTACTGCATGCTTGAAAAGCAGTTCTATCTTACATTTATGGAAGCTAACAGACTTCCTGGTAAGACAGGTGACAACCTTATTCAGCTTCTCGAAAGAAGACTTGATAATGTTGTTTTCAGAATGCATTTTGCATGTAGCCGTTCACAGGCAGCTCAGCTTGTCGGACACGGTCACATCTTTGTAAATGGAAAGCGTGTTGACATTCCATCTTACAGACTCAAAGCCGGTGATGTAATTGAGATTGCTGCTCAGTCAAAGAACATGGTTCTCATAAAGGAGAATCTTCTTGAGGTTGAGAAGAGTGGTGTTTGCCCTTGGATTACAGTAGATGCTGATAATATGAAAGGTCAGTTTGTTGCAGTCCCTAGAAGAGAGGAAGTCAAGGAACTTGAGGGCGTCAACGAGCAGTTGGTCGTTGAGTTGTATTCACGTTAATAAACCTTAAACAGGAAACAGGAGTGATTGATGGCAAGAAAAAACCTTATGGCTGGTTTTAAAATCCCAAGAACATATTCCATGTTGCATGGCAAGAGTGAAGCTAATTATGGTGAGTTTTCAGCTTATCCATTTGAGAGAGGCTTTGGAACAACAATTGGTAATACTCTTCGCAGAGTTCTTTTGTCTTCAATACAGGGATACGCAATCACTGCAGTTTGGTTTACTTGTAATGATGAGAACGGTTCTCATCAGATTTCCAGTGAGTTTGAAGCTCTTCCGGGTGTCAAACAGGATATATGTGAGATTATTGCCAGACTAAAGAAACTTAGACTGACAATGCCTGAAGATATTACAAGTACAACAATTTCTATCGAGTGCAAGGGCCCGGGTGTTGTTACAGGTGCAGATTTTGAAAAAGATCAAGTCACTGTTATCAACAAGGATCTTGAGATTTTTGACATGATGGAAGATACAAATATTGAAATGCTTGTTCAGATTGATTTTGGCAGAGGATATGAACCTGCTGAAAACAGTTTTGACCACATTGAAACATTTGGAACAATTCCAATTGATGCAATCTTCTCACCGGTAACACGTGTCAAATATTCAATAGAGCCAGCTCGTGTCGGTCAGAGAAATGACTATGACAAGCTTAATCTTGAGATTTGGACAGATGGAACTATTACTCCGGAAAATGCTCTCGCAGAAGCTGCAAAAATTGCAAAAGATCATTTTTCCATTTTCATCAATTTTGATGAAAGTTTGGTAAACACAACAAATGAGGAAGATGAAGGTGAAGAGAATGTTCGCAGGATTCTTTCTACATCAGTTGAAGAACTTGAACTTACAGTTCGTTCAAGCAACTGTTTGAAGAATGCAAACATCCGCACAATTGGAGACCTCACAAAAATGACTGAAGAAGAGATTGCAAAGACAAGAAACTTTGGAAAGAAATCTCTCTCTGAAATCAAAGACAAGCTCAAGGAATGGAACCTTGGACTGGGTATGACAGATTATAGTGTCCTGAAGACTACAATTGTCTCAGGCAACAAGGAAGAGGACAATGAAGCATAAGATTGGATTCAATGCTCTTAGCAGAAGTTCTGCAGAACGCAAGGCTCTTAAGCGCAACATGGTAACAAGTTTGTTCCGCTATGAGAGAATCGAGACAACCAAAGCAAAAGCAAAGGAAGTCCAGAAGCTCGCAGAAAAGATGATTACAAGGGCAAAAGTTGATGATGTTCACAACCGCAGACTTACATCTGCAGTTCTTTATGATGAAGCAGTCGTCAACAAGCTGTTCACCGAAATTGCTCCGCTTTATGCAGACGTTCACGGTGGCTACACACGTATTATCAAGACACAGAATCGTCTTGGTGATGCTGCCGACATGGCAATTCTTGAGCTTACTAAGAAAACAGAGAAGCCGGAAAAGAAAGCCAAGGCAGAAAAGAAAGGTTGAAACCTTTTGGAAAAACCTCTATGAGGTAAAGCAGGAGTCTCAGACTCCTGTTTTTTTATTTTCTTACTAATAGTAAATCTCTGCCAGACTATAAAAAGATTATTAGTTAATCTTCACTATATTGGAATTTAGTAAAAAATTATGATTTACCTCTTGTTTTTGCCAACATAAATTATGTTTGGTTTTGGAGGAAACATAGATGAAGGACAACATTAGACCTTGGCTTTTTCTTGATCAATACAGAGGAAAGGAGTTTGAAGGAGAGTGGCCTACTATTGCTCAACTGTTCCATATATCTGCACAGAGGAATCCTGATAGACTTTGTTGGTCTCAATTTGGTTCAGATGCAATCAGTGTAACTTACAGTGAGGCAGAGAAGAAAATAATAGCACTTGCTTCTTATCTTAAAAAGCAGGGAATTACTTCAGACAGTCATGTTGCAGTTTCCGGTAAAAATTCCGTTCAATGGGCAATTGCATTTGTTGGAGTTCTATATGCAGGAGCAATTGTAGTTCCTATGGATTGTGCTTATTCTGCTGAAGAGGTTGAAAAACTTGTTTCTTTTGGAGATATAGACTTCATCATTGGAGATTCAAGCAGAATTAATTGTGCAAAGAATCTTTCCATTGGAAAATTAAACACAGAAGATGTTATGAATCTTCCTGAAGAAGAATGCGATATCATACTTGAGTCTGCAGGACAGAAAGTTGCGGCTATTCTCTTTACAAGTGGAACAACGGGAAATCCAAAAGGGGTAATGCTTACAAATGACAACCTTGTAAGTGATTGTTTTTACGCTCAATCAAGTATGAATATCTACAATACAGATGTTTTTTATGCAGTATTGCCAATTCACCATGCATATACTCTTCAGGCAATTTTCCTTGAATCTTTTTCTGTTGGTGCTCATCTTGTTATGGGACAAAAAATGGCTTTTAACAAGATTTTGTCCGATATGAAACAAGCACATGTTACCATGTTCTTGGCTGTACCTTTAATTTTTAACAAGATTATTCAGGCATTGATGGATGGTGTAAAGAAAAAAGGTGCATTTTCTTATTTCTTGGTAAAGACCATGATGGCAATTTCAGGTTTTTTCAGAGATGTTTTCCATATCAATTTCGGAAAGAGACTTTTTAAAGAACTTTTGGACAAAATTGCTTTTGAAGATGTGAGAATTTGCATTTCCGGAGGTGGTCCTCTTCCATTGTCTACAATAAAAATGTTCCATCAACTTGGAATTGATTTTGTTCAGGGTTATGGAATGACTGAGACTTCTCCAATTACTCATCTTGATCCTATTTATGCTTTTGTTGCAGATTCTGTTGGTATGCCTATTGCAAACGTAGAACAGAGAATTGTAAATCCTGACAAAGACGGCAACGGACTTATTTATATAAGAGGTCCAATTGTTATGAAAGGTTATTATAAAAACCCTGAAGCAACAGAAGAAATTATCAATTCCGACGGATGGCTGAACACTGGAGATATTGGACATATAGATAAAAACGGTTATTTGTATCTTACAGGAAGACAGAAGAATATTATTGTCTCAGACGGAGGAAAAAATATATTCCCTGAAGAGATAGAAGACATGTTCCAACTGTATTCTGAATTAGAACAGGTGTGTATTATTCCTTATGAGATTGAAAAAGGTGCAAAAAATGAAGGAATAAGGTTGCTCGCTTTACCGTCAGAACAGCTTAAAAATGAAAAAACAGATGAAGAAATTCAGACAAGAATTGAAGAGATTGTTTCTGAGGTCAATAGAAAAATGCAACCTTATAAACGAATAACAAAAATTACTGTTTTGGATAGTGCTTTAGAGACAACTTCATCCAAAAAGATAAAGAGAGCTGAAGTTTTAAAACGCTTTTATAAGTGATTTTTCCTACCTTTCTTGACACCTGGACTTGATTATCTTAGGATAAAATAGGTAAAGGAGGATACTATGGTTGTATTAATCATCCTTCTTTGTCTTGGTTGTTTAGGAATTGGCTGGCTTGGACGCTGGCTTTATGGAAAGTTTAAGCTTACTTCAGTTGAGCAAAAAGCACTCAGACTGAATGAAGAAGCAATAAGAGATGCCGAAGCCAAAAGCAAGGAAATCTTGCTCGAGGGTAGAGATAGACTTTTGCAAGAGCAACTTCAGAACGAGCATGAGGCTCGTGAAAGAAGAGCAGATCTTCAGAGAATGGAGAGAAGACTCCAGCAAAAGGAAGAAAACCTAGAAAAGACTCAGGAAGATCTTGAATCCATCAAGATTAAGCAACAGGATAAAGAAGTAAAACTCAATATACGCGAGAAACAGATTTGCGAATGTGAAGAAAAGTGGCAAAGTGAACTTGAGAGAGTAGCAGGAATGTCATCAGAAGAGGCAAAGAATCTTCTCATTGACAGAATGCAAAATGAAGCTCACAAAGATGCTCAGGTCGTCATTAATAAAATTGAGCAAGATGCACAAGCAAAAGCAGATAAAGTTGCCCGTGATATTATTGTTTCTTCAATACAACGGCTTGCAACAGAGGTAAGCAGTGAAGTAACGGTTAGTTCTGTAAGCCTTCCTTCTGATGAAATGAAGGGAAGAATAATTGGCCGTGAAGGAAGAAACATACGTGCTCTTGAAACACTTACAGGTGTAGATGTTATTATTGATGATACTCCTGAAGCAGTAGTTATCTCATGTTTTGATCCTGTGAGAAAAGAGATAGCAAGAGTTTCCCTTGAACGTCTTGTTCAAGATGGAAGAATTCATCCTGCACGTATAGAAGAAGTTGTCACAAAGGTTACTAAAGAAGTAAACAGAATTTGTGCTGAAGAAGGTGAAAAGGTTGTTTTTGACCTTGGAATACACAACATGAGTCAGGAAACTATCAGGGCTCTTGGAAGATTGTTCTTCAGAACAAGTTACGGACAGAATGTACTTTCCCATTCCCGTGAAGTTGCTGTTATAGCAGGAATGATAGCCAGTGAAGTAGGAGCAAATGTTGAAATTGCCCGTCGTGGAGGACTTCTCCATGATATAGGAAAGGGAATTGCAACAGAAAGCGAATCAAACCATGCAGAACTTGGTGCAGAACTTGCAAAGAATCTTGGTGAAGATGCCAGAGTTGTTAATGCAATTCATTCTCATCATGGTGATGTAGAGCCAATTTGTATTGAGAGCACAATTGTACAGATTGCAGATGCTATTTCCGCAGCAAGACCTGGTGCCAGACGAGAAACACTTGATAATTACATCAAGAGATTGGAAAACCTTGAATCTATAGCTGTATCATTTGAAGGCGTTGAAAAAGCTTTTGCTATTCAAGCCGGACGTGAACTTAGAATCATGGTTAATTCAGATGCTGTAAATGATGATAAGGCCAAGGAAATTGCAAAGGGTATTGCTTCTAGAATTGAGGCAGAACTCAGATATCCTGGAAGAATCAAAGTTACGATTATCCGCGAGACGCGTGCAGTAGAATATGCCCGCTGATTTGATTAGAACCCTGCTACTTGGAGATGTCTATGGAGATCCCGGATGCAGGGTTATATTTCTTAAGCTTAAGAATCTCATAAAAAAAACCAAAGCAGATTATGTTGTAGTAAACGGAGAGAATGCCTGCAGAGGTTTTGGTCTTTCCATTGAAAACATGAATCTTTTGTTTGACAACGGTTGTGATGTTATTACCAGTGGTAATCATATCTGGGAACAAGAAGAGATTCTTCCGTTTTTGGATTCAAATGACAGAATACTCAGACCTGCAAACTATGGAAATCTGGTTTGTGGACATGGAATGACTGTGGTTGGAGATATTTGCGTAATTAACCTTCAGGGTAGGTTAAATATGTTTCCTATTGAAGATCCTTTCAAATGGGCTTCTGATCTTGTGAGAAAGAGTCCTGTTAAAAATATTTTTGTTGATTTCCATGCAGAATCTTCTGAAGAGAAAGAAGCATTGGGAATGTTTCTGGACGGAAAAGTTACAGCAGTTGTGGGAACTCACATACATGTTCAGACTGCAGATGAAAGAATTCTTCCAAACAGGACTGCTTACATTACAGATCTTGGAATGTGTGGTCCAAAAGGAAGCATAATAGGCAGTGATCCAAGTTGTTCAATAAAAAAACAGCTTACTCAATTACCGTTAAAAGTTCAGGTTTATGATGCACCTGCAGAAATTCACGGAGTTCTTGTTGTAAGTGAGAAAGATACCGGCAAGGCAGTAAGTATTGAGAGGTTGGTTTTTTAATGGCAAAAGTGTCTGTCATTCAACTTCTTCTTTCCAAAGATTCTCAGTTGAATAAAGACAAGGCAGCAGCTCTTGTTGTTTGCAATAATGTCTATGTAAACGGAGAATTGTGTACAGATACAAAACAGATGTTTCCAAAAGATTCTTCTGTGGACATAATCTTCCCCAAATATGTTTCCAGAGGTGGTTTTAAGCTTGAAAAAGCTTTGGATGAATTTGAAATTAATGTTTCAGATTTGGTAATGCTTGATGCGGGATCTTCCACCGGAGGGTTCTCTGATTGCATGTTACAAAGAGGGGCAAAGGCTGTTCATTGTGTAGATGTAGGTTGGAACCTTCTTGATTTCAAACTTAGAAACAATTCAAAAGTTGTTGTTCATGAAAAAACAAATATTATGGCTTTGGAAAAAACAGATTTGAATCCTGTTCCTGATGCTGCAGTAGCAGATTTGTCTTTCAGATCTATAAGAGGTGCGGCAACTCATGTTCTTTCACTTACAAAACAGAATTGGATGATTGCGTTAATCAAACCTCAATTTGAAGTTCCAAAGTGGCAGGAGAATTTTTCCGGTGTTATTAACGATCCTGTTTTGCTTCATGATACTCTTGAAAATGTTTTTGATATCTTGTCTCAGGAGAAAATAGCAATTTGCAAAGCAACTGTTTCTCCAATCAAAGGCCATAAGGGGAATACAGAGTTCTTGGTTCTTTTAAGACCGGAATCTGAAGTTTATAAAGGCATGTCCAAAGAGAGTTTTCTCAATTCTTGTTTGAATCAGTATTCCTGACCGTTAATAATTATTACTACTTCGTTTAATGAAGGGTTCAGATTTTTTATTGTTTCTACAATTTGTTTTTTTGCAATTTCCAAGTTTGGGCTTTCAAGAAATTCTGAAGAGAGACATACAAAACAGATATCAGTAGAATAGGCGAATCCTTCCAATTTTGTTTTTTCTGCGATTAAACTTACATTTCCTTCCTTCAAAGCGTCTTCTCCCGGGCCTGAAAGCAGTCCTTCCAGAACATCATGATATTCTGAGGAGCCTCCTTTCTCTACCTTTGTATTTATGTAAACCAAGACAGGTTCTCCACTTGAAAGATTGACAAAACAAAGATTTGCGGGTCTTAGATTAAGATTTTTTCTTAAACGTGTAACATTTCTGAGAACATATATGGCATCTGTTTGCTGTAAGGTTTGTTTTATTGGTTTAAAGAAAAGAGCCATGGTAATTATTGCCAAGACTATCCACGCCCCAAAAAAAGCAAAAAAAACTTTTATTCCGGAAGTGTCTCTTTTTCGTTGAGATCTAAGAGGAGAAATCTCGTTTTGATAATCTTCAATAATCACACATTTAGATTACAATAACTCATAATAAGCTTCAATAATCTGTTAAGAGTCTGTTAATTTTTCCAAAAGGGTCACTGTATTCTAATAGTTCAGAAAGAAGATTTTTGGTTGTTCTACCGTAAAATTCTCCAATAACTTGGAGGTGCAAGAATTAAAAGTAAAAGTTAAAACACTTGCTTGTTGTTGGGATTTCAATATAATTAACTTTAGAGTTAGTAACTTTGGAGTTAATAGTTATGAAAGATGCATTATTTGTAGGACGTAAGAAAGAACTTGAATTTTTGGATTCTCTTTACAATTCAAAAAAGTTTGAAATGCTTATCGTTCATGGTAGAAGAAGAGTAGGTAAATCATATTTACTGAGTCATTTTGCAAGTTTACATGCAGAAAACTCCGTTTTTTTTGCAGCAGATAAGTCCTCTGAAAAAAACAATGTAAGGAACTTTTGTTCTTCTCTTGATGCAGTGCTTCATTGCGGAGATTATCTAAAATCATTTCAAACGTGGAATGATGTTTATTCATTTTTTGATAAATATGAATCAAACAAAAGACTGGTTCTGATAATAGATGAATTCACATACCTTTTTTCTTCTGATTCTGCATTTGATACAAGGTTACAAAATGCTATAGACAATATATTCAGAAAGAAGAACATTTTTCTTATACTTTGCGGTTCGGAAGTGTCTGTGATAGAAGATATCATAGATAATTCATCAAAACCGCTCTATGGAAGAAAAACGGCAGAAATTAAGTTGTTGCCTTTTGATTTCAAAGAAGCATCGGAATTCTACCCAAATTATAATCCGGAGCAAAAACTCATAGCATATTCTGTTTTGGGCGGGATACCTTTATATCTTTCTTTATTTGATGATAGGTTGAGTATTGAGGAAAATATAATAAAAAACTGTCTTGTTCCTACCGGCTATCTTTTTAATGAAGTTGATACGTTATTACGAATGGAATTAAAGGAAATATATTTTTACAGGGAAATCCTTTATGCTATCGGCGCAGAATCATCTGATTTTGGAGATATTAAAAACAAGATAGATGAAGACTCAGCCAAAATTGCTAAGTATTTAAGAGTTCTTATAGATTTAGGTCTGGTAAAAAAAGAGATTCCGTGCGGAGAAAAGGCAAAATCAAGAAATACGTTGTACTCTATATGTGACAACTATTTTTCTTTCTATTTTACTTTCATTTATAAGTACAGAAGCATGTTGAACGGCCTTATATCTCCTCAAAAATTTTTTGAAAATAAGATAACAAAAGAAACACTTATGGCTTTTGTAGGGCATAGATTTGAAAATGTATGTGAAACTTATCTCAAGGAATTATTCTACAACGGCAAGATGCATTTTTTTGCAGAAAATTTAGGAAGATGGTGGGGAAGTAATCCAGTTTTGAAAAGAGCTGAAGAGATAGACTTGGTAGCTTACAATGAGGAAAATGTTCTAATTTGCGAATGTAAATGTACCGAACAGCCATTTGATGAAAAAGAACTGAGAAATCTTCAAGATTCTTCTTTATGTTTTGAAGGTAAAACAAAATGGTTCATGATCTTTTCAAAAAATGGTGTTTCTCAAGGAGTGTCAAAGATTATTGCGGATAAGCCGGAATACTATATCATTGATTTAAATCAGCTTTATCAACTCTGAACAAAATCTTCATAGGTGTACTGTTTAATAAGTGTGAAAGGAGAAGCACCGACAAGTACCTTGGTTGCGTATAATCAACAATTCGGGTCTTTTGAACACTGCGTATAATCAACAAATAATACTTGTTTGACATTGCGCATAATCAACAAATATGATATTTTAGTCTTGGAAATTGCTGGTAATTTGGAGATTTGGTAATGATACTTCAAAGAAAAATTTATGAAAAACTTCTAGAATGGAAACAAGAATGCAAAGGAACTAAAGCTCTTTTAATTGAAGGTGCAAGACGTATAGGTAAAAGTACAGTTGCTGAAGAATTTGCAAAAAACGAATATTCAACCTACCTGATTATTGACTTTGCAAAAAAAGATAAAGAAGTAGAAAGTTATTTTGAAAAGTACCTGAACAACTTGGATAATCTGTTTATGTTGCTGCAGGCACACTATGGGGTAACTTTCAAGGAAAGAAACACTCTGATAGTTTTTGATGAAGTTCAGATGTTTCCACAGGCCAGAGCTGCTATCAAGTATTTGGTTGCAGACGGCAGGTATGATTACTTGGAGACCGGTTCCCTTATTTCTATCAAGGAAAATGTAAAAAACATTGTTATTCCTTCCGAAGAACGTCACATAAGTATGTATCCCATGGATTTTGAAGAATTTTCTTTAGCACTTGGAGAAGAAGAACTGCTGAAGTATATAAAAAAATGTTTTGAAGAAAAAACACCGCTGGAAAGAGGACTTCACGACAAGGCCATGCTGTTGTTCAAGCAATATCTTTTGGTAGGAGGAATGCCGAAAGCGGTTGTTGCATATTTGGAAAACCATAAAAGTTTTGAAAAAGCCGACATTGAGAAACGCGATATTCTCTCTCTTTACAGAGAAGATATTATGAAAATCAATGCACAATACAGAAGCAAAGTTCTTGCAATATATGATCAGATTCCTGCATTACTGTCCAAGCATGAAAAGCGGGTAGTTTTTAAAGATATTACAGATGGTACTTATGCAGATAGATATGAAGAAACGTTCTATTGGCTATCTGATTCTATGATTTCCAATGAGTGTTTTCTATGTTCTGATCCTAATGTTGGGCTTTCTCTTAATGAAGAACGTTCTTATATCAAATGTTATCTGAGTGATACTGGACTATTGGTAAGCCACGCATTTGATGAAAATGCTCTATTAAAAGAAGAAGTTTACAAGCAAATTCTTACAGATAAGTTATCACTAAACGAAGGAATGCTGTTTGAGAATGCCATTGCTCAGATGCTTGTAGCCAATGGTCATAAGCTTTATTTCTATACTCACTATTCCAAGGAAAAACATAGAAATGATATTGAGATAGACTTCTTGATTTCAAACAATGATAAATTGCATTATAAAGTTTTTCCTATAGAGGTAAAGTCTTCAAAAAAATATACAACTGTTTCATTGAACAGATTTAAGGAAAGGTTCAAAAGCAGGATTGGAGAATGTTTTGTCATTCACCCGAAAAATTTGACTTATAGGGATGAAGTTCTTTGTATTCCTCCTTATATGGCCTGGCTCCTGTAGGAAGCTTAAGCAAAAACCAGAAATAAAAGTCCACAAAAATCCGAAATGAGAGTAGGGGTGTTTTTGAATATTAAACCTCATGGTATGTGTTTTTAAGTTTTATTTCCGAAAAATAATAACTATTGGTTCTTTACAAATAAATAATAGGAATTTCTAAACTTGGTATGCACAAGATACTTTTCACTTCTAAATAACAAATCCATATTTAATCCTTCTCACAGGTTATTATTGATTAAAATGTCGTGTTATCAATACCAAAACTGAAAAAATAGCAAAAGTGGTATCCATAAAGCATGTTTAAACAAAAGGATGCATTTCTGTTAAGGCTGTAGGAGTGGAGAAAGTTAATAGCTAAATCATTATTAAATGGAAGAAATGATTTAACTGTTCGTTACATCGTTGTCCAATAAGAAGTTTATTAAACCAATGACAAGGTATCCTTTTCCATTGTAATAAGGTTTAGCCAGTCCATAAGTTATGATAATTTTCTTAAAAGAATCATCCAACTGATCTAAAGACTTTTCTTCCTGCTGTTTTTTTGCTTCATCTTCAATAGAAAAGGCAGACTGAATGTAATAACGTAAAGATCCCTTATTTGCTACAAAGTCCACTTCAAGGTTTTTCTTTGAGTAAGATCCTGCTTTATTCAATTCATACTTTTCGACGGCTCCAACATCAACATTAAAACCTCGGTATAAAAGTTCGTTGTATATCAGATTTTCCATCAAATGTGTTTTCTCAACTTGGCGGAATTGAAGAATTGCATTTCTTATTCCAAGATCAGAAAAATAGTATTTACAAGGAGAAGCAATGTATTTTCTGCCTTTCACGTTGTATCGATTTGCTTTTGATATAACAAAAGCATCTTTCATCAAAGAAAGATACCTTGAAACAGTATTGTTTGAGATATTGCTGTTTTCTTTTGATTTAAAGGTATTAACTATTTTTTTTGTATTGGTTAAAGAACCGATAGAAGAGGAAACTATCTCCGAGAGTACATTAAATTCGCTTTCATGTTTTATTTTGCCATGTTCGATAATATCTCTTGCATATATTGTTTTGTATCCGGACAAAAGATATTTTTCTTTTTGCTCATCTGAAGCAGAAAGTACACATAGCGGAAGCCCTCCGTACCTTAGGTAATTATCAAGGGCCTCTGTCTTATCTCCTCCAAAAGCATCGTATATTTCTTTAAAGGTCAGTGGATACAAATTAATAATATCTCCTCGGCCTCTGAATTCAGTTGCTATATCTGATGATAGAAATTTTGAATTACTGCCTGTTACGTATACATCATAATTTTCATAGTTTAGAAATCCGTTTAATGTTCCGGCAAAGTTTTCCAGGTTTTGTACTTCGTCCAGCAAAAGATAATAATTGCCTTTTGCTTTTGTTTTATCCTTTATGAAGGCTCTGAACTTCTTGGAATTTACAACAAAAGAATCTTTTGTTCCTTTAATATGAATTTTGGTGGGCTCATCCGGAAAATACGAATCAAGATTGTCTATGTCTCCATCAAAGTCAAAAGCAAATGAAATAATATGGCTTTCCTTTATTCCTTTGTTGCCCAAATATTCACGGAAGATTTTATTTAAAAGGTAGGATTTACCGCATCTTCGTATTCCGGTTACAATCTTAATCATGTGATTGTTTTCTGCACTTATCAGCTCTTTTAGTTGCTTTTCACGGGTAAATTCCATTTTTGTCTCCTTCTTTCCGATTAAAATCTACCATAACTTGTGAGCTTTTCCAATAATCTAACTGAAATATTTTGTGAGTACACGCAAGTTATTTCATTTAGATTAACTACATTTTTTAAGCTTTATCCAGTTGTTCTCATTTTTTGTGTTTGATACTGATATCTTCTGAGTGAAGTGTTTTGACAGTTGATAAAGCTTTTTTCATTCATCTGCATTTGACCTCCCCATACAGGACATTTACCTACAAGAAAGTTTTTATTTCACTTATTACATTTATCTTGGTGTTTCTTTGTATTTCCTGTTCTGATAATCCTGAAAAGCTTGTTAACAACAAGGTAGATTGAATCTTGTTCCAGCCCAATCTCTTTATACTTTTGCTTTTTTTTGTTATATTCGGCCTATGAAGAGTGTAGTAATAATAGGTCGTCCTAATGTAGGAAAATCAACATTGTTTAACAGGCTCGTTGGAAAGAGAAGGGCAATTACAGACCCAACTCCGGGAGTTACAAGAGATCCTATTTCTGAAAAGTGGATTCTTGGCGGGCATGCAGTTAATCTTACAGACAGCGGTGGAATAAAACTTGATTTGGAAGGCTTTGATGAGCTTGTTTCAAAAAAAAGTCTGTCTCTTCTTGATGGAGCAGATGCTATTATTTTTCTCATGGAATGTACTTCTGTTACTCCGGAAGATCAAATGTTGTTAAAACGTCTTCGGCCGTATACAGATAAAATAGTACTTACAATAAACAAAATAGATGATCCTACAAGAGAAGACCTTATTTGGAACTATTTTTCTTTTGGCTATCAAAGAATTGTAGGTATTTCTTCTTCCCATGGTCTTGGAATTGATGTTCTTGAAGAAACACTTTTGGGAATGCTTGATTTAGATGATGAAACAGATTCTGCAACAGATTTGCAGGAAGAAGAAGATAAACATAGTTTAAAACTTGCAGTTTTGGGAAAGCCAAATACCGGAAAGAGTACTTTGACAAATCTTCTTACGGGAGAAGACCTTTCTATAGTTAGTCCAATTGCAGGTACAACTAGAGATGTTGTAAAAGGAAGTTTCAGATATAAGGGAACAGATTTTACAATTCTTGATACTGCGGGAATCAGAAGAAAAGCAAAGGTTGAAGAAGATGTAGAGTATTATTCTGTAAACAGAGCAATAAAGACAATAGATGAAGCAGATGTCGTTCTTTTGGTAGTTGATTCTGTTGAAGGTCTTGCAGAACAGGATAAAAAGATTGCCAACTTAATTGTCAGAAGAGGTAAGGGAGTTGTTATTGTTCTCAATAAAATAGATCTTCTTTCAGGTCTTGCCAATGAGCAACAGGCTCTTGAAGACAGAGTAAGATTTTTGTTTCCTATACTGAATTTTGCACCGATTGAGTTTATAAGTGCTGCAAAAGCAAAAAATATAGACATAATGTTGGATACTGTTCTAAAAGTATATGCTCAACTTCAAAAGCGCACAGATACGGCAGTATTAAATGAAGCTCTGAAAGTTTGGGGAGAAGCATACCAGCCGCCAAGAGGGTCAGAAGGGCATTATAAGGTTTATTATGGAACTCAGATTTCTGCTTCTCCTGTTAAATTTCTTTTCTTTATCAATAGAAAGAAAGATTTTCCGCAAGTTTATGTTCAGTATCTTAAAAACTGCATAAGAAAGGACTTGGGATTCAAACTCGTTCCAATAGAAATAGATTTGAGAGAACGTGAAAGAAGTGTAAGTAATCACAAGCTTGGTCAAAACACGAAGGTCAAGAGTTCTAAAACGCAAGACTTAAAGAAGGCTCAAAAGCCCGATAAAGTTCAAGCAAAAGGCGGAAAAGCCAAAGCTGTTCCAAAAGCTAAAAAGGTTGGTGCCAAGGCAAAGGCCAAAGCGGTGCAGGAGCAAAAGACCAGATTTACAGCTAAGAAGTCCAGATAAAACACTTTACAAATAACAAGTAATATATTAAACTTCAAAAATAGGGAACAAAGACATTTTTATGGGAACATAGGAAGTTTTTGTTCTTTTTTTTTTGAGGTGCGTATGGAAGATGGTTATGAGATTGTAAAATTCGTTGATAATGAGTTTGAGCTTGAAGTAAGTGTAAGTCCAAAAGAAGATACAGTTTGGCTTTCAGTCGAAGAAATGGCTGCACTTTTTGGTGTTAACAGACCTGCAATAGTGAAGCATACAGTAAACATAATTCAATGCGGAGAATTAGAACCTTCAACTTGTTCCATTTTGGAACAGGTTCAAAATGAGGGTGATAGAGTAATTAGACGTAAACATAAAATCTACAACCTTGATATGATTATCGCTGTAGGTTATCGAGTAAATTCCAAACGTGGAACTGTTTTCAGACGCTGGGCAAACAACGTCTTAAAGCAGTATTTGTTAAAAGGTTATGTGATTGATTCTTCCAGAGTAACTGTAAGTCAGGAAAACTACTTAAACCTTGTGAATGTAGTAAACCGGATAGACAGCAACCAAGCTGCGTTATCAAAAAGAGTGGAACAACTGGAAGAAAAGAATTTAGCTGTAAATAATAAATTGTTTTTCAAAGGGCAACTGTTTGATGCTTTTTCCTGCTTGGCAGATATTATTTCCAAAGCAAAGGAAGTAATTGTTCTGATTGATAATTATGTAGATACCGGGACTTTGGATTTGTTATCCAAGAAAAAGACCGGAGTCTCAGTTAGTCTGATAACAAGCAATAAAGGTTGCAAACTGACAACAAAAGAGATTTCTGATTTTAATAATCAATATGGAAATCTTGCAATTAAGTTTTCGGATGAATTTCATGATAGGTTTATGATTCTTGATAACAAGGTTCTGTATCATATCGGAACTTCATTAAAAGATGCCGGAAAGAAAGCGTTTGAAATCAGTATTATTGATGATGAAAGACAGCTGCTGGAGATTAGCAGACGTATAAAATAACTGTTATTTGTAGCTGAATAGAGTTAAAATATTTTTGATTGGAGGAAAAAAATGGCAACAAAGAAAAAAGAATCCACGATGAAGACAGTCGGTGTAAAAAATACAGCTGTAATCACAGACGGATGTAATCCTGAACTGGTAAAGGGTGCTTTCTTTGATGGCCTGTTTCAGATTCCTGTCATTAAAGGACCAGAAATAATTGCTATTCCAAAAGCTCTGTGTCCTTTCAGTAAAAGAGATAAGGTTGTAGAGAACCAGTTTGCACTTTGCTTTTATGAAAACGATATTGAGTTTGCAGATATTCTCAGAAATCCTGATGACTATGTTAAGAAGTTTAAGAAGTTCCAAGCTGTAGTAAGTCCTGATGCTTCTTTGTTCTGGGATGCTCCATTTGCAGCACAGGTGATTAATAAATACAGAAATCATGCAATAGCTTGTTACCTTCAGAAAAAAGGTATTTATGTAATTCCAAATGTCAGATGGGGAGATGAAAGAACTTATACAACAAAGTTCTTTCCTGAGCCACTTGCGTTTTTAGGATTTGAAAAGCATAGTATTGTAAGTATCGGAAGTTACGGTCTTGTTAAAACAGTAGAAGAGAAGAAACATTTTAAGGCAGGTCTTGAAGCAATGATAGATTATCTTGAACCTGAAGTTGTACTTGTTTACGGATCCATGCCAAAGGATATCTTTACTGACCACTTGAAGTTTAAGACACAGTTTTATCAGTATCCTGATTGGACAACGTATATGAAGAACCTTAAGGAGGAAATCGTTGAGGACTGATAGTGGGCTCCGGAATCAGTACAAAGTATCAGATAGATTCCTCGTATGGTACATACTATGTTTCTGAGAAAGAGTCAGAGTATGGTTCAAAGATTGAAAGGGTCTTTGATGAAGACTACCTGAATGATTTCTTCAATGACGAACTTCAGGAGCCGAGGGTGGAAAATGCTTCTTTGGAAAAGAATGTAATATCAAACAAAGAAGAGCTCAAGTTCCATGAAAATGGGAGATTCGGAGATGAAGTTAAAAACGGTATAGATAATTACTACTCTGATAATCCAATGGCCGATGCTATGAGATGTTATAAGAAAATGGCTTACGGAGGAAAAAGAAATATTCGTAACACAAATGATCAGGCGATTTTCTCTCAATTTGAAGATGGTAGTTTTGTACAGTTTAGGCCAATATCAAGCTCTCCCGGT
>JAZLGI010000014.1:0-3216 GCA_045616225.1 Sphaerochaetaceae bacterium
TATTCCAACGCTCTATCACCTATAAACTCAAGTTCTTCACATGATGCTCTCAGATTATATTCCTTGGCAAACGATCTTCTTGTAAAAGCCTGTCTTAATAAGTTTTCATCGTTGAAATCATAACCAATGATGGTTTCTATCTCAAATACCGGTTCTGCATAGATTTTCAGTTTTGAATACTCTTCTTCAAAGCATTCTTCCCAGAATTCTTCATCAAATTCACCGTTTTCGGTTTTGAACTTATCAAAATCGTAAGGCTCTTTATTGAATCGGTCCGGGTTTTCAAAATAATCCTTGATTTCTTCAAGATTCTCAAGTTCGGGACTGAGTTTAAGCTCTTGAGTTGAGACTGTTGTCAGTTCGTCGTATTCGTAATAACTTGTTCCGGGCTGGGGCCATATACAATTAACCGGCCAAAATTTTGTTTTTTCCATAATATCCTCCAATGTCAGTAAGACTGTTGAAGGTAACGGACACTTATTCGTTCTTTTCTTCTCTGTAATTAACTCCTCAGCTAAAAACAGGAAAACCAATAACGGTCAAATGTTTTGTTACCTGAAAACAGATTACCTTGAAATGAAAACCAAAGCAAGAAGTATCTGTCGCGTTGGTATTTCAAAAATAGGTATACAAAGACGCAAAGTCAAGTTCAAAAAGTTGAACCTCAAGCTTTCATGCACCGGATTTAATGTGTCTCGGTACCCTTTGATTTCTCTTTCCTAAACACAACAGCTTGCATAACAAACTTGCTGTAAGAACTCCCGACATATCCAACCATACATCGGTTATCTGAGCACTTCTGCCCGCTGAAAAAATCTGAATTGTTTCATCAAGAAATGCTACGACAAAAGCTATGATCAAACCGTTTAAGAATTTTTTTTTCTTTCTGAAAGACAATTCAACACCAAGCACAAAGTATTCTGTAAAATGTGCAAGCTTTCTCACTAAATGCTCAGAAACATTTCCACGTCCGACAAATAATTCCAAAACAGGCCTGATAAAGTTCATTACAGATGAACTTTCACGGGACGAAACACTTGCCGGCATTGCAGAATGAATCCAAATTGCAAGAACTGTTACAATAATCAATATATCCAAGAGCAACTTTCAAAACTCAAAACTGAATGCATGAAAGTTGCATAAAGTTTTCAAATTAATCCTCGTAAATAAAGAAAAAAGTTCTTGTTTTTGTTAAAATGTAATTGCTAAAAACCCAACAAAAAGGAAGAACTTTTTCCATGAGTAATTTTAATTGCAACACCTATTCTTTTCAACTACCGCTTTTCAATTTTCATGAAATTCGTTCAAGTTTTTTCAACAAAGAAGAAACAGAGTTTTCAAAATACCTTTCAACAGTAGAATCTTTGCTGTTACCGAAAGAAAAAAGAGTCCTGTTTTCAGAGCCATGGACAGGAAGAAAAGGATATTCATCATTTCAGATTCTTGCAGTAATACTGCTCAAGATGTACAGAAGGTGTAATACAGTCAGAGAAGTATTGAAGATATTGAACAACGAACCAAACTACCGTTTCATAATAGGATTTGATTCAAAGGTTGTTTCAGAAGCATCAATGTCCAGGAAGATAAAGAATCTTGAAGGAAAGATAAATATCAGTACTTTACATGAAAGACTTGCAACAGCATTTTACAAAGACAGACTTGTATGTAATTTAAGCATAGACAGTACACCGATAGATGCTTATGAAAAACCGGTAAAGGCAGAAAAAAAGAAGAATCTTAAAAAAGGCAGAAAGGTAAAAGGTTCCATAGAAGAAAAAGAATACAAGCAAAGACTGGAAGACAAAATTAAGTTAACAGAACTTGTAAAGTATGGCGATGTAAACAAATACTTACAAACTCTTGAAAACAGATGTACTGTTACAGGTAAAAGAAACAGTAAAGGCAATATGGACTGGAGAATAGGATACAAAGCCCATCTTGCTGTAGATGACAATGGAATACCTGTATCTTATGCAGTAACAGGAGCAAGTGTACATGATGTAAGACTTGCAATTCCACTGATGCGTATGGCAGACAGAAGATGTACATATTTATATGCACTTATGGACAGTGGATACAGTTCAAAAGAAGTCAAAGATTTTGCATATGAAATGGGAAAGATTCCGGTAATAGATTTTAAAGCAGACAGAAACGGAAAGAAGCCTGGAATGGATCCTGCAAAGATAGAAAGGTACAAAGCCCGTACTACAGTTGAAAGAAGTAACAGTGAACTTAAACTATGCTTTCTACCAGATCATTTACATTCCAGAGGTTTCAAGGCAAGACTTGATATTGAACTTGCAGTATTACTATTGACAATGAAAAGAATGAGAATGGTGCTATTCAAAGAGCAAAACTTCAGGCAACGAAAAGTTGCTTGAGAACCTCTTAAAAGTCAGTATAAAAGCATTCAGCCTCCCGAGGGAGGCTAAAGGTGTCTGTCTTATTATCAGTTTTTACCTAAAAATACAGTCATCCTTTGTGACGATATTTGATAATGACTTAAAGAATGATACAATCAAGTTGATTCTTGAATTTTTATACAGGAGTTGAGGATATTTTCAGCGTTTTGAAAGTTCCTCTAAATATTATCTTTTTTCAGAAGCTCAATTTCCCTGAGGAAAACATCTTTCTGGTTAAGTTTGAACGAACCCAAGTGACAGATTACTATTGGCATTGTTTTATATGTTTCTGCAATTTTAACAACAGCATCTGCCTGATGACTTGCATCACCCGGGCTTCCCAAGTCAAAAACAAGAATACCGTGAATTTCGTTGATTCTGCCGTATATTTTCATCATTTCCGGGCAATCCAAATCAAATGCAGGATGGCTGCCCATAAGACCGCAACCCGTTGAAACTTCAAATTTGAATACTTTAAACCCAAGATTACAGATTAAATTTTCAAGAATACCGTCTGCTCTTCTGCACCACGGATCAAGAGTTGCTGCACCACAAACACGTTCAGGATATTTTACAGATGCATCATGAACATAGTTGTTTTCAAAACCCAGAAATCCACCCTGAAGCAAAACTGTCTTTTCTATTGAATACTGGCCTTGAAGTTTCAGAAGAGATTCAATGGTAAAATCTTTATCACCGAACCCTTCCGGTATTATTCTTTCCTGCTTACCTGTTGCCCAAATTCCGTAACCGTTACCTACAGGACGTAATTCACCATCTGCCCCGAACCCTGCCAAAGTGTCAAAAGCATGTG
>JAZLGI010000015.1:0-5844 GCA_045616225.1 Sphaerochaetaceae bacterium
TTGCATTTGATGAGTTTACAGGTTCTGAGAAGAAAGCAGATAAAGCTTTGGTAGATATTCTTAAGAACTACATGGCAAATAAATCCTTCTCACGTGGTATTGAAACCCTGAACGCTGAAGCGTCTTTGGTCTTTGAAGGGAATACACGACACAATGTTCCTTATATGCTTAAACATGCCAACCTCATTGAGGAACTCCCAAGAGCTTATTATGACTCAGCTTATATGGACAGAATTCACTTCTTTGTTCCCGGATGGGAATTTGAAAGTATAAGAACTGAAATGTTCTCAACCGGCTATGGTTTTGTTGTTGACTATCTTGCTGAAATGCTCAGATACATGAGAGATTTTGATTATACCGGTAACTACAAGAAGTTCTTTACTCTTGATGATAGTCTCACAACACGTGATAAAGACGGTATAAACAAAACTTTCTCCGGTTTACTTAAAATAATCTATCCCGATGGCAATTGCTCAAAAGAACAGGCTTTTGAGCTGTTACAGTTTGCTTTGGAGGGAAGAAAGCGTGTAAAGGATCAGATGTTGCGTATTGACCCAACATTTGGTAAACCTGCCTTTGCAGTTAAAGATAATGAAACAAACGAAGAAACTAAGGTTCAGACTCTTGAAGAAAAGCTTTATCCGACCTTCTACAATAAGAAAATCACAGACAACCAAATGGAAAACATTGAGGATGAGGAACAGCCTGTAGAAGAACCAAAACAGGAAGTACTTTCTACGACAACTGGTACAAAAGAAAAAGCAGAAGCTCCCAAAAAGATTGTTATGGTTACAAAGAAGGCTCTACAGCCAACTCACTTGGAATCACCTGAGGGTGCAACAGGTATTTCTTTTGACAGATTGTTTGGCAGATATCTTGATGGAGCCACGGAAATAAATGTTCAGGATCCGTATCTTCTGACCTTCATTCAGATGAAAAACTTTATGGAATTGCTTGAGGTTATTGCCAGAAGAAAGAAACCGGAAGATGAAGTCATTGTTAACCTTGTTACCATTAAGGACAGAACAAATGAGGGTGAGTATAACCAAAAGGCAAACTTCGGTGTGATGCAGGATCAGTTTGCTGCACAGGGCATTCAGTTTAATTATGAATTTGATGATGCTGAAAAAATTCATGCACGTGGAATAACTACCAATACAGGCTGGAAGATTATTGTTGACCGTGGCCTTGATATTTTCCTCAAGTATAACACAAGGGATTTCTTCTCTGCACAGGTAAGTTTACAGGAAGCTCGTAAATGCCGCGCATTTGAAATGACGGTTGTAAGGGTGTGAAAAAATGGCAGAACTAACAGTTAAAAAACACACCTTTTTTTGTAAACTTGCATAATATTGTTAAATTTAGCTTGATGCCATTTTAATAAACATAATTTTTTGAATTGGGAAGAGAAAAAGGCTTATCAGGTGAAGCAATTGGGAAAAATGAAATACACTACAGGAACAAAAGTTTATTGGAAATCAGGTAACCTCTATGGAGAAACAACTGGTAAGGTACGGGATATTGCCGGAATTAAACTTTACGAAATAAAGTTTGATAATGGCAAATTCAAGTATCTGCAGGAAACACAACTTCAGATTATGCAGGAAGAGGTTCTTGATTTCTCATCCTTGTTCCATGTCAGAAACTTTGCAGATTTTCAACATTTTCGTCAGTATCTTACTCACAGAAGAATCAAAGGCGGTCTGACGAATGTTGTTTATTCCATGAAGTATGGAGATGTTAAGTTTCTTCCTTATCAGTTTAAACCGGTATTCAAGTTCATTGAAGCAAATGAACAAAGACTTCTTATTGCAGATGAAGTTGGTCTTGGAAAAACCATAGAATCCCTGTATATCTGGAAAGAATTACAGGCCAGAGAAGATGCATTAAGGTTGTTAGTTGTCTGTCCTGCCATGTTGCGGGGCAAATGGAAAAAGGATATGGAAGTTCACTTTGGAATGGAAGCCCAGATTGTGGATTCCAAGGAACTTCTTGAACTCTGTAAAGATGCAAAAATGAACAGGTCAAAGCCTTTTGTTCTCATTACCAGCTTGGAAGGTATCAGGCAAAAAGTAACCGATGATGACAAACTTAATGAAAAAGAGAAAAAGCGAAAATCAGTTCTGTTAAACCAGTTTTTTGAAGAGGTTTATGAGGATCCGGATTTTAATGAGTTGTTCGACCTTGCCGTTTTTGATGAAGCTGCAAAACTTACTAATTCAGAAACGGCAAATTTTGCTACCGGCAAGAGAATTAACAGAATTTCAAAAAACCTTCTTTTACTATCAGCAACACCAGTCAGCAACAGTCAATCAGATTTGTATAGCTTATTGAGGTTGCTTTCTCCTAGTGAATACAGGAATGAAGATGAGTTCAACAGACAATATGAGCAAAACAGAGCAGTTGTAAACCTTGCGCATTGTTTCTACTACCCAGTACACAACTTTGATGAAATATTTGAACAGGCAAACTTCTGGATTGAAGAAGTAAAGAAGACCCAAGCTTTTGGAAATGACCCGTATTTTGCAAAGCTGCAGAATAATCTCAAAGAACACCTTTTGTCCGACGAATTGAGAAGAAAAACCTATGATCAATTAACTGATAGATTCTTCTACAGCAGTGTTTTCAGCAGGTCAAGAAAAAGGGATGTTATTGATGATATAGCCATAAGATCTGCCCAGACTGCAGATTTTGAATTATCAGATTTTGAACTTGAGATTTATGAAGCCTGCACAAAAGAACTTGAAGAAATGTGTATGGAAGAGCATGACAGAATTTTTGCTTTTGGGATCATGGCAAGACAAAGAGAACTGGCAAGCTCTGTTCCTGCAGCAATCAGACGTTGGCGTCAGACTTTCTATTCACATGAAGATGTTAACGAAGAAGATCGATATGAAGACAATGATGAAGGCAAAAAGGTTCCATCAATTCCAGAAACAGCTATCTCTTTATCAGAAGATGACTTAAAGAGACTGGAAAAGGAAGACCGAAAATATAAAAAGTTTGTATCAGCAATTAAAGAGAAGATTGAAGAAGGAAAAAAAGAGATCAAAAATGAGAAAATTGTTGTTTTTTCTTTTTTCAGACAAACTCTGAATTATCTTCTACACCGCCTGAATTCGGATGGAGTATCTGCCTTAATGATTATGGGTGGAATGGATCAGGAAGAAAAAGATTCCAATCTTACAAGATTCAGAGAAGATGAGTCCGTATCGGTTCTACTTTCCTCTGAAGTTGGAGCTGAAGGTCTTGATATGCAATTCTCAAGTCTGGAATTCAACTATGACCTTCCTTGGAATCCTATGCGTTTGGAACAAAGAATCGGCAGAATCGATAGAATTGGACAGGAAGCAAAGCGTATCAGAATTGTAAATATGTTCTGTTCAAACACAATTGAGGATCGTATTCTTCAGAAGCTTTATACAAAGATTAATATTTTCAAAGAATCTATCGGCGAACTTGATGAAATACTTGGACAGCAAACACAGGAAATAGAACGTAGCTTGTTGTCTCATAATCTGTCAAAAGAAGATAAGGAAAAACAGGCAGATGCTGCTATTGATAAGTTTTATGAGGATCTTCAGACGGTCAAAAAGCTTGAAGAATCTGCTGGTCTGTCTAAAGCCTATAGTGACAGCATTATAGATTTTGTAAATACGGCTGAAAAAAACAGCAGATATATCAGAAAAGAAGATATCATCAATTACCTATATGACTACTTTACAAAAGATGGTCATGGTTCTCATTTTTCAAGAAATGATAAATATCCTGATTGTTGGGATTTGGAACTATCTGATAGTGACAGACATTCTTTGAATAATTACCTGTCCGCTACAGGAAAGTATTTTGCCGGTGCAAATAAAAATAAAATGATTTGTACCTTTCCTCAAGGTAAGAAAGTAGTAAACCATTCCTTTGTCAATATTGATGTCAACCATCCAATTCTAAAGTGGGTTTACGATTGTACCGAAAAAGTGATGGAAAATTCCGGTATTTCAAACTGTTTCACTTTGAATATTCCTTCATCTGCAATTAACCGCGAAGTTTTCGATAAAAACGCTTATGCATTCTATCTTTGTTATTTTGAGTGTGAAGGGTTGAAGAAAAAGAAGGAATTGCTATATTTTGTATGCTCTCCAGAAGATTTATCTGTAAAATCTCAACTTGATAGTGAAAACTTTGTTGCACAATCTCTGTTCAATGGAAATGCCGTAACAAATCTTAAAACGAAACTCACAGTGCTTAATTCCAAAGCAATAGATCAAGCATTAGAATGCTGTAAAACAGAGTTTATCAATGCTGCTTCTTCTATGAAAACTGAATTAGAAGATAATAACGATGCTGTTTATCACAGGATGATGGCAAAGACAAGAAGTTATTACGAAGACAAAATTGAAGGGATAAAGCAAAGCATAAAAGAGAAGGAATCAGAGGCCTTGGAATATTCATATGAACTGTCTTTTGACATCAAAAAAGACTGTGGTATTGATTATGAAGCTAAGGACTTATATGAGAAGGCAGGAGCTATCAGACGTTTTGTTAGTTTAAAGACCGAATCGGAAAGACAAAAGTTTAATGAGCTTTCTGATTCTTCCAAAGAACGCCTTGTACTTTTAACGACAACCTCGAAAGACGGCATCTCCAGACTTCAAAAATACGGAAGTACTATCAAGGGCTTTCACACCATGTTAGATAATGCTCAAGTTCAGTACAGAAATGCTGTGACAGGTGTTGAAATGAAAAAGAAGCTGATAATAAACTTTGAAGAACTTGGTGGTGGTATTGTTTTTGTCGATTAACCGACGTCATCATATCCCGGAGAATTATCTTCAATGTCAGAAGCTTTGCGAAGAGGCTTTGGATTAGGATCATAATCATCCGGTCTACCACTTAAGAACGCATCACTTGTTTCCGGTATTGCCAGTTGAGTCGCAATAATTAAACGCTGTTTGTCTTCTGTTGAAAGCTGCAAATCTGCCGGAATAAAAGAGTTTTGATAGTCATCCGAATTATTTTGCTGAACTTTGCAGGAAACGGAATTCAATCCACTCTGAAACCATGCTGTCTTATTTTGATAGAACTGACTAGGTTCAACAGAACCGCCTCCGAACAAAAGTTGTCTGATTATCATTGGATTATGAATATCTAATCCAAATTTTCCTTTTGCAATTGTGGTTCTATATGTTTTTCCGAATTCCTCAATGTAGTTCCGTTCAGCTTGATTGTTGCCTTCACATGCTTTTCTAACCTCGTTTCCAAGCTTTACAACGGTAGCACTAGGGCAGTAATAGCTGAACTGATTTTCATTGTAGTCCTCAGCCTTGTAAATAAAAGCAAAGTCAGCGGTACCACCTCCTATATCTACAATGTAGTAGTATCCTAGCATATAGTCTGTTCTGTTTAAAAGGTACAGAGATTCAGTAAACAATTCTGGTATGGTGCAATGCTGAACTCTAATAGGTTTTCCGTTCTCATCTTTATAATTTAAAGAATAAATTACATCTTTAAAAGTTGTCATCGATTCTTTGTAAAGAGAATTCAATTCTTTCAAAGATATTTGAATCGGATTATCGATTTTTTCAGAAATGAAAATTCCTGCATGTAAAGCCTGATTATATATCACCTGATTATCGTAATTTCTGAAAAGAGGTACTCCCATTGCAATGTAAAGGTTAGGATTAACATTCAGGATGTCATCTATCTTATACCTTGCATAACAAATGACGTTTGCAATGAAGAACGCAGAACAAAGCATCTCAAAATTCTCTTTTATTTCGTTGTTTTCAAATTTTAAGTTATTATAACGTAGTTCTGAGTATTGGTTTTTGTCTTTTACAATAGTCG
>JAZLGI010000016.1:0-7734 GCA_045616225.1 Sphaerochaetaceae bacterium
TAATGGGCGAATCATTACATAATTGGTATGTAATGGCTAAACGATTTTCTAAGTTTTTGGTTAGCAAATAGTAAAGGAGACTTGTATGGTAAATAACGACATTGATATTGGAAAGCTTATAAGCGAAGAGACGAAAAAAAGATTGGATATAATGGGGAATCCTGATTATCAGTTCCCGAAGAAAGCAACAAAGAAAGATGCAATTGCAATAGTGTTATCTATAGTTGCTTGTGTAACTCTGATTATTGCATGCATGATGGGGGTAATAGAATGAGTAGCTTAAAAAATGCAGATTATATTACCCAAGAAACTGTAACTGGCGTAGTTCCTATGCTTGCAAATGAAAGACAGTATTCGTTTTGGGATTTGTTTCTTTCAACTAGTGGATTTGCCATTGCTACATGGTGCTATACACAAGGCGCCTATGTGGCTGAATTCTTATCTTTTAAGCAGATGTTAGTAAATATTTTCTGCTTTAACATTGTTTGGGTTCTTATTGAATGCTTACCAGTATTCTTTGGCGTAAGATATGGAATTGATTTATGGGTCTGGCTAAGGTCAGTTCTTGGAATTAAAGGAGTGGCTATTTTAGCTACGGTAATATCACTTGCAAATTTTGGTTGGTATGCCGTAGATGCTCAGTTATTTGCTTCGTCGATGATTAACCTTTTCGGAGGATTCGGTGTTATACTTAACCCTATAGTATGGAAACCTTTGCTTGGAGTTCTATGTGTTTTGCTAGGGACTCTAATTGCCCTGGGCGGCCCAGAAGTTATTAAATGGACCAGCAGAATATTGGTTTCGGCACTTCTAGTCGTGGGAGTTGTAGTTGTTGGTCTTTGCTTTACTAGTGTCCCTTTGGCAGATATTGTGGCAATTAAACCAAGTATAGAGGGTAGTAAACTTGCAAACTTTATGATGTCAGCGGAAGGAAATGTGGCATTTGCGTTCTCGTGGTCAACACAAGCAATTGTAATGCCGAGATTATGTAAGTCCGAAAGCAAAGGCTATTGGGCAACATCTCTTTCTTATGGTGTAGTAGCTCCATTCTTTGTTGCCGCTGGTGGTTGCATGGCATATGCAATGTTCGTAAAATGCGGTTACTTTGAAAGCGATCCTACTGTAATGTTGTCTACATTATGCGGTCCTGGCTTTGCGCTCTTAAGTCTTCTTATGGTTGCTTTTGCAAACATTGGAACGCAAGGAATGGGTTCATATGTAAATTGCATGATTGTGAAGAGCGGACTTCCGAAAATAAGCTACAAATTAATGGTATGGATTGCATTTGTTTATGTAAGCTTATTAACTGTATGGGGCTGGGTAATGGATAACTTTGGTTCGTTTGTTTCCTTGGCAGCCCAGATACAGGGACCGATTATCGGAATGATAGTGGTTGATTATCTTATTGTGAAGAAGAGAAAACTTTCTCTCAAGTCAGCCTACTATCTTGATGGACACAATTCATATAACTTTACAAATGGATTCAATCTTGTTGGACTTGCTGTAGTTGTACTTGCATTTGCCGTAAATATGATTTTTATTTATAATCCGTTAACAGGTACAATTAAGAGCCCAATCTTCTTAGTTTTAACAGGCAGTGGATTTACGGCTGTATTCGGAGGACTTCTTTACTGGGTTGCAAGTCTTACACCTCTTAGAAAATATATGTTGAGAGATAGAAACGACTTGGAAATTGTATAATATAAAATAACACTTAATTATCAATATAGAATACAACAGCTTGATCTTACCTTACAAAAGTAGGACCAGGCTTTTTTATTGATTATTCCGGCGGAATAATAATGAAGGATATCAAACAATATGAAAGTTTGTAAAAATAAATGGCTGGCAATTTCCGGTGACATAGAATTATAATCTTGACGATAGTTGGGAGATGTTATTAAGTACTGATATGAAGAAAATAATATCTGTAATATTTTTTATTTGTTTTTCTGTATTTCTTTTTGCAAATACTCCAATAAAGAGTATTGAAGAGGAATACTATGATTTCTTGGTTCTCACAGGCAGAGCAGAAAGAAGTTTTCTTACACATAGAACTTTGGACAATAATTATTATTCAAACGATAATGGATTTTGGAATCTTTCAGATAACAAAAAAGGCAATTTCACAATCTATGGTCCTGATTTCTTTTCCTCATATAATTACCAAAGACCTTACGGTCAAAATGACGGTGCTTTATGGCAAGGTGTTGGTGTTAATGCACAGTTGAAGGCCGGAGTAAATTATTCTTTCAAAGGATTTTCCTTTACTTTCAAACCGGAATTTGATTTTTCTCAGAATAAGGAATATCCAACAATTCATGATACTTACTCTTATTATTGGGGCAATTTAGATAAACCTCAGCGTTTTGGAGACAAACCGGTTTATTCTTTTGATTTTGGAGATTCAGAAATACGGTATACTTACAAAGGCTTTACCATAGGTTTTGGAACTCAGTCTCTATGGCTTGGTCCTAATTATTTGAATGCAATAATCCATTCAAATAATGCCCCAACTTATCCAAGATTTGAAATAGGTTTGAAAAAGTCTCAATTCTCTTTTGGAAATTTGGAAGCTTTCTATTCTGTTGGTATTCTCAAGAAAAGCGATTATGCAATAGGTTCAAAAGACAATACTGCTTTACATGTAGTTTCACTTGCATGGCAGCCTTGGTTTATGCCAAGTTTCACTCTTGGAGGAAATCTGGTTGCAAATCAGAGCTTTGATCAAGAGCTTTGGGAACTTTATTACAGAATTCTTTTTCATAATTCCTACAACCGTGATGAGGATATTAAAGTATCATTAACTGCAGATTTTCTTCTTCCTGAAAGTGGGTTTGAAGGCTATGCAGAAATAGGTTGGGATGATCTTTCCTCAAATCTTATTGCCAATTGTTTTCATACTTTGGTTTATCAGGTTGGATTTAAGAAGAGCATAGATATTAATCCTCAAAGAAATATTTACGGTGAACTTGTAGGTGAATTTGGAAATATGGAAATGTCCCGTGACGGTTTTGCACAATGGTCTTATAATTTCTACACACATCACGCAAAAACAAATTCTTATACAAACAAAGGACAGATTCTTGGAGCAGGAACCGGTTATGCAGGCAATTCACAATATCTTGCATTTAATGTTTTTTATCCAAAAGGACTTTCAACTTTGTTTATTCAAAGATCAAATCCTGATAACAACTATATCTTCTGGAAAGTAAACGGAGTTAATACCAATTGCCAGTACTACCATGACTTTAAAGGAATTTTAGATGTAGGGCTCAAAACAGCTTACATAGGCTTTGACAATTTTGAACTTTCTGCTTCTGCTGTTTATGAGTTAATCATGGCAGATATGTATAAAGAAAACTTGGAAGAAAAAGTGTTCTATGATATGACTCACAATTTTCACATAGCAATTGGAGCAAAATACAGTTTTTAAGTGAATGAACTAATGTTAGTTAAAAGAGACAAAAATTGAAGATTTTACATGTAGTTCCAAGACTGGAATACGGTGGAATAGAAAAAGTAATCAGTAACTATCGACAGGTTTTGGATGACAAAAAATATAGCTTTGAATATGTTACTCATGGAAAAGAGATGGATTATCATTCTTCTCTGACCGTACACTATCTTGATACGATAGGTAAAGTTGGTTTTTTTTCTTATTGCTGTGAGATAAAAGAGTTATTGGATTTGTCTGCTTATGATGTTGTTCACATTCATACAGGAGATCTTACCGGAATTTATGCTCTTGCATATAAGGTTTGCGGAGCAAAAAAGATAATATGCCATGCACATACGGCCGCTCCGGTGACAGCTGTAAGGTCTTTGATTCATCCTTTGTTACGTTTTTTGTCTTTATCTGTTTCTGATATAAATATTGCATGCGGAGAGGATGCAGGAAGGTATTGTTTTGGCAAGAATTATGTTGTGTTGCCAAATGCAATTAAAGTTGAAGATTACTACTGCTCAGAACCAAGAAATACTTCAGATATTGTGCTTTGCAATGTAGGTGCTTTCATTGAGCAGAAAAATCAGATGTTTCTCATTAGAGTATTCTCAAAACTTCAGGATGAAAGGTTTAAACTTGTTTTAGTGGGAGATGGACCTCTTAAAGAAAAAGCTGTTTTACTTGTTAAATCTTTAAAATTAGAAAACAGAATAAAATTTACAGGAATCAGAAAAGATGTAAATAAAATACTTCAGAACTGTGACTTGTTTGTTATGCCTTCTTTGTTTGAAGGTTTGCCTGTTTCCGGTTTGGAAGCTCAAGCTGCAGGTCTTACCTGTATATTCAGTGATAAAATAGACCATGGTGTAGACATGGGATGTTCAAAAGTAGAATTTGTTGAGCTGAATGAAGACAAATGGGTTTCTGAGATTGTCAAAGCCTCTGCTTCTTTGCAAAAAGCTCCTCTTTGCAAGGTCAAAGAAGCTTTTGTAAACAAGAAATATGATTTATTAAGTCAAGTGAATAAGCTAAGCGAATTGTACGACAAGTTCATGTTGTGTTA
The DNA here is from genome assembly GCA_045616225.1 of Sphaerochaetaceae bacterium. Lineage (GTDB taxonomy): Bacteria > Spirochaetota > Spirochaetia > Sphaerochaetales > Sphaerochaetaceae > JAZLGI01. The sequence continues at coordinate 4,512 of JAZLGI010000016.1, forward strand.
AACTGTCGCAGATGAGTTCCGGAAAGTATCGTAATCTTATAAGTGACACAACTGTTTTTGCCGTTGGTAATCTTGGTTCAAAAATAATATCTTTTTTTCTTGTTCCTCTTTATACAAATTATCTTACCACCGCTGAATTCGGGACAGCAGATTATGTTATTTCCTGTGCAAATCTTATTGTTCCCATTGCATCTTTGGTAATACAGGATGCTGTTTTGAGGTTTGGACTTTCAAAAGATTGTGACAAACAGATTGTTCTGAAAAATGCAACTTTAGTATTTGCTTTTGGATGTATAATCTCTTTCTTGTCCCTGTTTTTATTTGCACCATCTTCTATACTGTATGAATGGAAGTATTACCTTTTTGCTATTTCTGTAAGCAACATGGCATGGAATATCATGTCTTCGTATTCAAAAGCTTGTGATAAGAATAAACAATTTGCATTTGCAGGAATGCTTTATACTTTTATTCTTGCAATAGTGAATATCTTGTTGCTGGTTGTTTGGCCTATTGGAGTTAAAGGTTATCTTACTGCAAATATCCTGGCTACAATTATTCCTATTATTTTTCTTATGATTTCAACAGACGCTTTTTCATCTGTTTTAAACAGTAAATATGATAAAAAGCTTCTTAAGACAATGTTGAATTACTCATTGCCGTTGATTGCAAATAATCTTTCCTGGTGGATTCTTAATTCATCAGACAAGTTTATGATTGAGATTTTTTGTGATTCTTCACAGCTTGGGTTGTATGCTGCAGCAGGAAAAATACCTGCTTTAATTTCAATTGTAAACACTATTTTTTCTCAGGCTTGGTCTATATCTGCTATTAAAGAAATAGAAGGAGAAGGAGAGAAGCAGTTTTATTCAAATGTCTTTTCTGCTTTTTCTTTTGTTGTGTTCTTTTTTGCTTGCTGTGTGTTATTTGTTCTAAAATTTTTTATGAAGCTGTATGTAGGTCCGGATTTTTACAATTCTTGGGTCTATGTGCCAATGCTAATAGTTGGTACGGTCTATTTTGCATTTGGGTCTTTTTTTGGAGCAATTTACGGGGCATTCAAAAAGAATGTAAGTGTTACAATAACAACACTTATAGCGGCTGTAATCAATGCTTCTATTAACCTTGCTTTGATGCCTGCTTACGGGGTGTTAATTGCTGCTTTTTCAACAGCTGTAAGTTTTTTTTATGTTGGAACAGCCAGAATGTTGGGAAGCAGGAAATTCTTTAAGTTTGAGATAGATTTCAAGAGATTTGTAATAAACTCTGTTTTGCTGATTGTCCAGGCAATACTTATTACACTTAATCATGCAGGATATCTGGTCAATTCTTTATTTATTGTAGCTTTTGTAATTGTAAATCTCAAATCTTTAAGACAGGTTGCTTTGGTATTAAAAGGAAAAAAACATGAATAGTACAACTGAAAACACAAAAGAATGTCTTTCTTTGCAAGAACATCAACATAGAATGTTTGAAATGATGATTGCTTTTAAAGAGTTCTGTGAGAAGCATAATCTTACTTATTTTCTTGACAGCGGAACGTTGTTGGGTGCGATAAGACATAATGGTTTCATTCCTTGGGATGATGATGTTGACATTACAATGCTAAGAGCAGATTTTGAAGAACTTTTGAAGTATTCTTCTATATCTGAGGATTTTGATGTTGTTTCATGCAGAAATCCTCAAGGATACAGACATCCTTATGCACATGCCAACATCACTGACAGAAAAACCATTATGGAAGAAGACCTTGTGGATAAACCAAGCGGGAAGGGCGTGTTTATTGATATTTTCCCTTTGGATAAGATTCCTGAAGGAAAGATAAGACGTTGGTTCTTTCTTTTTGAATTGAGGATTATTCATTTAGTTAATGCTTACGGAAATATTGTTTGCTCTGAGTCTTGCGGTTTTTTGAAAAGGAATTTAATTGAAACATGCCATTGCTTTAATGAGAAAAAGGTTGCCGTTTTATTTGATGAGTTGAGTAAAAAATATTCAGGAATTAAGTCCGGTATTATTACAGCTCCGTCATGGTTGCCTTTTAAAAGGAAAGAAGCAGAGAAATGGTTGTTTTCTGCAGATTGTTTTAAAGAGAGTGTTCAAGTCAATTTCAACAATGTTATTTTTCCTGCTCCTGTGGGCTATGATAAAGTACTGACACAGTTTTACGGAGATTATATGACACCTCCTCCTGAAAGTGAAAGAAACGGGCATCATGGATCCAGATACTATTACAAGGGTAAATGAAATGACGATAGATGAATACAAGAAAGTTTTAATTGATATTTTATGTAAAATAGACAGAATTTGTCTTGAGAATAAGCTTACTTATATGCTTTCTGATGGAACTTTATTGGGAGCTGTACGACATAAAGGTTTTATTCCTTGGGATGATGATATAGATATCACTATGCCAATGGATGATTTTAAGAAACTGCAATCTATCATTAATTCAGGTGACGACAATCTTGTTTTTATTGGACCGGATAATGAAGAATCTTATTTTCTGTACGGGAAAATATGTGCAAAGAACACACATCTTAAAGAGAATAGTTTTAAAGATGTAAAAGATCTTGGTGCTTTTGTTGATGTCTTTCCTTTGTTTTACTATCCAGAAAACAAGTATTTGCGTAATGCTGTAAGATATTTGGGACGAAAAGCACTTGCATTGGCAGAAGCTAGTGCAAGAACAGTGTTTTATCCGCTTGAGTCTCCAAATTTTATCAAGAGATTCAAGAGGTTTATTACCAAGAATATAGTAACCAAGATAAATACTCATGCTTTGGTAGAATTTTCTTTTCTTATAATGGAGAAGCTAAGTAAGAATAAAACTTCTTGGTCTGGGGAAATATCTGTTGTAATTCCTGCTGAGTATTTGGAAAAACAGGTTAGAATCCCCTTTGAAGGACACGAATTCTCTGTTCCAGAGTGTTATGATGAAGTGTTGTCTTATGAATTTGGAAACTATATGCAGTTGCCGGCTGAAGAAAAGCGTGTTTCCAATCATAACTTTTCCTGTTGGTTTGTAAATAAGTAAGTGATATTATAAGATTAATTATGTTTTTGGAGCTTAATGTTAAATGAAACCCCAATCTATTTTTAAAAGATGTGTCCTTATTGTAATGGACCTTTTGATAATGTTGTTGTGTGGAATGGTTTCTTCCTGGTTGGTCACAGGAACACCTGATTCCATTAATTTTGTTTCCCTTTTTCTGTGCACTGCAAT
>JAZLGI010000017.1:0-16992 GCA_045616225.1 Sphaerochaetaceae bacterium
GAAACAACTTTGTAATCTTCGTCTGCAACAAGAGCATAGCCGTCTGTCCCTATTCTTCTGAATTGAGTAACGGCACTTATGTTATTCTCATTGGAAAGTTCCTGCTCAATATCATAAATGTTGTCTCTAAGCAAATTCTCCGTATCTGTGGTACTTATTGTCTGTTCAAGTCTTGCAATAAAGCAAACAGAGATGACAAAACCTATAATCATGGCAATTGACAATCCGTAGTTGAACTGAACTGTAATAGTTCCTTTATCCGGCAGGGAGAACTTGGTTCCGTTAACTATATCTACCGCCACAATTGCCAGAACAACAGCAGCAAAGTTCATTGCTATCATTGGTACACTTGCACTCTGAATTACAGTAAAGGCTTCATGAAGGTCTTTAGGATGGGTAACAAAAACCATAAGCATGTGAAACACTTCTATAAAAGCTGCACACAAACCGCCCTTATACCACTTGGGTCTGTCTCTGAAAGTATATTTTACAAGTAAAGAAGTAAAAATTCCGGCACACAATGTTGCAATTGAACATGCCATTTGAGTGTATTCACCAACGCCCCAAAGAGGAGCAAGGAATCTCTCAACAGAACCTATTACCGCAGAGATAATAGAAGCAGGCCATCCAAAATACAAACCGGCACAGATTACAGATGCATCTCTGGTATTGAGAACTGCCATTCCGGTATCTACACCAAATTCTGTTCCGTAAATTGCACAAAGCCCAAACAGAATTCCGGCGATTACGGAAAACTGCAGACGGCTTGTTTTCTTACCTATTTTTTCCAGAATGTTCAGAATTACCGTCATCAATGCCGGCAAAACTATCATAGCAATACATCTGAATGCAATCATAACACCTCAATCAATAAAAACACTATATCATATTTGAGAGACAAAGTCCTCAGAATTCATGGTCAATTAGATTAATATTTGATATACTTTTCTTTATGGGATACACAGAATACTACACACCTACACATGTTTATTTCGGAAAAGAAACTGAGACTCTTGTCGGAAAGATTCTCAAAGAGAACAAGGCACATAAGGTGCTTATCCATTACGGTTCAGGTTCTGCAGAAAAGAGCGGTCTTCTTTCAGTTGTAAGAAAATCACTTGATGAGAACGGAATCAACTATGTTGAACTTGGAGGAGTCTGTCCTAATCCAAGATTAAGTCTTGCAAGAAAAGGCATAGAACTTTGCAGAAAAGAAAAAGTGGACTTTATTCTTGCCGTAGGCGGAGGTTCTGTTCTGGACAGTACAAAATGCATAGCATACGGAGTTCCGTACAACGGAGACGTTTGGGATTTGTACTCAGGAAAACTTCCCCAAGAGAGACTGCCGTTTGGAACCATTCTCACCCTGTCTGCAACAGGAAGTGAAATGAGCAACTCATCAGTAATCACAAATAATGAGAAAACACCGTACGACAAGATAGGAAACAACACAGATTTAGGAAGACCTGTTTTCTCTATTTTAAATCCTGAACTCACATACTCTGTTTCAAAGTATCAGACAGGAAGCGGAAGCACAGATATTATCATGCATACCCTTGAAAGGTTTTTCCATAAAGGGCCTGTTCTGGAATTAACAGACAATATTGCAGCATCACTCATAAAAACAGTCATAGAGAACACACATATTGCACTTGAAAATCCAAATGACTATGAGGCAAGGGCAAACTTAATGTGGGCAGGTTCACTTTCCCACAATGATTTAACCCACCTTGGCTATGAAACACGCGGAGATTGGAGCTGTCACAGACTTGAACATGAATTATCTGCAGTTTATGACGTTGCACACGGGGCAGGACTTTCATCTATCTGGGGAAGCTGGGCTCGTTACGTTGTTTCTGAAGACCCTGCACGTTTTGCAGTGCTTGGAAAGAAAGTTTTTGGAATTGAAGACAAAGATGTCAACAAAGCCGCAGAAAAAACAATCAATGAAATGGAAAAAACCTTTGTAAGTTTTGGAATGCCTGTAAATCTTCATGATTTGGGAATCAAATCAGATGACGGCACAGCAGCAATGCTTGCAGATAAGGCATCTCTCTGCGGAAAGAAAACTCTTGGAAATTTCAAAATCTTACAGAGAGATGACATGTTAAAAATTTATCAGGCAGCTGTCAGATAAGTTTGTTTTCTAAAAGATAATCCAAAAGAATTTTCTCAGCCTTTTCTACAGACATTCCGCACCTTAACTCAGGAGTGAAATTAACAGGCTTGACATCTCTGCAGTTAATTCCGCCCAAGGTTTCGTTAAAAAGTTTTACAAAACCGGCACAAAGCGGTCCAAAACCCTCTGTCTTATGAGCTCTGTCTTTTACTGCAAGCTTACTGATAACTGCAATACAACCGCAAAGAGCGCCGCAGGCCTCTGAGCATCCCATTCCGCCTCCAAAGCCTGAAACCAAATTCAAATCATTCTCTGAGATTCCCAAGGAAAGCTTTTCATTCATTGCCCTTACTACAGCTTCACTGCAATTGAACCCGTCTTTTACATACAAATCTTCAGCTGTCATTTTTCTTCCTCCGGAGAAGGTCTCCGTTTATTAAAAGTCTGTAAAAGCAAACAATAAAATTCCAAAGATTATCACTCCGATGAAAAAATATTGTTTTTTTGAAAGCTTGGTTTTATTTATTACCTTGCAAAACAATACAGTAAATACAGAATAAACACTAGACACAACTGCTGTAAAAAACGGTTTATTATCAAGTGCAAGACAATACGGAACCAAAACAATGTATTCGCAGAAAGAAGTTCCAAAGAAACAGAAATCTTTTCCTGACCTTATGAGATAAGGCTTTTTTTCTTTTATGCTTACAAAAATCCATACAATGAAACCTATGATTACAACAAAAAAAGAATACAGCCTAATAAAATCTATTGTCCCCATACCCTCTTCTATTACATCATCTATCAAGAGAGTTTCAAACACTGTTTCCAAACCTTCAAACAACGCACCCAAGATCGGAAGCAAAAAAACCAACAAACCGGTTTTTCTTTTTCCGGTTGTGTTTTTCTCATCTGTGTTTTGTGCAAGGAAAACCATTCCAAATGTCATTATCAAAGTTCCTGCAACAGAAAAGAACGAAACCTGCTCCATTGCTTTTTCCTTATTACCGGTAAGGAAATAAAACAGCAAAAGCATAAAAAGAATAAACGTACTTGAAGTATTGGCAACCGGAGATACAATAGATTGGTCTATTGTTTTTAACGCCTTTATCTCACAGAAAATAGCACAAATGTAGGCAAGAGGAATAAAAAAGAAAGTTCTGTACTGCAAAAGTAATTCAAATACTCCAAATCCCGTCTCAGAAAACGGTCTTGTTGCAATGAAAACAATAATGCCGGACAATCCTGTAAAAACAATGAATTTATACGAACAGAGACTGTCATTATCGTCAAATGTTCTTTCATACAGAGCATCTGCAACGCCCCACATAACAGAACTCAAAACAGCAATAAAGTACCACATATCATCCTCTGCATTTACAATCAGAGATTGGTCATAAGATATTTATAGAATTTCACTGCAGGCTCTAAGGTTGAAACATCAACATTCTCATCTATTCCATGGACTGTTTCCAACTGTTTCTGAGAAATCAAAAAAGGCACAAAACGGTAAACGTTGTCACATATATCAGTAAGGAACCTGCTGTCACTTGCACCTGTCTGAATGTAAGGAGATGTAACAACGCCTGGGTAAGACTTACTTACAGCATCTTCCATGAGCTTAAAGTAAGCTGTTTTAAAAGAAGAAACTCCGGAAGTGCCTCCATGGTTTATCACTGTTGTTTCCAGTCCGTATTTATCTGCAATTTTGCTTATTGCCTTTACACTGTTCTCAAGTCCCTGATGATGGGAATATCTCATATTTCCTACAACCCATGCACTCTCCGGAATTACATTGCTCTCCCCTGAGCCCTGTGCCATTGTAAAGGCAACGGTAGTCCTTAAAAGGGCATTTGCAGAGGCAGAAACATTGGGAAGAATTTTCTCAAGAAGCTTCTTGAAAAAACCAGGATGTCCCAGCACAAATTTCAGAGGTCCGTTCATTGAAACAGAAAGCCTTTTAAACATCTCGGAAACAGATTCTGACAACTGTGCATCAAAGACATTTTTAGAATCTACCTCTGCCATAAACTTTCCAAGTCTTACAAGGGGACTGTCCTTTTCCGGAGTAGAAGCATGACCTCCGTTACTCTTTGCAGTAAACTTAAGGTCTGCAAAGCCACGTTCTGCAACTCCAACCATTGCAAATGTTCCTTTTGCACCGGAAATAGGCTCATACAAAATCATTCCACCCTCATCAAGAGAAAAATCAAACCTTATTCCACGGCTTTTCAATTCTTCCACAATGGCAGGACACCCATATTTTCCGGAACCGGTTTCCTCACAGCAGGAACTCTCAAACCAGATATCACAATTTGGAACAAAACCTTCAGAGACAAGTTCATCAGCTGCCATAAGCATTCCAAAAAGCCCACCCTTTGTATCAAGGGTTCCTCTTCCCCAGACCTTACCTTCTGAAATTTCCCCGCCAAAAGGCTCATGTTCCCAAGCTCCTACGGCATCTACAACATCCTGATGATTCATAAATAGAACACGTTTGACAGAAGTTTTTCCCTTCCAGACAAGAACAAAGGAACCTCCAAAGTTTTCCATCTGTGCAACCTTGAAAATATTAGGAAAAAGCTCCTTGAGTTTATCCTGAAAAGCATAAAAACAGCTCATGTCTTTCTGGTCATACTCTGATACTGTCTTTGATTTTATGATTTCTGCCAAAATTTCTTCATACTTCATAAATTTCTCAATCCCTTGAGCAAAACATAACATCATATAGCAAATTTGTCATGTATTGAGCAGTTTTCAGAAACAATCCTCACTTAGTGCTTAAATAAGAATATCCTTTGTTTAAGCACTTTTTTTCTGAAGAAAATTGTGCCTTACTTCTGATTTGCAAGAAAAAGGCACTAAGAACCAGGAAATTTAAGTGCTTAAAACTCAAAGAACTCTTTTTAAGCACTTCAGAAGTAAAAATAACAGTGCTTAAAAATGGAAAGACTAGAAAAAAGCACTAAGGTAATCTCTATTGTCTTTTTTTTGAATATGAATAGAATGCAGTCATGATTGACTATTCAAAATCAAAGTTAAGCGTATTTGCCGGTTACATTAAACCTTACAAAAAAACATTCATTTTAGATGTTCTTCTTTCAGTTACAATTTCACTTGTAGATCTTGTCTTTCCCTATATCTCAAGATGGACAATGAACACTCTGCTTCCTGAAAATGCATTCAAAACATTTTTCATAGTAATGGGGATAATGCTTTTTGCTTATCTCTTAAGAGCCGTTTTCCAGTACATGGTCACTGTAATAGGACATGCCATGGGAACAAAAATGGAAGCAGATATGAGACGTGATGTTTTTACACATATGCAAAACCTCTCCTTCTCTTTCTTTGATAAAAACAGAACCGGAGTCCTTCTCAGCAGAGTAACAAACGACCTCTTTGAAATAGTAGAACTTTCCCACCATGGTCCTGAACACCTCATAACATGCACACTCACAATAATAGGTTCTCTAGTAGTTCTTGCCACAATAAACTTAAAACTCACACTTGTATTGGCAATCCTCTTACCTGCCTGCATAACATTCTCAATGAGACAGAGAATCAAGATGCAGAAGGCAAACAAAGAAGTAAAGAAAAAGACAGGAGAAATCAACGCAGCCATTGAAAGCGGAATCTCCGGAATCAGAACCTCAAAAGCCTTTGCCAATGAAAAGACCGAAGAAAACAAGTTTGAAATTGCAAATGAACAATTCAAGAAAACAAAGGTTAATTTTTACTCATCTATGGGACTCTTTAATGCAGGAATAGAGGCAACTCTTGGAATTGCACAGGTTGCAGTTATTACTTTTGGAGGATTTCTCATTATGAAAGGCTCTATGAGTTTCATAGATTTGGTAACTTTTACCCTTTATATCTCTGCCTTTACAACTCCAATAAGAAAACTTGCAATGTTTATGGAAATGTACGCACAAGGTTCAGCCGGTTTTGAAAGGTTCATAGAACTCATGAGAACCCAGCCGGAAATCACAGATTCACCAAATGCAATTGAACTCAAAAACGTAAACGGAGACATCTCATTTAAAGATGTTTCATTCCACTATGCAGACGGAAATACCGTATTGGATAATATTAGCCTTGATATCCACAGCGGAGAAACAATTGCCCTTGTAGGTCCTTCAGGAGAAGGCAAAACCACAATCTGCAGTCTCATTCTGAGATTCTACGAAGTCACAAAAGGAAGCATCTCATTAGACGGAACAGATGTAAGGGAAATACAACAGGACAGTTTAAGAAAGAACATTGGAATTATTCAGCAGGATGTATTCTTATTTGCAGGAACCGTCATGGAAAACATACGTTACGGAAAACCTCATGCCACAGATGAAGAAGTAATAAATGCTGCAAAACTTGCAGGAATACATGAAGAAATAGTAAAAATGCCAAAAGGCTATGACACAAATGTAGGAGAACGCGGAGTATCACTTTCCGGCGGACAAAAACAGAGAATTTCAATAGCAAGAGTTTTCCTTAAAAACCCGTCTATTCTCATACTGGATGAAGCAACTTCTGCACTGGACAGCATAACAGAAGCAGCAATACAGAAAAGCCTTGAAGAACTTTCAGAAGGAAAAACCTGCATTGTAATTGCACATAGACTTTCCACAGTAAGAAATGCAGACAGAATCATAGTAATAGAAAACGGCAAAATTGCAGAACAGGGAACACGGGATGAGCTTATAAAAAAAGACGGACATTATGCCCGCCTTGAAAAAACCCAGATTACCGGTTAATCAGAAGAAGATAGGATAAATCTGAATACTGTCAAATATCTCTTTCTCTTTGAGCTTTTCCATGAGTCTTGAAAGAGAATCTGCAGTCTTGAACAAAACATTTACAGAAACAACACTTCCCTCCGCAGTATTTACCAAAGAAACATCTCTTAGAATAATATCAAACTGCTCAAGAATATTGTAAAACTCTTCAAGACTCATATTACGTTTTGTTATGTTACATTTTAATGCTCCTACATTAAGAGAATGAGATTTTGAATGAAATGAATGAAGAATCCATTGAACAAACAAAATTGATAAGGTAGCAATTACTCCAATACCATACAGTCCTGCACCTATTGAAAGACCAATTCCCACAGTTGCCCAAAGACCTGCTGCAGTTGTAAGACCTACGGCATTCTCTCTTCTTATGTAAATTACTCCTGCACCTATGAAACCTATGGCCTGAACAACAGAAGAAGCAATTCTGGAGCCGTCTGCTTGAAGTCTAAGCCCTTCAATACCAACAACATCCATAAAACCATACTTAGAAACAATCATCATGAGAGATGATGCAAGAGCAACAATAATATGTGTTCTGAGACCTGCATTCTTTAGTCTTCTTTCTCTTTCAAGACCTACAAGCCCTCCGCAAATCATTGCGATAATCATTCTTATAACAAAATCCAAATAATTCTCGTTAGTAAGAATTATGTTTCGGAAAAAAGATACCATAACAAACCTCTCTGTTTGACATAATAAATTATTATGAGACCGTCAAAGTCTAAACTCAAGGAAAATTTTCAAAAAAAAGGGGGACTGCAGAACAGCCCCCGTTAATTGGCCAAACTAATCTATCAGTCAATAAAAGCTGATGGAGCCGGCTCTACATTCTTCTTCCATTCAATAGCATTGACAATGAAGAATGTTACAACGCTTACGAGACAACCAAATACTACCGGCATGAGGTAATTTGTGATTGCAACACCGTTTGAAGCAAGAATCTGCCAGAAGATAAAACCGGCTGTGCCTGTAATGATAGATACAAGACCTGAGTTCTTTGTTGCTCTTGGAATAACAAGACCAAGACCATAAGCAGCAAAAGGACCTGCACAACGGATACCAAATGCAAATGTATTCATTGTTGTAATTGGAACACCTGCAAATGAGATAACCATAGCAACTGCACAGCAGATAACGTTACAAAGTCTTGTTGCTCTGACTTCTGCCATACCTTCAAGAGTTTTTCCGCTATATGGCTTGTAAAGGTCATTGATAATCATTGTTGACATACAAAGAAGGTTAGAGTCAGCAGATGACATTGTTGCAGAAATAATAGCTGCAGAAACAACACCTGTAATGATTGTAGGAGCAAATGCCTGTGTTACAGCCATCATTGCGTTTGAACCGTTGGCTGCGAGGTTTGGAAGAGAATCCTTAACTGCAAGAGCTGCAAGACCAAGAAGTGTAGGGAAAGCTGACATAGCTGCCATAAGAACAGCAGAAACAAATGAAGCTTTTCTTGCTGTTGCTTCGTCCTTAGCAGTCTCAAATCTTGAAATCATTTCAGGACCTGAAAGGAAGGTACAGAAATAGTTAAAGATGTAACCGATAATGTAAGCCCAACCAATCTTTGTGAAGCTTGTCTGACCTGCAGGAAGCTTAGCAGAAATTGCTGCCCATCCGCCACAACCGGCAATAACGATAGGAGTTGCAACTGCAAGACCAACAAGAATGATGAGGAACTGTACAAGGTCAGAAATCTGGTCTGCAATCATTCCACCAAATGTTGTGTAAAGGATAATGATGATACCAGCAATAATCATACAAGCCTTTGTATTGAGACCTGTAAGTGTTGCAACTACAGAACCTGATGCTGCAACCTGAGAAGATGTGAGACAGAAAAGAGCAAGAATGTTGAGAACTGCTGCAAAGCCGGAACTGAACTTTCCAAATCTTCTTCCTACAACTTCAGGAATTGTGACAGCCATTGTCTTTCTGATTTTTGGAGCAAAGTATGCAAGAGGAATCATTGCAATTGAAGCTGCAAGGACATACCACATTGCACTCATACCCCAGGAACCAAATGCCTTCTGGGCAAGTCCTGTTGTACAACCACCGCCAATGTTATTAGCGGAGAGAGAGAATGCTACCATGAAGATACCCATTCTTCTTCCGGCGAGCATATAATCGTCAGCACCCTTAATCTTAAGTTTGCCTACTACAAAACCAACGACGAGCATACCTACGAGGTATCCTACTACGATGATCAAAGCACTTGTGTTTACTACCATAAAACACTCCTTAACTAGTATGAGAAAAGATTAGCATAGTGAAAATCTCAACGCAATTATTTATATTATAAATATTAATTGATTGCGTAATAGTTAAAAAATCATAGAGATGAAATGAGTTTTACCGCATTAATTACAGCTTGAATTCCCAAAATCAAGGCAAAACCAATATTAAAAATCTTAGTATTTTTGTTATAAATACCTGAAAGAGCAGCTCCTGCCAAAGCCCAAACGGTAGAACAGAAGAGACAAATTGCAGGAATAATTAAAGTCACAAACAATCCGTGAATCCCAGAAGTTCTGATATCCAGAACATACATAGATACAGCTGTAACACCCAGCATGAGAACCTTTACATTTACAAATTGCATAAGAAAGCCTGTCTTGAAATCCCCGCTTTTACTTCCAATGGAAATCTGCCCTTTTGTAGCAAGACAATAAGAAAGATAAAGCAAATAAACTATTCCCAAAACTTGAAGAACAGTCTTAACAGAAGGAATGACTGAAATTAAAGCCCAGACGAGCAAATATGCAATAACATCTACCGTTGCAGTTCCTGCAAACATTCCCAAATTAAGAGTCATACACTTTGGAAAACCTTTCTGAGACGCATTGGAAAGACTTACTATGCAGTTTGGTCCCGGAGTTATTGCCGTAACAAAAATGTAAAGAATAAACTCAAACATGGCAAAATTCTACTTGCCTGCTGAATGTTTGTAAACTAATGTTTTAGGTATGGATACAAAAGAAATACTCTCTCAACTTGAAAACAGATTCTCAAAAAAGATTTCATGGTACCTGTTTTCTCCTTTTTATGCAGACACAGAAGGAAATATTTCTGAAGACGGTGTTCTACTTTTTAACATAGACACTCGCTTTCACTGTTATAATCAAAATATAGACACTTCTTTTGACGCAATTGATGTACTTACTATAGAGCATGCAAAGAAAGAAAATGTTATGGCTTTTCTGTCAGGAGGAAACTCAAAACTTAAATGTATGGGAACTCTCCCTGCTGTTTTCTGTGACAGTGTAGATGTCATTGAACTGGACAACAAGAGAACTGTTTTTCTTAAGATAAAGGGAACCCAGTTTAAACAGATGTTAAAAATTGCCGCAAGCAAGCAAAAATACTCAATGGAAGAGTACAACAGAAGCAGAACTCAAATCTAAGCCTTTTCTGCAATCTTTTCTGCACACCTTATTCCGTCTATTGCTGCACTCACGATTCCGCCTGCATAGCCTGCCCCTTCTCCGCAAGGATAGAGGTTTTGGGTGTTTATACTCTCCAATGTTTCTGAGTTTCTTACTATTCTCACAGGAGAAGATGTTCTTGTCTCTGTTCCTATAAGAACAGCATCATTTGTCATAAACTGGGGAGCCTGACGTGAGAAAGCTTTGAAACCTTCTTTAAGAGATTCGGAAACAAAATCAGGAAGTACTTCTTTTAAGTCGTATGTGGTAAGTCCCGGTGAGTAACTGGATTTAGGAAGATTGGCACTCACTTTTGAATTGACAAAATCCACCATTCTCTGAGAAGGAGCCTTCTGTGTTTTGCCTGCACTGAGCCATGTTTTTCTTTCCAGACTTTCCTGCATTCTCATCATTGAAAGCGGGTCTTTTGAATCAAGAATTTCCAGAGGTATTTCAACTACCATGCCGCTGTTTGCCCATACAGAACCTCTGTTTGAAGGTGACATTCCGTTTACAACTACCTGTTCTTTATCAGAAGCTGCAGGAACTACAAATCCTCCGGGACACATACAGAAAGAATAGACTCCAATTCTTGAAAACTTTGAACATGATACCTGGCTCACAAAACTGTACTCTGCCGCAGGAAGGTATTCTCCCCTTCCGTTTGGATTATGGTATTGTATGCAATCTATAAGGTGCTGAGGGTGTTCCAGTCTAACTCCCATAGCAATGCTTTTTGATTCAATGGCAATGCCTTTTTCTTCAAGCATTTCAAAAGTATCTCTGGCTGCATTTCCAATTGCAAGTATCACAGACCCAAGATAGCAATTTTCTTCTCCTGTACAAAGATTTTTTGTCACAACACCCTTACAGATGTCGTTTTCAATAACAAGGGAAATAACCTGAGTTTCAAAAAGGACAAGACCTCCGTGGGAAACAATGTCTTTTCTCATGTTTTCTATAATCTTTGGAAGTTTATCTGTTCCTATGTGGGGATGTGCATCATATAAAATAGACGGATTTGCTCCGTACTTTACAAATGTTCCCAGTACTTTTTCATTGTCTCCGCGCTTTTTGCTTCTTGTAAACAGTTTTCCGTCTGAGTAAGTCCCAGCTCCGCCTTCTCCAAAGCTGTAATTGGAAATTGGGTTTACTATTCCTTTTGTGGAAATTCCGGCAATGTCCACTCTTCTTGAATGAACATCTTTTCCGCGTTCTATGAGTATTGGTTTTATTCCTTTTTCAAGAAGGGTAAGGCTTGCAAACAGTCCTGCAGGACCGCTTCCAACAACAATTGCCTGTTTTAAAGAATCAGTTGAGTCTTTTAAATCTATGAAAGTTTCTTGTTTTGAATCGGGTTCTATTCTGCATGAGATATCTACAAATATGTCTTTTCTTCTGGCGTCTATTGACCTTCTGAGGATTATGAAGTTGTCGTCTTGGCCCAATCCAAGAGCTTTTCTGATTTGTCCGTCGTTAAAGCCTTTGTCCGGTGTCAGTCTAAGATTTACGTCCCTTTGCATGTGTTACCTTGTCAATGCGTCATAGATTCTGCTGTAATATTCTGCACAATTCTTAGTGTTTCTGGTGGACCTTTCCAGAGAAATGTCAAATTCTGTCACCTTATGCATGGGATTTGAATTTACAATTAAAATTTTGTCCGCAGCCAAACAGGCTTCTGTAATGTCGTGTGTTACCCAAAGGACTGTCTTTCTTTCTTTTTCCCATACTTTCACAAACTCTTTTGCAAGCTTATTGCGCAACCTCACATCAAGGCTTTGAAACGGTTCATCCATTAGAATTATTTCAGAAGGATATGAAAAGGCTCTTGCTATGGCTACTCTTTGTTTCATTCCTCCTGACAGCTCAGACGGATAGGAAAACAAATAATCAGAAAGTCCTACTCCTGAAAGGGACTCTTTTGCTTTCTCAACGTTTCCATTAAGCACAATTGAAACATTTTCAAGAACAGTCTTCCACGGAAGAAGCCTAGGCTCCTGGAAAAGATAACTTACCTTATGTTCTGACTCAAAAACTCCGCAATTTGGGGTCAACAGTCCTGCAATAACATTTAACAGTGTTGTCTTTCCGCAGCCGGAAGCCCCAAGGATACAGGTAATCTTATTATCCGGGAAATCAAAGGAAAAATTATCAAGAACCGTTCTGTTTTCAAAACTCAAACTTATATCTTTGACAATCATTTCTTTTTCCCCCTGCCGGAAACAGCATCAAAAATTAAATCTCCAATTGCTGTAAGAAGAATGGCAACCAGCGTCCAGGCAAAAACTTGTGAAGTTTCCAGATTTATCTGTGAAATCTGCATAGACCTTCCTACCCCGTACTTTGGAACTGTAAGTACCTCTGCAGCAATAACAACTTT
This sequence comes from Sphaerochaetaceae bacterium, assembly GCA_045616225.1. GTDB lineage: Bacteria > Spirochaetota > Spirochaetia > Sphaerochaetales > Sphaerochaetaceae > JAZLGI01. The sequence continues at coordinate 12,718 of JAZLGI010000017.1, forward strand.
CCAAATCATTGAAAGTGTCTGTTTTGCCCCTGTTATGATAAATGGTTTTAGTGATGGAAGAATTAAATTCCTTGTTTTGTCTTTCCCTGATATTCCGTAAATAAAGCACATCTGTTCAAGCTTTGAGTCAATGGATTTATACCCGTTTACAACTTGAACAAACATTACCGGAAATGCCATGAGAAAAGCAGAAACAATAGGCACTGTCCCTGTTTTAAACCACAAAAAGGCAATAAGTATGACACTCATTACAGGAGTTGCCTTAAAGACGGTAATCAAAGGTTTTATTGCCTCTCCTACAATTATATTCTTACCTGCTACTATTCCGCAGACAGTTCCGAAAATTGTAATGACAACAAAACTTAAGAGCGCTCTGAATAATGTGACAAGAACATTCATTAAAAACTTTCTTGAAACAAAGAGAGTGCCTACGGTTTTTAATACAGAAAACGGATCCGGCAAAATTATCTCTGCTCCAATTGTCAAGGAGGCAAGCCACCATAAAAGTACAAGACAAAGAGAAGAGATAATTGAAACCAGGTTATAGTTCTTTTTAATCAATACCAGAAGTCCTCTTCAGGAACCTTGTTTCCAATTGCTTCAGGTGCAAGGCTCATAAGAGTATTATAGTACACTGAAACAGAATCTTTTGCATCATTTCCTGTTTTGAAAACAAGGGCGCAATCTTTAATTGCAGGAGTAGCCAGTGAAGCTTTCATGATTCCAAGGCCCTCAATTCTCTCTCCGGCTTTTGCAGGATTTTCAAGAACCTTTTTCACAGAGTCTTTGTAAAGCTCTATGGCTTGTTTCAACAAAGAAGGATACTCAGATGCAAATTCATCAGTGGCAACAAGTATGCTCATTGGATATTTGTCATTGGAAGTAAGTTTTTCCCAATCTTCCTGAACGTCATAAACAACTTTTACATTTGAATTCTTAGACAGAACCATGGAAACAAAAGGTTGAGGCAAAATTGCAAGCGAGGTCTTGCCTGCAATAAGAAGTTGAGCAAGCTGAGCCGGAGCATTTATGCTGTAATCCAACTCAAAATCTTTATACAACAATTGTGCCATATGGTCAGGAGTTCCGCCAATTCCCGGAACGGAAAGTGTTTTTGAATTTTCATCTGTTCCAAGAACTTTTAGCATTCCCTCTCCTACTACGGCAATTGCTTTAATACCAATACCCTTGTTAAAAAGGGCTGCAGCAGTGTTTGCCGGCAAGACTGCCATATCAAGCTCACCATTTATGAGCTTTGAAACTGCTTCATTTGGAGAAGGATAAATTTCAGGTATAACAGGCAAATCTACAAAAGATGCAGAAAATCCTGTAGGACCTTGCATTACCGCCAACCTAACCGTGTCTTTTTTTTCCTTTACTCCTTCTGCAAATGCAAAGGATGTCAAGAACAAAAGGCAAAAAAGAATAATTGATAATTTTTTCATTATTCGCCTCCGTTTATCTACCGATAGTAATATACCGACTAACAAACAAAAGGACAACAAACTGTCTTTTTTTCAAATTGTCTTTTTCTTGTTGTTTTTGTTGTTTCTTGTTGCAGAATGTTGTTTTTTATTTATCGGTATTGAAAGATTTTCTTATTTAGTATTTTAATAAAGAGCAATACTTAATATTGCTGAGGTACTCAAAATGCACCTTTTAGAAGAAAAGATTCGTCAGGAAGGTAAAGTTCTTCCGGGAGACATCATTAAAATTGACGGATTTTTGAATCATCGTGTAGACACAGTTTTCTTGGAAGAAGTTGCGTCTGAATTCAAGAAAATCTTTGATATTTCAAAAGTAACTGTAATTTTAACAGCAGAGGCAAGCGGGATTCCTGTGGCAACAATTTGCGCTCACAAATACGGACTCCCGCTTATTTTTGCAAAAAAAGCCAAGAGTGATAACATAGAAAGCGGTCTCTACAAAAGCGAAGTCTTTTCTTACACATACAAAAAAACATTTACCTTAATTGTCTCAAAGGAATGGTTAAAGCCGGAAGACCATGTTTTAATCATTGATGACTTTATGGCAAAAGGGCATGCAGTTCACGGGCTGATAGACATTGTAAAAGAAGCCGGTGCAACACTTGAAGGAATTGGCGTTGCTGTGGAAAAAGGTTTCCAGGGCGGCGGAGATGCCTTAAGAGAACAACCGGAACTTAATTATCATGCTCTTGCTGTAATAGAAAAGGCAGAACCGGGTAACATTTTATTCAGAAAGGAGAATCTGTAATGGATAATAAGTGGATAGAGGAAAGCGTTGCTTCCCTTAAAAAACAAATCGGTGACGGCAAAGTACTTCTTGCTCTCTCAGGCGGAGTAGATAGCAGTGTCTGTGCAGCTCTTTTACAAAAAGCTGTAGGAAGTCAGCTTACATGTGTTTTTGTCGATACCGGTCTTATGAGAAAAAACGAGCCTCAGCTGGTTCATGATGTCATGGCAACCAAGATGGGAATAAATCTTGTCATGGTTAATGCAGAAAGTCGTTTTCTATCAAAGCTTGCAGGCGTTACAGATCCTGAAAAGAAAAGAAAAATCATTGGCGAAGAGTTCATAAGGGTTTTTGAAGAAGAAGCTAAGAAAATAGGCAAAGTTGACTTCCTTGGTCAAGGTACAATTTACCCGGATATCATTGAAAGCGGCAAAGACGGTAAAAACGGTCTTGTAAAAAGTCACCACAATGTCGGAGGTCTTCCTGACCATGTAGACTTCAAAGAACTTGTTGAACCTCTTAAATATCTTTACAAAAATGATGTCCGTGAGCTTGGCCGTCTTTTGGGTCTTCCTTCAGAACTTACAGAACGTCAGCCTTTCCCTGGTCCAGGTCTTGGTGTCAGAGTAATTGGCGAACTCACAAAAGAGAAACTGGACATTCTCAGAGAAGCAGATGCCATCTTCAGAGAAGAAGTAATTAAAGCAGGGTTAAACAAGAACATTAATCAGTACTTTGCCGCTCTTACAAACATCAAAGCAGTTGGTGTAAAAGACGGTGAAAGGACTTACAAATATGCTGTTGCCCTCAGAGCGGTAATTACAGAAAACTTTGTTACTGCAAAAGCTGCCCCACTCTCATTTGAATTTCTCAACATGGTTGGAAAGCGCATCACAAGCGAAGTCCCTGATATAAACCGTGTTCTCTACGAAGTAACAGACAAACCAACCTCAACCATTGAGTTTGAATAATAAAAAGGGTCAAAAATCTTCATTCTACATAGGTTAAATGAGGGTTTGAGACCTTTACGGTAATAAAAAAGTAATACAATTAACGGTGTGTTCAAACACCTCTGTTTCATAACAGAAACGATAATCCCTTCCCAATCGGTGAAGGGTATTTTTTTGTCTGTGTAATCAGTGTAATTGGTGGAATACATAGAACTGAAAGAATGAAGGAAAATGACTTCTTTTATTCAGTTTTTCCACCTATTTTCTATCCTCTATTTTCACTTAATAAAAACATTAAGAATTGCTTAACAAATGTGCAGGCAAATTATAGTAAAAACGTTATACTGAAATTAGGTAAAAAGGGGGATAGAAATGAATTACAGAAAAGTATTCAGTTATTTGAGAGTATCTACTATTGAACAGAATAATGAGAAGTTCAAAAACGAAATCCTAAAATACAGTAATGATAACGAATTGGGGACCGTCTATTTTATTGAAGAGAAAATCAGTGGAACTAAGAATTGGAAGAACAGAGAATTAGGAAATCTTATCTTCAATATGTGTGAAGGTGGGGAACTTATTATTTGTAGTGAGTTAAGTAGAATAAGTAGAAGTATCAGTCAAATCTATGAAATCATTACAGTATGTCAGTCAAAAGATATTACACTTCACTTCATTAAACAGAACTTAACAATTAAAAAAGATAACGATATTACGACTAAGGTAATGTTATCTACGTTCTCACTGTGTAGTGAATTGGAGAGAGAGTTTATCAGTATAAGAACAAAAGAAAGTTTAATGGTGAAGAAACAGAACGGTGTTAAGTTGGGAAGACCAAAAGGAGTTGGTAAATCCAAATTGGATAAACATAAGGAAGAAATCTATTTGTTCATAAACGGTGGTTCCACCCTCAAATGGATTAGTAATCACTTCGACTGTTCTTATATCACTCTGTGGAGTTGGTTAAAGAAACACCCTATACCCATTGGTATAATGATTACGTTGATAAGGACTTATTAGTCAGTTCCGTAAGAAGTTCTTATTACAATTATTTTTACACTAAGAAGAACGTATCCACTTCTCATAAAGAAAACTTCTCTTCTTACAAAAT
>JAZLGI010000018.1:0-2001 GCA_045616225.1 Sphaerochaetaceae bacterium
TGGAGCGTTTTCGCATATCCGTTGCTCCGGGCTTTAAGTAGAAATCATATTCTTCTACGTTTATCTGCATGGCTTTGCCTCCATGCTTTTACTTTATTGTATTTTCAATACTAATGGTGCAGATTTATGTTCACCGCTTACCACAAACCTCTAAAAAAATAATAGAAGAAAAAATGTGTAATGTATACAGAAGAAACCTGTACTTCTAAGATTTAAAAAACATCGTCGCTACAGTCTCAACCCCCTAAAAAACATCATTTCTACACCCCTATGTCCTGACATCATTTCTACAAACACAGTACCCCAAAACATCACCGCTACAAACGTAAGCGGTGATTATAAGTCTACCGCAATTCTATCTTAAATTCATTAATCTGTAATCATGAATACAGAAACAACAAAAACAACAGTTCCGCGAAGCGGATGGAAGTTCACAGCAAGAGAACGTGCCTACCATGTATACATGTTCACCTTACAGAAACGAAACTATGGTATCGGCAGTCGAGAATACTGTAGACAGCACAGCATCAACCGAGACACATTCAGAGGTTGGCTTGACCGTTATCCCCAAGGCCAACCATTCTATGATATTGATAATCCGGTAACTGTAGAAGCACCATCCAAGACAGAACCACAAATGGTAAAACTGTCATCAAATCAGCTTGTACCAAAAAGGGAAAATGAAATCACAGACATAAGAAGAGATTTCAATTCTTCTGCTTCTCCGGTTATGATCAAGTTTTATGACTGTGTAATATCTGCAGACAACAGTAACTTATCTTTGATTCTGTCTGCCATAAAGAATGTCAGCAGCGGCCAAGACCTGTGAATGTGTAAGGAGTTTCTCTTTGAGTATCTGTAACAGCATTACATCTTGCATTCTTGATAGTATCAAGTCTGGACAAGTCCGCATTCCAAGGAAGAAGGGCAGAAAATTCTTCTTCTGTTTTTGCAATAGGACCGTAAGTAAAGATAAGTTCCAGATAATCAAGAGGATTAAGGTTATTGACCTTTGCACTTTCTATAATGGAATACATAAAGCAGGAAGCATCAGCTCCATCTACTGTCTTGGAGAAGAGCCAGTTCTTTCTACCTGTTGCAAAAGCTTTTGCAATCCTTTCAGACGCATTGTTGTCCGGAGTTGCTTCTACGCATTCAAGATACATAGGAAGTGTCTTTTTTCTTTCAAGTATGTAAGTAATGGCATTATCCATTGCACCTTTTGGATACTTACCTTCAAGAGATTCAAGGAATTCATAGATTTTTTCAATGACAATCAAACTTTCTTCTTTTCTCTTACAAAGGAATGTTTGAGAATCAATTTCTCCGTTAAGAAGCTGACTTCTGTATTTATCCTCAATTTCATAGAGATCTGCAACAAGCAAAACAACAGTTTTGGCATTCTTTTCATCTCTGTCTTTAAGAATCTTCTTAAAGTCTCGCACTGCATGAACCCAGCAACAACAATGTTTGTCAAATTTATTGTAGGACTTAAGTCCGTCAGTCATTACATAGGAAGTACAGCCGTTTAAAGTATAATCATCACTGAGACTTTCCTTAGACCTGCTTTGTATGTAAGAGCATGAAATAAGTTTTCTTATCGTCTTTGTTTTATCATCAAACGACGACCCCTGCCGGATGAACATATATGAAGTATTTGAAATCTTACCTGATTCAGTTCTGAAATCCAGAACCTTCAGAGGCGTGTCATCCATATTAAGAAACTTCATCTTGTACATCTGTTTGGTAAAGTACTTTTCCAAAGCAGTTAGCTGTCCATAGAAAGTTATCAACCACTTGGCCATTGTCTGTCTGCCAAGTTTAATACCTTGTCTTTCAAGTATTTCACTCTGACGGTACAAAGGAAGATGGTCATCATATTTGGAAAGTGCTATGTTTGCAGCAAAAGAAGGAGAACAGGCAAGAGCTTGTGTTTCCCGGTTCTCAAAAAGAACTATATTCTTTTCACCTTCACATTCAGCTTTGTACTGTGCATAGATA
>JAZLGI010000019.1:0-4739 GCA_045616225.1 Sphaerochaetaceae bacterium
ATAGCTACTTTACCGACATTTGCAGGTGAAACAGATGAAGCACCTACTACAAGAGAACCGACAACGATTGGGATAATAATCATCTTGAGAAGTCTTGTAAAAATTGTTCCGAACATTGAAACCCATGCCGGAAGAGCTGAAACTCCGCTTGAAGCAAGGATGATTCCGACAATCAAACCGAGAACAAGGCCAATAAGTATCTTATAAAGGACATTAAAATCTAGATATGCCTTAAAGAGACTTTTCTTTTCTTTTGCCATAAATTAACCTCCTAATATGGTGAAATAAAGAAATTTTTTTTGACGTTTAACTCCATCATCTATGATTATAGCATAAGAACAAAACCGCGCTAGTTTTTTTTCGTTGAATATTAACAATTTTCAATTGGAGCATTTGATGACTCAAGCGGTGACCACTTGAGATTCTGAAATACGTCGCTGAGAATATTTACGAAATGCCGGATAAAGGGTTATTGTTTTTAAGTATGGAAAAAGGACTTGTTCAGCTTTATTATGGTGACGGAAAGGGTAAAACTACTGCAGCTGTAGGTTCCGCAGTTCGTGCAGCAGGTTGCGGAATGAAAGTTTTGTTCTATCAGTTTCTCAAAAAACCGGTCAGCGGTGAAGTATCAATTCTCAAAAGCATAGATAACATTTTCTATATGGATAATTCTGTTGCTGATTCTTTTTTGTTTTATCTCGATACAAAACAACAGGAGTATTACAGAAGGCTTTATAAAGAAGAAACAGCAAAAATCAAAGAGGGACTTTTTTCCGCAAAATACGATATGGTTATCCTTGATGAAGCAATTGACGCATTTAACCTTAAAATACTGGATCCGGAAGATTTATACGATATGATGGAAAACAAACCTGAAACAACAGAACTGATAATAACCGGACACAAATATAAGAATATTCCGATTGATGAACTGATAAAAAGAAGTGATTATGTCAGTTGCATACAGAAAATAAAGCACCCTTTTGACTGCGGACAAATGCAACGAATAGGAATAGAAGTATAAAAAAAGTTCTATCTTTGGCCGATTGAAAAAGTAAATGCAACAAGTAGCCGTCCAAAGAGCAATCGAAAGAGTAAATGCAACAGAAGACGATTTAATCTTTACAATAATGAGCATAGAAATGATAATTTACTTGAAAAACAGATTGTTGCATGTACCTTTTGAGCGCACTAATCTGGAGCCCCTGTTGCTTTTTTGAATTGCAACAATAACACGGGCCCTGGTATAGAGGTGAAAACTAATGCTCAAGATTGTGCTGCGGCTCTTTTGATTTTTTAGTTGTTTAAAAGAGAGGGTTTAAGAGTAACGTTTTCTTTTGGTGTGCTCTTAAGCCCTAACTTTTCCGCCAGTTCAATTCCATAAAAGAATACAAACATTTCATACGGCGTTTTGCCGTTAAACTGTGGTCTTGCGTAAGAATTGATATGATTCATCATCAAGTCCACTTTCTCTTGTGTTAATTCTGAGAAAGAAGCACCTTTTGGAAGAATTCTTCTGATAAAAGCATGATTGTTTTCGCAATCACCTTTTTCCCATGAAGCCAAAGGATGACAATAGAAAACTCTTGTAAGAATCTCACCATGTTCATCAACTTCAATAGAATCAGGATCTGAGAATTCTGTGCCATTATCTGTAAGAATAACCGGAAACAATTTCTTAAAGTCGTCTCTTCCAAGTTTTGCCCTTAAATGTTTCCAAACCATTGTAGTTGTTTCTGAACTATTGGCTTCTCTTAAGAAAGCTATTTGTAAATCGCAATTTACAAACAAAATGGTAAGAAGACATCTTTTCTCAATCCTTGGTCCTTCTACAGTGTCCATTTCTGTAACTGGAACGTTCGGGTTCTCTAATATGAACTTGTCATAATCTTCTTTCGTTCTGCCTTCTCTAAAGGCTTTATCCTTCTTGTAAGTGCAATCTACTTTCTTATGTCGTTTTCTGTAAATTACCTTTCTAGGCAAGTCAATATTCTTAATATCAGGAAACACTCCACTGTTAACATACGTGTACAATGTCTTTGTACTTTTACCGATAACATCTGCATTATTCATGTTGATTACCTGTAAAGATTGTCCCTGTTCTACAAGTGGCTTGATTAGACTTTGAAGATTCTTTGCCTCTTTCTCTGTAATGGCAATTCCCTGTCTGCTTTCCTTAAGCTCCTTTTGGTACTGTTTTTCCGCACTACATGCTTCGTAAATTGACTTCGTTAAAGTGCATTTACCTTTTTCTTTACAACCATTGCATACATAGGGTACAGCCAACAGTTTCTTACATACCTCTTGTTTGTAACTTGGACACCTTGTTCCGCACCATTGACTACAGAAAGAACATGTTTTCCTATTACAGTGTTCCTTGTCACATTCCATAAATCTTGGACAATCGTACCTTAAAGCACAATCGTTAAACATTCTGTTAAAAACACCTGTCTTTTTCTCTGTACTGTGATTCTGTACCTCTCTTGATATGGTTGATCTGTCCTTATTTACTGATCTTCCAATCTCTGCAAAACTGCTATGATTATTCAGCATTCCTTCAATTATTATTCTTTCACTTATGGTTAAATGTGTTTTTGCCATGACTCAGTCCTCCTGCCTTGAGCCGTAGCTTTATCTTGAAACTCCGATTATAATTGTAATTGCAACTTCCGTGTAAAAGAAAATGCAACTTCACCTTGGACGGCTACTTGTTGCATTTACTTTTTCAATTGGTCAAGTTCTATCTTTCTCTGCAGAGCCTGTTTTTTACCTTGCATTAATTACGCGGTACAAGTACAATGAATCTGATTTTGTATCTGGAGGCAGAGGGTGGTTTCCCAAAAATATATAAAGGATTACCGTCTTGAATATGTTCCTAACAAAAAAGGAAGTCTAAAACCGGTGCCTGTATACATAGGCAAACACTACTGCTTCGAACAAAACAAACAGATAGTTTCAAAGTCCAAACGCTCTTTGGCTGTCTTGTATCTTGTGGTTGTTTTCTTGTTTTTGGCTCCGCTTCTTTGTGAGTCCCTGCCAAGTTTAAGGAAATACTACATACTCCTGCCTTATGCAGTAATGGTTTTTCCGGTTTTCTTTGCGGGTTGCGGGCTGTTCAATGTTCTGACCTCAAAAGATTTGATAACCAGAGAAAAACATGATAAGGGGCAGCCCAGAGTTAAAGCTTCTGCTTTCCTGGCAATGCTTCTTTCTTTTACATCTGCGGTGGGACAGGTTGTGTATATGATAAAAAACAATACTGCAAAAGGAAGTGTGTTTGTTTTTTCATGTACCTTAGGATGTTGCATTTGTTTTTTTGTTATGTTTCTGCTTTGCAGGAATATTGCAATGAAAGAAAAAATTTTATTTCCAGGAGGAAAAAATGAATAAGAAAAGATTGGCTATTGTTCTTTGCTTAATAGCACTTGTATCTGGCATGGCTTTTGCTGCAGGTACTAAGGAAACAGCAGCTCCACAGACAGCTCCGGCTGCTCAGGAAGCTCCAAAGGCAGAAGTTGCTCCAAAGGCTCAGGAGCCCAAGAAAGAGACAACAATGGTTTATGCTACAGCAACTTTCGGACAGAAATTCTCTCCGTTCTTTGCAACTACAGCTTATGACCAGGATATCGTAACTCTCACACAGGGTGCTCTGTTGGCAGCAGACCGTAGTGGTGCAGTTATCTACAACGGAATCAAAGGCGAGACAGTACCTTATAACGGAACAGACTATACATACTATGGTATGGGTGATGTTGAAGTTGTTCAGAATGCTGACGGATCAGTTGATTACAATCTCACAATGAGAGATGACGTCAAGTTCTCAGATGGCACACCTGCTACAATTGATGATGTTATCTTCGGAATTTATGTAATGTGTGATCCTACTTATGATGGTTCTTCAACTCTCTATGCTCTCCCTATTGAAGGAATGGAAGACTACTACAATTCAATGGCTTCTGCATCAGCACTTATCTATGCAGCAGGAAGAGACAACACAGATTTCTCAAAGTGGGATAAGGCTACTCAGGATGCATTCTGGTATGATCTTGATAACCTCGCAGGTCCGAGATTTGCACAGTCAATTGCAGATTATTGTCTCGCAAACTATGCAAGTTACCTTTCAGGTTACGGCTTGACAGTTCAGGATGTTACAAATGATCCTTCAAAGCTTGTTTACTTCGGTATGGATATGTGGGGATACGGAGGAGATTACTTCGAAGGTGCTACATATGCAGATTACTGGAAAGCAATCGTAGAAGCATACGGCGGAGACATTGACACTGCTGTAGGTGTTGAAGTTGCAGATATGGATCTTTTCCAGTGTCTCAACGATGCTACAAATGACAAGTATGCATACGGTATCTCAACAGGTGATGCAGTCAAGTCTATTTCCGGTATCAAGAAGACAGGTAAGTACTCAATGACTGTTCATATGACAGAATTCGATGCAACAGCAATTTATAACATGAGCTTCTATATTGCTCCTCTCCACTACTACGGAAACAAGAACCTTTACAACGGTGTTGATTCATTCGGTTTTGAAAAAGGTGATCTCTCAGGTGTAAAGAAGAATACAAGCAAGCCACTCGGATGTGGTCCTTATGAATTCGTAAGCTATGCTAACGGTGTTGTTACACTCAAGGCCAATCCTTACTACTTCCTCGGTCAGCCTGAGATTGACACAGTTCTTTTCCAGGAAAGTGTAGATTCTGACTATGTTCCGGGAACAGTTACAGGTT
>JAZLGI010000020.1:0-7697 GCA_045616225.1 Sphaerochaetaceae bacterium
GCATGGATGCATCATAAAGGAAGAAACAAACATCATTATGAATACTGGACAGACTTCTCCCCTGTAGACGGTCACTACAGTCCTGTTAAAATGCCTCTCAAGTTTGTAATTGAAATGGTATGTGACAGAATAGCTGCAGGAAAGGTTTATAAAGGTAAAGATTTTACTCCTTCAAATCCCATTGAGTATTTTGAAAGAAGAAAGAACGTAGATTTAATTCATCCTGATACTGCAGCACTTTTGGAAAAAATTTTGACAATGTACAGCAATTTTGGAGAGAAGGAAACCTTCAGATGGATAAGAAAAACCTTACTTAAACAGAAAAACTACTAAAAACACAACGAAATCGGTAGTTTAATCTTTGACAGTAATTAGACTTAATGATATATTCAAACAGCTGAAACAAGGTTTCAGAACACTAAGAACACATGAGGTAATACTTGGCTACACAGAAAGAAATCAGAATCAACCGTCAGATTCGAGCAAAGGAAGTTTTTGTCCTTGATGAAAACAATGACAAAAGAGGAGTTATGAACTTCTTTGATGCCCTGGCACTTGCAGAAGAAGCAGGTCTTGATCTGGTGGAGATTTCACCAAACGCCAATCCCCCTGTATGTAGGATAGTAGACTATGGAAAGTACCGCTATCAACAGGAAAAAAGGGAAAAAGAAAATAAGAAAATTCAAAAGCAGAATGCAATTGAACTCAGAGAAATCAGAATGCAGCCAAAAATTGACCAGCATGATCTTGAAGTCAAAACAAAGTCAATTGCAGAATTCTTGTCTGATGGAGACAAATGTAAGGTAACTATCCGTTTTCATGGAAGAGAACTTGCACATACAGAACTTGGAAGAGATGTTCTTCTCAAGATACTTGATATCCTTTCTGAAAAAGAAGTACTATTCAATGTGGATTCAAAACCAACTATGGAAGGAAGAAATATGTCCATGCTTCTTTCTCCTCAGAAGGTTAAAAAAAGCAACTGACTTCCGTATGGAAGTTTAAATAGCAGTTACCAGGGGTTATCTTGTTCCCTGGAACTCAAAAAAGAGGTACCAAATGCCTAAGATGAAAACAAGACGTTCCGCTGCAAAGCGCTACAAGGTTACGGCAACTGGCAAAGTCATGTTCAAGAAACAGGGTCTTCGCCATATTCTCACCAAGAAAACCACAAAGCGTAAGAGAAATCTCCGCGCTGCAGGTATTCTCGACGAATCAGAAGCAAGAAAAGTCAGAGTAATGCTTCCTTATAGTTAATGGAGGGGAATTATGCCAAGAGCAGTTGACGGAACAAAACACAAAGACAGACGCAAGAAAATTATGAAGCTTGCAAAGGGTTACTGGGGACGCAGAAGTACCAATAACCGTATCGCCAAAGATGCAGTAGCCAAGGCCGGTCAGTATGCATACCGTGGCAGAAAAGAGAAAAAAAGAGATTTCAGAAAGCTCTGGATTGCAAGAATCTCCGCCGCAGTAAAGACAGAAGGTCTTAACTATTCACAGTTCATGCATGGTCTTAAACTTGCTAAGATTGAGCTTAATAGAAAAGCTCTTTCCAACATGGCAATTGAAGACAAAGTAGCTTTCAAAGCACTTTGTGATCAGGTAAAAAAGGCACTTGCAAAATAATCTTGATTATCTGTCAAAAGATGAAAAGGGGTTGTCATACGACAACCTCTTTTTTTATTTATGAACGTTTTTCCTTCAAAGAAATCAATTGTTCCATTTTTCCTTATATTCAATAATTGATAATTATTTGAAAATTCCCTTTTTGATATCTTAAGCTTTCCTCATGAAAGAGGAATATATACTGGAATTCAATAAACTATCTTTACCTCAAAAAATTGAATGGTTTAAAAAACATAAAGGAAAGTTTACAAATACAAAATCAAATGAACCTTGGTTTTCTATTATTCAAAAAGAATTAATGATGGAAACTTACAATCTTCCGGCAAGAACCAGAATTATATCAAACCAAGAGATATCAGGCTTTCTCATCTACTCTGTTGATCATTATCAAAAGCTTGTAGATTCATATAACCCAAAAATTTCAAATTGGGATGCTTACTTTGTTTCCTTTATGAAAAACAGATACATGAATTATATAAAGCCAAAACAAATTGCCAGGAAAAAAGAAGAGATAATTATTTCAAGTCACCTCTCTTATGAATATACATTAAGACAGGAGGAACAAGACTCACAAAACAGTGCTGTATTCTCTGATAGCACAATTAATGACCTTTCAATAGAACAAAAGAAATTAATCTACATATTAAAGAAAAGTAAAACCATCAGAAAAAGACTGTTTATTTTTCTTTTGTCATGTACCCCTATTCTTGAAGAAAACATATTAAGGAAACTTTGTAGGTTATTTTTCATTGATTATAAAGAAACAAAGCAACTAGTTCATAAGAGTGTCACTAAAAAAGATTTAGATAAAATTGAAAACAGAATTCAGTTAATCAACAGCAGACGGAATTATAATTACAGCCAAGCTCTTTTTTACAGAAAAAGATACTGTGATTCAACAGATGAGAAATTCAGAATTCAATACAATTCAAAACACCAATCAAACTTGGAAAAAATAGAATTAAGAACTCATGAAATGACAAGAGTAGATCATAAGGTAAACAATATGGTTATTGCCAATCTTCTTGGACTAAAGCGCGGAACAGTATCATCCAGTATTTCCATTGCAAAACAAGTACTTGAATACTGTCTGGATTCATCTTCATCTGATTTAAGTCAGGCTATACCGGCTAAGATTGCAGTAAAGTTAAATACCGGAAAATGGCTCAAAGAATACAAAGAACTTGATCCTCTTGATGTATTCTATCCGTCAAAGGTATTCACAATTGTTTAAATGAGTTATCCTCATAATCATGAAAATACTTCTTGCAAGTTCAAATGAACACAAAAAAACAGAACTGGAATCTTTGCTCCGCGAACATCAGTTAATTCTCCCTGAAGAATTAAACCTCTCTTTTGAATGTGATGAAACAGGCCTAACATATCAAGAGAATGCCTTACAAAAAGCACAGGCTCTCTTCAAAGAAGCCCAAAAGAAAAACATACATCTTCCTGTCCTGGCAGATGACTCAGGACTTGACGTAGACGCCCTTCCAAATCAATTGGGAATTCATACGGCACGTTACGGAAGCAAACCAGGTGAACCAATTCTTCCTGCAGAAGTAAAAAATGCACTTCTTTTAGAAGCAATGAAGGATGTTCCCAATGATAAAAGAACAGCCAGATTTACCTGCTGTCTTGTGGTAATTATGCCTGATTCTAGAGTAATAGTTGCTGAAGAAACAGCAGATGGAAGTATTCTCAGAAAAGCAGAAGGTTCTCAGGGCTTTGGTTATGATCCTGTTTTCTACAACAATGAAGCTAAAGGATCTTTTGCAACTCTTGGAAATGAAGAAAAAAACAAGCATGGTCACAGAGGAAAAGCTGCAGAAAAACTTAGACTTCTCTTAAAAAATGAAATTCCAAACAGAGAATCTGTAGAAGAAAACAACAAATGGAATCTCTCTGCCCTGTTTCAAGACAACGCAAAATGGGAAGAAGAGCTTAATGCTATCAAGGAACAACTTCCCAAGGCAGAACAATTTAAAGGCAAACTGGGACAGTCAAAAGAAGCCCTTCTTGAATTTCTTAAATGGACATATGCAGTCTCTTTGAGACTTGAAACCCTGTATCACTACGCATCATTAAAGTACAGTGCTCAGTCAGATAATGCAGACAATCAGAGGATGTTGGGACTTGCAACACAAATTGTAACCGGTTTTTCAGCGGCACTTAGTTTTTCAGATCCGGAAATTATAGCAATCAAGGAAATAGATGACTGGATTTCATCAGAAGAATTCAACGATTACAGAGTTTCAATAAATAAAACTCTCAGACAAAGAGCTCATACACTCTCTGCAAAAGAAGAAGAAATCCTTGCTCAACAATCAGAACTTCAGGAAACTCCAAGTGATACTTTTGAAGTTCTTACCAATGTAGATATGGATTTTGGTTTTGTTAATGAGAAAAAACTCTCTCAGGGAACTTTTTCACAGTTTTTGCATGACAGTAACAGAGAAACAAGAAAAATTGCCTACACTCAATTTTACAGAACTTTTGAAAGTCACCAGCAAACTCTTGCAAAACTCTATGCAGGAAGCGTAAAACAGGACATCTTCAATGCAAGGGTAAGAGGTTTTGATACTGCTTTAGACCAAGTACTTTACGCAGATAACATTCCTAAAACTGTTTACACAGGTCTTATAGATGCAGTTCACAAAGCATTCCCTTCTCTTCATCACTACTATTCATTGAGAAGAAAGATAATGAAGTTAGATGAACTAAGACATTATGACGTCTATGTTCCGCTTGTAGATTCAATTAAGTCAGAATACACTTACAACCAAGCCTGCGACATAATAAAAGAAGCCCTAAGTCCTCTTGGAACAGAGTACACCAACACGCTTTACCAAGGTCTCACTACGCAAAGATGGGTAGACCGATACGAAAACAAGGGAAAAAGAAGCGGAGCTTTCTCAAGCGGTTGTTTTGTAGGAAATCCTTACATCCTCATGAATTACAAAGATGATGTACTTGATTCCCTATTTACTTTGGCTCATGAGGGAGGACACAGTATGCACACCTTCTATTCAAGAGCAAACAATCCTTATCCTTGCTACGACTACACTATTTTTGAGGCAGAAGTTGCATCTACATTCAACGAACAGCTTATTGCAAAATATCTTATGGAAAATTCAAAGGATAATAAGACAAAGCTTTATCTTGTTTCAAAACAAATAGACGATATCATTGCAACATTATTCCGTCAGACAATGTTTGCAGAGTTTGAACTTCTCTGCCATACTCAACAGGAAAATGGAGAACCTTTGACCGTAGAGTCTATCAGAAGCACATATAGAGAACTTCTTAAAGCCTACTTTGGGTCTGAAATGATTTTTGAAGAAAACTCAGACCTAGAAAGTCTTAGAATCCCTCATTTCTATACTCATTACTATGTTTACAAATATGCAACAGGAATAAGTGCATCTATAGCTTTAAGTCAGAGAGTCTTATCCGGAGGGCAAAAAGAACTTAACGATTATTTAAGTTTCCTCAAAAGCGGAGGTCGCCGCTTCCCTATAGAAGCCCTCAAAGTTGCCGGAATAGACATGTCTACACAAGAACCTGTAATAGCAGCAACAAACAAATTCTCGTTACTGTTAAATGAATTTGAAAATCTTACAGGATTGTGTTGACTAAAAAACACTAATGGTGTAATTTTTCACTTGTCCAAAGGACATCATGCGGATGTGGTGGAATTTGGTAGACACGCTAGCTTGAGGTGCTAGTGGGAGAAATCTTGTGCTGGTTCAAGTCCAGTCGTCCGCATCATAGTGGGTCGGTAATGATACAATGCCGACCCTTTTTTATTTCTTTACAGTGAAAGAGTTAAGCCGACAGACCAACATATACAGCAAAATTTTCGGTCTTAAAATCCTGTCTTTCTGTCCTTTCTAAGCCTTCTTTCTGCATCCCAATGCAACCCCCCTACGGAGTAATTCTCAAAAGGTTCAGGGCATTTCTCAAAAGGTATGGGGTAATTCTCAAAAGGTGATATGCCACTGATATGCAGATGAAGAAAAGTTTAAAATGGCTATTGGTTTTGACCATGTATGTGGAACTTTTAAGAACAATTACAGAAGTGTTAACAACTTTATCTCATCAAATGTAATTGTTATGGACTGTGATAATGAAGGGCCTGAGGAAGACTGGATAACTCCAGAGACTATGGCAGATAAGCTTCACTGGATATTTGTCGTGTATAAAAGGTGTTGTAAATTGAGTAGATGTTGTATAATTTTGAAGAGAGGAGTCCAGCTATGAAGACCAAGGAAGAACTTGAAAATTTGAAAGTAGAGTTTGAAACCATAAATAAAAAACTGGCAGAACTTACAGAAGAAGAACTTGCGCAGGTTATAGGTGGCGCTCTCCCTTTTCCTGACGGCCCCAAGCAGATTAATGAGCTGCCCGGCTACGAATACGAACCAAATAATGAGCTCAAGTGAGAGTGCTCCACTTGGGAAAAACCATACAAGGAGTTTTTGCCTATGAAATCAAAAGAAGAACTTGAGCAGATTAAAGAAGAATACGCAGAGCTCAACAAGAAGCTTGCAGAACTTACAGAAGATGAACTTAAGCAGGTAGTTGGCGGATTGCCTGATGGTGATAAACAAGGTGGCGCGATATACTTCGTCAGTGGCAGTAGCGTTGGGAGTTCGCTTATGTCAGAAACTGGGAAAGCATGGATTCATGATATTGGCGTTACCGATCCTTCCATGAGTGGTGGACAACAGCAATGAAAACGAAAGAAGAATTGAACAAATTAAAAGATGAATATTCAGAGTTGAATAAAAAGCTGTCAGAACTTACGGAAGATGAACTTCCGCAAGTTGTTGGAGGCGGTCCATACGGCATAGGGGAAGAGAACTCAGAAGAAAGCCATAGAAGTTTTTGGCCTTTCTGTGACGGTAACCTTGGCTATAATTCACATTGATTTGTAAAAAGGAAAAAACATGAAAACAAAAGAAGAACTGAACGCAATCAAAGAAGAAGTCAAAATCCTGAATAAGAAATCGCTGAACTGACGGAAGGAAAACAAAAATGAGTAAACCAGTTCTAAGATACAACAGCAAAACCGAACAGGGAAACATCTTCAACATCCTTGCAATTGTTTACAAAATTCTGCAAAAAGAAGGAAAGAATGAAGATATAAAGGAGTTGCAGCAAAGAGTGATGAGCTCTACAAGCTACAAAGAAGCCCTGAAAATCATAAATGAGAAAGTAGAGCTGATAGATACAGCTGAAAAATAAAAAGAATGAAAAGATTATACGCCACCAGAAATGGTGGTTTTATTTTGCCCAAACGGAGGCGTAAATGGGTATTTTTAACAGAAATAAGGATGGTCCGGAAAAAAGATCAGAGCCTTCAAGGTAGATGCAGGAGTTCATCAGATAGTGGCTTACAAGTACAACAGCAACCTTCCTTACTGATGCGAACACTACAGGATGCTATGCAACACTTGGTAGTTCCGCAAGTACAACATACCTTGTCGCAAATACGCCAAACGGTGGCTTTAATAATCTAACTTAAAAGTAAACCCCAGTTTGCCAATTCGGCATTCTGGGGTTTTTTTCTTTCTTAAAAAAACTAATCACTTTCGGTGGGTCTCAATTACCCTTCGATGCTCAATTACACCTATACACTCATGATTAGTGTTTATGCTTTACACTTATGTAGTATTTATGTCAACTTTTACGTTTCAGTCATCAGCACCAACATTATCGGTAAGGTTTTCAAGATGCGGTTTATCTGTGCTTTCTCCCGGGTCAATTCCAATGCCGCCAGTTACCTGCTTCAGTTTCTCTTCCTTAATCTGTTCAAGTTCTTCTTTTGTTTTCATAATGAATACCCTCAAAATCTTTATGTTATACTTGATGGCTTTTTTGAATGCCGCGATTCTCCCTGAATGTCAGATGTAATGTACCCAATAGTCGCCGTGGAATTGGTGACGTCCGCAGCCAGGACAGTCGAGTACTTGCCCCATATAATCTCCTTCCCACTCAGGACTATTACCGCAAAAATCACAGATCATTCTGGTAACACCTTCATAAACATCGGAAGGAACATC
>JAZLGI010000021.1:0-17658 GCA_045616225.1 Sphaerochaetaceae bacterium
TTCTTTGAGTCATTTAAAAATTCAAAAGGAAAATCTTTTGGAAGTGCAACGGCAGCTGCACATACAGGACCGGCCAACGGTCCCCTGCCGGCTTCATCTGCTCCAACCACAAATTCAAACAAACTGTAATTATCCATTGTAATCATTGAGCAACTTTAAAAACTCCTTCATAAATCCAAATTTACTCATATAACGCTTAGTTTTGAAAATTGCTCTTTTTTATACACAAAAGAGGCAGTAACAAAAGTCAGGATTTCTGATTGAGGTGCAGTCGGTCCAAAAACAGAAAACTGCAATCTGGACTTAAAAATTTCAGTCCAAAAACAGAAAACTGCAATTTGGACTTAAAAAAATCAGTCCAAAATCAGAAAATTGCAATTTGGACTTAAAAAATTCAGTCCAATCAGCCCTAAATATTAAAGGACTGCAACCAAGTCTAAATGACTTTTGTTACAGCCCCCTTATAAAAATGATTTTTAAAATCAATAAGCCTTTGAAGAATGAAGCTTCCTGACCTTTTTCATCTGCTTTCTTGCAAGAGCCTTATCTTTGCGGTGCTGGATTGCGGATGGTTTCTCAAAATACTGACGCATCTTGAAATCACGGATAACTGCTTCTTTCTCGACCATTCTCTTAAATCTCTTAATAGATTTCTCCAATGGTTCATTCTCATCACATTTAATGTATGCCATCTAAAACTCACCCCCTTCGCAGCTTTCTGCCAAAGAATCCTCAAGAAAAATAGCTTATCTTGATGTTATTTGTCAATATATTACTGTTATTCAATAAAATAACCCTTTCTTATTATCTCTTTTTCCCTTCCCTCACAATCATAAATTACGACATTAAGATTATTTCCAAGAGAACACATTACAGTAAACAAACTAGTATTGAACTCTTGCGGAATATCATCTTCTGTCTGAGGCAAAGAAGAAAGGCTGTTCGTATCTGAGCCTCCCAAATTTACGATAATCTCTTTATCCCTAAACCGAATCAAACCAATCTTGCAAATCTCTTGGTCAAGGCTCAGAATTTTATCTAAAACAGCATCCGGTGTGTGAGATGTTAGAACACCTTCTTTAAACTCAAAATGAATTTCTTTTGTATTTCCCGCAATTTTGGTCATTGCAGTAAAACTTCCTTTTGCAGAGTTTTTATCTACTGTAAAAGACAGTAAATCAAAATTATCTCCTGTAAGAAATGCCCTACCATTTGAAAGTGTCTGAAGACCTCCTGTAAAATAAACATCTTCAGGGACTTCAAATGTAAAATCACATTTATCACCGGTAATTTTAACTTTATGAATGTCCAAATGTCTTAAATAACTCTGACGATACCTGATTTCATCTGTTAATTTGGCAATGGAATCAAAATTTCCGTTAAGTTCTGGTCCTTTTGAATTTACATTTACAACAGCCCAAGGAACGGCAATTCTTCTTCCAACTTCAAGAGGTTCTGCAAGATGTCCTAATTTCTTTATGAGAGGCAAATTGTTTGCATCAATCTCATTAGGATTATCTGTTGAGTAATTATTCTCATTTACTAGTCTTACCATTGCAAGACCGTTTACTTGTGTCGTTAAACTGTCAGGGGCATCAAATTCTATCACTTCCTGAGGTTTTCCGTTTACGGTAGTTACAATTTTTACATTTGCTCCTGTAATGGAGAGAGCCTCTGAAGCCAGATATTTTGCTTCTTCTAAATTACACTCCTCTGCATTAACAGAAAGGGCATCTCCCCTTTGAAGTCTTAGATAGTCTTTTAATACAATTTTAGTGTACTCTTTGAAACTTTCTTTCATGAGTTAAGCTCCAATGCAAATCTTGCCCCGTCAAGTGTGAGGTTTATATCTGACAAATCAAGTTTATCAACAAGACCGGATATGAATTTTGAAAAACCTCCGGTTGCAATTACCTTTACTTCTGAATTTAGTTCTTTTTCTATTCTGCGGACAATACAATCAAGCTGACCTACAAATCCGTAAATAACACCGGCTCTTATTGAAGAAACTGTATCAAGTCCCAAAACAGTCTGAGGTAAATCAAGTCTTATTTCCGGCAATTGTGCTGTATTTGAAAAAAGTGCCTTAACAGAAGTCATCATTCCCGGTGCAATTGTGACTCCCATTATTTTTCCTTCAGGTGAAACAGTGGAAGTTGTAAATGCAGTGCCAAAATCTGCAACCGTTACATAATTGTTTGGGTAAATTTTATGCGCAGCAATGAGATTGCAAAGAATATCTGCTCCTATTTCATTTGGAATTGATTCTTCTATTAAACCTGTCTTTATGCTTTTTGAAATAAGAAGTGCTTTTCCATCAAAACATGAATTGACAATTCTCTCCACTTTTTGCGTTAAATGCGGAACTACACTGCTGATTACAGCTTTTTCGTAGCTGCAAGAACTGCAGAAAGTACGAATTTCTTCTTCTATAGAAGAAAGGTTTGTTTTGATTCGGTATGGTTCTTTCCAGATACCGTTTTCATAACAACAAAGGACTATATTTGTATTTCCAATATCAACAGCAAGTATCATTAAAGTGCAACTGCGGACTTTGAACCGTATTTTTCCATTCTCAACTGACGTATTGCAGGGTCAGAAATATAATCATCAAACTTCATATAACGGTCAATTACACCATTTGGGGTAAATTCTATTATTCTGTTTGCAATAGAATCCACAAACTGGTGGTCATGGCTGTTAAACAGTACAACACCGGTAAAATCTATAAGTCCGTTGTTTAATGAAGTAATGCTTTCCAAATCAAGATGGCTGGTTGGCTCGTCAAAAATAAGACAGTTTGCACCTTCCAACATAAGTTTTGAAAGAACACATCTTACCTTTTCACCTCCTGAAAGCACTTTTGTACTCTTAAGACCTTCATCTCCGGAGAAAAGCATTCTTCCCAAGAAAGAACGTATGTAAGTTTCATCTGCATCCTCAACAAACTGACTAAGCCAATCTGTAATGGACATATCTTCTGTAAAAAGGTTTACATTGTCTTTAGGAAAATACCCCTGACTTGTGGTAACGCCCCAAAGATATTCACCGCTGTCCGGTTCAAGATTTCCGCTGATAATCTCAAACAAGATTGTCTTTGCATAGTGATTTGGTCCAACAAAGGCAATTTTGTCACCGTTATTTACTGTGAGATTAAGTTTGTCAAAAATAACTTCTCCGTCAACAGTCTTACAAAGGTCCTTAATTTCAAGAATATTCTTTCCGCATTCACGGTTTGGTTTAAATGCTACATAAGGGAATCTTCTGCTGGATGGCTGAATATCATCTATAGTAAGTTTATCTATAAGCTTTTTTCTGCTGGTTGCCTGACGTGCTTTTGCAACATTGGAAGAGAATCTAAGAATGAACTCTTTTAATTCTGCAATCTTTTCTTCTCTTCTCTTCTTTTCATCTTTCATCTGTTTGGCAATGAGTTGGCTGGACATATACCAGAAATCATAGTTACCTACATACATTGTAATCTTGCTGTAATCTATATCTACAATGTGTGTACAAACTGTATTAAGGAAGTGTCTGTCGTGTGATACAACCAAAACAGTGTTGTTGAATTCACTTAAAAAATCTTCAAGCCAATGAATACTCTCTAAATCAAGGTGGTTTGTAGGTTCATCCAAGAGAAGAATGTCCGGATTTCCAAAGAGAGCCTGTGCAAGAAGAACTCTGACTTTTACGTTATCTTCTACATCACTCATTAACTTATCATGAAGTGCAACCGGTATTCCCAAACCGTCAAGCATTACACCGGCATCTGCCTCTGCTTCCCAACCGCCAAGTTCTGCAAATTCTGTTTCCAAATCTGCAGCCCTAAGACCGTCTTCTTCAGTAAAGTCTTCTTTAAGATAAATTGCTTCCCTTTCTTTCATAACGTCATAAAGCTTCTTATATCCCATAAGAACGGTATCCATGACTGTAAAGTTGTTAAAAGCAAAGTGATCCTGTCTTAAAACAGACATTCTCTGACCTGCTGTGATAATGATTTCACCTGTATCCGGTTCTATTTCTCCTCCCAAAATCTTAAGAAAAGTAGATTTTCCTGCACCGTTTGCTCCTATGATTCCATAGCAGTTTCCCGGCGTGAATTTAATATTTACATCTTTGAAAAGAACCTGTGTTCCAAAAGAAAGTGAAATGTTAGAAGCAGTAATCATATAATCTCCAAATTGTTATAATACAAGCATTATCATAAAAAAAGCAGTCCCACTCAAGACTGCCTGTATAGTTCCTACCGGAATCGAACCGGTGTTTAGAGACTGAGAATCTCCCGTCCTAACCCCTAGACGAAGGAACCATCTAGAAGTACTGGGATGGAGGGATTCGAACCCCCAAAGGCAGAACCAGAATCTGCAGTGTTACCATTACACTACATCCCAATTACGAACAGGAAAAATACTAAATAAAATCAAAGATAGTGTCAATTAGTATTTTTAACTAAAATCACTGGTTGTGTTTAAAAGATGCAACTCTGGCACTTGCACTTAAATCCCAATCAGATTTTACTCCATCTTTAATATATCTGTATCCTAGACCGGCAACCATGGCGCCGTTATCTGTGCATAGTTTAAGACTTGGGAATGAAACTTCATATCCTTTTGTCTCATAGGCTTTGAGGCTGCTTCTTACAAGGCTGTTTGCAGCAACTCCGCCACCTGCACTTATTCTCTTAAGACCTGTATCTTTAAGAGCTTTGTCTACTTTTTTAATTAACATTCCAACAGCTACTCTTTGGAATGAAGCTGCAATATTCTCAGGTGTTGCAGGTTTACCTGTTGAGAATAATTCCAGCTGGTTAATTACTGCAGTTTTTAATCCACTGTAAGACAAATCATAAGGATGATAACCTTTTGAAAGATCTGGACCTGAAAATGTAAAAGCCATTGGGTCACCTTTCTGTGCAAGTTTGTCTATCATTACCCCACCCGGATACCCAAGACCATATTGCTTTGCCACTTTATCAAAGGCTTCACCTATTGCATCATCTATTGTAGTTCCAAGGACTTCTATCTCGTCATAGCTGTTTACTTTGCAGATAACTGTATGACCTCCGGATAAAAGAACACCAAGATATGGATACTCCAATGGATGTTCTATCTGAGGGGCATAGAGATGTGCTCTTATGTGGTCTATTCCAACAATTGGAATATTAAGAGAGGCTGCCAGTCCTTTTGCAAAATTTACGCCAACAAGGAGAGATCCCATTAATCCCGGACGGGAAGTAACGGCAATTGCATCTATCTCATTTTTATCTAAGCTTGCTTGTTTTAAAGCTGCATCTACAACCTGACTAATCCATTCTGTATGCAGTCTGGAAGCTAATTCCGGAACAACTCCGTCAAAAGGCCTGTGTAACTCTATTTGTGTTGCAATAACATTGGAAAGAATTTCCGAGCCGTCTTTTACAACTGCAGCACTGCATTCATCACAAGAGGTCTCAATTCCAAGGATATTCATAAAGAACCTTCTTCGGACAATATCTGATTGTCTTCATCAAAAAAATCATCTGCTGAAATTATCTCAAAGTTTCCACCTAAAAACATAGAAAAGAATCTCTCTTTTGCAGCTTCCGGAGCAACATCATCTATGAAAGAAGCAATTTCTTTTGTAACTGGTACTCCAAAAACTTTTGCACCTCTTTTCTGATTTTTTTTAGAAGAGAAACAATCATTTATAACATCAGGTCTGAGTATGATTTTATTCATGAGCTAAAATTACTGTTGATATATTAAATAGTCAACCGTTATACACACACCGTTCTACTCATAAAAGTTGTTTTTCACTCTTTTGACATTTTTTCCAATCAAAAAAGTGACATTTTCACTCTTTTGGCTAATTTTTACGCAAAAATAGTGAAGTTTCTAAGCTTATTGTTATTAAAAGCCAAAACTGGGATTCGAACCCAGGACCTGCTCATTACGAGTGAGCTGCTCTACCCCTGAGCCATTTTGGCGCAAGAAGAATAATAGTTTAAAACCCGATAAAAAACAACTTGTTCTAAAAAAGCAAGTTATGACCTTTTTATTTATCTCTATAGTGTGAACCACACTGTATTATTTCCAGATTGTCATCAGATATTCTAAAAACAATTCTGTTTTTCTCATCAATTCTAACACTCCAGTATCCTGCAAGGTCTCCAGAAAGTTGCTCCGGTTTTCCTGTACATAAGTAGCCATTTCTATCTATGTCTTTAAGAAGATTATTTATCTTTTTGAGGGTTTTCTTATCTTGAGTTTGCCAATACACATAATCTTCCCATGCGTTATCATGCCAGATTTTATGCATTAGTCTACCTCTAATAATTCATGTTCAGACATATGAAGTCCTGCTTTAGCATCAGATATTGCAGTCTTAAGTCTAATCATGTTTTCTTGGCTATAAAATGGATCTACATTCAATTCAAACGGTATTCTCTTTTCTCTGGCAATCTTTTTTGCATATATCGTAAAGGCTGCTGACATAGATATACCTATTTCGTTACAAACTGCTTCCATGCCTGATTTGTCATTTTCATCAAGTCTAAAATTTACTAATACTGCTTGAGCCATTTTTTATGCACTCCTTTTATAAATTTAATTTAACAAAACATAAAGCAGTTTGCAAGCAATTATCTTTATATTTTCAATTCTTTAGAACAAGAAATACAATAAATTTTAAAAATGGAATTAACTTAACAAAAAAGATTTTTGACAACTTTTGAAATAAATTGTTCTCAAAAGTGGTTTTATCTATGTCTAAATGTTCTTTTTAAGAACTGTTTTAAGCATAAAAACAAACATACTTAAGCCAATGTTTAGTATTTATTGTTCAACTTCCACGGCAAAAGAACACAAATTATTAGAAAGAGACTGTGTAATTCACGTAAAACAAGGAAACTTAATTGTATCTTCAAACGGAATCTCCTATTGTCTGAACAGTAAGAATGTTGGTTTATTTACCAGAAGCGTAATTTTTACAAAATACTGCCCTTCTGATAATGTAAAATATGAAGTTCTGGAATTTGACAGATTTGAAGTAGAAAAAGAAATAAGCAAGAACCTTCTTAAAGGATCAAGATTTGTATTAAAAGAAGGTACAAGAATTGAACACAACTTAAACAGACTTTGTAAAAACCACACAAGCTTAAAAGAATACTTAAGAAAATCTTTGATAACTGAAATTATTGAAGAAATCTATGACTCTTCAAGACTTACAGTAAGATTTCTCAAAGAAGACAATGCAATGCATAATCTCGTGAAATTTGAAAAAGAATACAGATTTACAAAAAAATATGAAGAAAGCAACTTTTTAAAGTTATCTACAAGTGATATAAAAAGAAAACTTTCAATGCCTGAAAGCATATATCAAACAAAAATGAAGTGCTTCTATGTTCAGGAAATGGAAGAAAACAGCTATTGCGCAAAAAAAGCCTGTAAAGAGATGAATCTAGGATATTCATCATATTACAGGCATAATCAAAAGCTTAATTCTTACTGTAAATCAGATAAAGAACTGGAAGAAAACGTAAGAGAAATAAATTACCAAGAGTAAAATTCCCTGCCATCTCTTAAGTTTCTTAAAGCAAAGTGCAGGAATTGTCATAAGACCCATGACTGCAAACATAACCGGAATATCAACAATTAATGATGCATTCTTGCCCATAATCATCTTTTCTGCAGGAATTGAGAAAGGTCTTATGGTAATTGCAAGTCCGCTTACAAGAATAAGGTTAAAGAGGTTTGCACCAACAATGTTTCCAAGAGAAAGACTGCTGTGACCTTTTGCAAGAGAAGTAATTGCAGTTACCAACTCCGGAAGTGAAGTTCCAAGAGCAACAAAAGTCAAAGCAATAACAGACTCAGGTACGCCAAGACCGTAGGCAATAATCTTTCCGTTATCTACCAACAAATCTGCACCAACTGCAATAACAGCAGATCCTAAAACAAGTAAAAGAATATCTTTCCAAAGAGGTTTTGTTTCATCATTATCTTCTTCATCTTCATCCTTTTCCATAATAAGTTTTCCGGAAAAAGCCTGTTTTACTGTTAAAGCCATGTAAACTACAAAAATTGCAAGAAGACAAATACCAATAACTCTTGTAAATGAACCTGTTGTATAGGCAACAACAGCATAAATTATTGCAGCAAAGAAAAAGAAGAAAACAGGAGTCCTGAATGTTTTTGTTTCCAAACTTTCAGAAGGTTTAATAGCAATTGAAATTGCAGAAATAAGTGCAGTATTGCAAATTACAGAACCAATAGCATTACCGTATGCAGTCTGGCTCTGCCCCATAGCTGCAGCCATTGAGGATACCATAACCTCCGGAATTGTAGTTCCTATGGAAACGACCGTAGCCCCTATTAAAATCTCAGGAATATGATAACGCTGTGCTATTCCAACAGCTCCGTCAACAAACCAATCGCCTCCCTTAATTAAAAGGAAAAGACCGATTGCAAACAAAATACAAGCTTTAATCATAAGTGAAAAATATGTGAAACCAGAAAAAGGGTCAATATAAAAAACAGTGATATATTCAATAATTATATTTAAGTAGAACAACAAAATTCTTAATAAATATTAAATTTGAAAATATCACAAAAAACTTAACAATAAATTACTGATATGCTAAATTATAAAAAATATTTACACAAACAGAGGACAGATATGGCTGAACATGATGTTTCAAAACAGACTTTACAGAGAATGCCTTATTACCTGCAAAAACTTAAAATAATGCAGGCAGAGGGTGCAAAAGATGTATCTGCTCCATTACTTGCAACTTATTTCGGATACACAGAAATCCAGGTGAGAAAAGACCTTGCTGCAGTAAGTAAGTTACAGGGAAAGCCAAAAGTGGGCTTTGAAATATCATCTCTTATTGTAGACATAGAAAATGTACTTGGTTACAAACTTGAAAACAAAGCAGTTCTTATTGGAGCAGGAAGCCTTGGAAGAGCCTTAATGGGCTACAAAGGGTTCTCTGACTATGGTATAGAAATTAAAGCTGCATTTGATGCAAATGAAGCCAAGACAGGAGAAGAAATCTCCGGAAAAATTGTTCTTCCAATGACTGAATTACAAAACTTCTGTGATTCAAATGACATAAACATAGGAATCATAACTGTTCCTCAGATTGCTGCTCAAAGAGTATGTGATCAACTTGTAGCAGCAGGAATTAAGGCAATTTGGAATTTTGCTCCTCTACATCTTCTTGTTCCTAATGGAATATTGGTACAAAACGAGAACATGGCTGCAAGCCTTGCCCTGCTTTTCAAACATCTAAAGGAAACAAACAATCAGAACTGAGTTGTAAAGATTTTGGATGTGTCATTAAAGTGCTTTGAAGAGAAAGTGTTGTAATCCATCTTAGGGAAAAGATTATCTCTCTTCTCTGCTTTGACAAGCCATTCTGTGTTTACTGCATTCTTACACATATCTTCATACACCAAATCCACACTCTGAAGATGGCATATCACCCTCTTCTTTGCATACTCACTGCAAGTATTGTTATGCATAATGACAGGCCAATCTCCGCTCATTGCAAGAAGTGTTTCTCTTGCAGCCTGATTAAGAATTCTCTGTTTAAGAGATTTTTGGTTAGGAAGCTTATCTGCAAGTTCTGTCATTCTTTCAACAGCTTTAAAAACGTGTCTCAAAAGCCATGCATTGTTGTTATTATCTATCAATTCCTGACAGAAACCACCTTGGGAAGCACTTGAGAAAGCCGGTTCTAATGACTGAATCTTATCATTTCCCTTTATTATTTGAGACGGAATAGTAAATTCAAGATTATTATTTTCACAGACTTCTCTTATAGTATACTCCAGCCAATTTATACCCTCATACCATCTGTGTCCCAGAAGTTCTGCATCAAAACAAATTGTAAAAACAGGATCACAATCCAAAGAACCGTTTAACTGTTTTGTCTTTTCAAATATCTGAGATACAAAATCTTTTGCATGAATAAGAGCTTTTTCATTGGCTTTGGCAGGATTATAAGGAACCTTATCTGCAGTTTTTCCGGTAATTGCCCAATACTTAAAACCGGTAAAGACCCTAATCTGAGGTTCATGAATATACGGTTCTATGTAATTCATTGGTAAATCATAACCAATGTCTCTGTAAAACTCTCTGTATACCGGATCAGAAGGATATCCGTCTCCTGACAAAATTCTGCTACAAAGAGAATAGTCTCTTGCAAAACAATACAGTCCGCTTTTTGTAACTATAGGTGCATATATTCCGTTCTTTGCTTTACTATTTGACAAAACAAACGATTGCGGAGCCAGGACTGTCCATTTTAAATTATGATGTCTAAGAATCTCATCTAAACCCGGATAATAAGCACATTCAGGAAGCCAAAAACCTTCTGAGAGTTTATCAAAAGTTCTTAAATGCTGTGTAAGGGATGTTTCTATCTGTGCATTAACTGCAATTGGAAAATCTTTATAAACTGGAAGGAAGGCATGTGTTGCTGCAGTTGTGATAAGGTCAAGGATTCCTTCATTTGATAATTCATTAAATGCCTTGATTATATTTCCCTGACAGGTGTTGTTGTAAAACTCAAGATTTGCTTCTACCTCTTTGTTGTACATTTCTACAATTGCTTTCATTGTTTTATCAGAAGCAACTCTTGCCAGTTCTTTATTACCAAGTTCCTTTCTGCTTTCCATGTAAGCAACAAATTTTTCCTGAAGAATTTTGTCATTTAACATAGCAACAAGTGTTGGAGAAAGGGAAAAAGTCATCTTAAAACAGATTTCCTCTTCTTTTAACTTATACAACATTCTCAACAACGGAATATAAGATTCATTCATTGCCTCAAACAGCCAATCTTCTTCAAGGAACTTTGAGAATTCCGGATGTCTTACAAAAGGAAGATGTGCATTTAAAACAAAATTAACTTTCCCTTTCATCTTATTACCTCTCCTGTACACTTGATTATCTCATTGACATCATTGTTGTTCAGTATTCTTCCGTCTTTTGAAAAAAGAGAATCAAAATTCAAAAGCCAATCTGTTTCATTCTTAACTTCTTTGCAATTATTGAGATAATAAGAAGATGAAACATGGAATTCTTTGGTTTCGCAAAGTTTAAATGCTTCTTTGTCCTTGGATACCATAAGTTTTATCTTATAAGTGCAATCTTTCCATGGAAGCTCTATATTCCAATTTATATCATCTTTTGTTATCTCTACGTCAAAAATGTGCTTTTCTCCATTTGACTTTATTGCTTCGTTTCTCAGAAAAAGTGACCAGTCCGGGTTTTCTTCTAATTCATCTTTCAGCTGTTTTGATGTGTTCCAGAAAACATAAGCCCAGTTTGAATCTCTAAGTACTTGATGGATAGATGTCTCGTTATATGTTTCCGGAAGTTGTCTTACACCAGGGAATTGAATTACGTTGTCGGAGTGTGTAGATGTCAGAGTTTTGGTGTATTTTTCAGATGAAAGCCTGTCCCGTGTCTCAGAGGAATCATCTTCCTCATAAAATTCCTGCAGGGCTTCTATTAGTTCATCTCTATCAAGATCTTCCCAACCTTGGAGATTTTCCTGTTTGGCTATATATTTCAGTTCTGAATCTGACAGCATCTCTATATTAATAAGAATCATACGTTCCTCCGAACAAATCTACGATAAATAAAGTGCTTTGTTTGGTCAACATCTAGACTGTTGGAAACTAATTAATTTTTTGATATGATTTGTTTTAATGAAAACTTCATTGATTATTCACAGTCATTTTTATCAACCTCCAAGAGAAAATCCTTTCACTGGAATTATTCCTGACCAGGAAAGTGCCGGTTCTTTTTCAAACTGGAATGAGGCAGTATATAAAACCTGTTACCGTCCTAATGCATATTCAAGATATTTGAGCAGTGACGGAAGAATCAGAAACATAAGAAACAACTACAGCAGTATTTCTTTTAACATGGGGCCTTCCCTTTTAAGCTGGATAAAGGAAGAACATCCCAGGTTTGTAAAAAAGCTCATAGAAGCAGATAAGGAAAGTCTTGAGAAATTTGGTCATTCTAATATCATAGCTCAAGCATACAGTCACACAATTCTTCCTTTGGACTCTCCAATTATAAGAAAATTGGATATTCAATGGGCAATAGCAGATTACAAACACACTTTTAAACATAACCCAGAAGGCTTCTGGTGTCCTGAATGTGCTGTTAATTTAGATGTTATAGACGAGCTTTCAGAAGCCGGTATTAAATTCATAATTCTTTCTCCTTGGCAGGCCTCTAAAATTGGAGGCAAACCTTTAAACGGTAAACCTGCTCCTTGCAACAGACCGTTCATTGTCAAAGGAAAGAAGAAATCTTTAAGTGTTTTTTTCTATGACCCTGATTTTGCCAGCGGAATAAGTTTTGGACACCTTTTGAGAGATGCAGATGCTCTTTACAAAAAACTTGTAACAGAAAAGAAAAAACGCTCAAACCCAAATTTGATAAACTGGGCTACAGACGGTGAGATTTACGGACATCATGAAGCTTTTGGCGACATGGCTCTTGCTGCGTTAATAGAAAAAATAAACGACGGCAATGATTTTGAACTTACAAACTATGCCTCTTATTTAGAAAAGCATCCTGCAACTGAAGAGGCAGAGTTATGGCTTGGAGAAGATTCAAAAGGTTCTTCCTGGTCTTGCAGTCACGGTGTTGGAAGATGGGAAAGAAACTGCGGATGTCATACCGGAGGTTCTGATTCTTGGAACCAATTGTGGCGTACTCCAATGAGAAAAGCCTTTAACAATCTTGAAACAAAGGTTCATGAAAAGGTTATAAGTGAATTGAAAGAGCTTTCAAATCAAAACCCTGTTGAACTTCTATGTAAATACGGTGATGTTCTATGCGGTAGTTTATCTTTAAAAGACTATTTAACAGGTCTGTCTTGTGAAGAAAAAGACTTTCAAAAAATAGCAATTCTTTTAGACATAACAAAAAACACTGTAAATATGTACACAAGTTGCGGTTGGTTCTTCAATGATTTAGGCGGAATAGAACCAATTCAGGATATGAACTACGCACTTTATGTTGCACAGAGTTTGTCAAAATTAACAAATAAAGATGAAGTAACAGAGCTTTTAAACAATTTGGCAAAAGCAAAGAGTAATATTCCGGAAATTGGAAACGGTAAAACTCTCATGAAAAAGGAACTTTCAAAGACTCCTGCCCCTGTAAGAGCTGCCTGTTTTTTCATTCTTAACAGATATTTTGCAATTGCTTCAGATTTAAAAAACAAATTTGGATTCTTTACTTTAAAAGATTACAGTTCAGATTCCATATCAATTATCAAAAATTCCACATTTGAAGAGTTTTCATTTACCTTTTCAATAAACGTTAATGAAAGCAACAAATTTGAAATTTCTGTTAGAGATAAAGAAAACTCTTTTATTTTCACAACTGCCCAGATTTCAAAAAGAACTTTAAGAATTATTTCCGATTGGATAGAAAAGAAAATTGGAAACTGCATTAAGCCAAACACTTTCACAGAACTTTTGAAAAGCATGAATGAATACATTCAGATAACAAATGCTAACACTTCTGCAATAAATGAAAGTGTATTTTTTGCAAACATGGGTATTTGCATTAAAGCTCTTGAGCCTCTTTTATTAGATAATCCTGACATAAACGGAATCAAGCAAATTTGTGCCATGGTAAATACCTGGGGCTCACCGCAAATCAAAGATCTCTTAAAGCAGCAATTTGACAATCAGATGAATTTTATGGCAAATGAAATTTCAATTTCCGGTCTTACAGATTTCAATGCAACAAATATCATTGTTGTTCTAAGAACTGTGAGAGAACACGGAATTATGCCTGATATTACACTGCTTCAAGATATTGTATTCTCATTTTTAAAGAGCAAATCAAAAATTAATGTTAAACCGGAAAACATAAGAGAACTTGAAGAAGACTTAAATTTCTCATTAGCCTTTAAGAAGTGAACGTGCATGTTCAAGGCTTACTTTATCATCATCTCCACTTAACATTCTGGCTATTTCTCTTACTCTTTCCTCTCCTTTGACTTCTTTAAGATGAGTAAAGGTTCTTCCACCTTCTACAGTCTTTGAAACAACAAGTTGTGAATTTGCAGCACTGGCAATGCTTGCAAGATGAGTAATTGCTATAACTTGTTTTTCTTTTGACAAATCAGAAATACTCAAAGCCAAAGATTTTGCAACAGAACCGCCTATTCCTGCATCTACTTCATCAAAAACTTGTGTTTGAGTTGTATCTGCCTTTGCAAGAACCGTTTTCAGAGAAAGCATAACTCTTGATAGTTCTCCTCCGCTGGCAATGTTCTTTATGCTTTTCAGCGGCTCACCAGGGTTTGCAGAAATAAGAAAACAAATGTCATCTGTTCCGAATATTGAGAATTTCTCTTCATTTCTTTCTATTCCAATCTCAAATTTTGCATTGGCCATTCCAAGAGTTCTCAAGGTTGTCTCTATTCTTTTCTGAAGTTCAAGAGCATTTTTTCTTCTGGATTCATAAAGTTTTCCTGCAATTTCAAAATAATGCTCTCTTGCTTTATTCAGATCTTTTTCCATTGTAAGAAGTACTTCCTGGCTATTATCTGCAATTTCCAGATTATTCTTTGCGTTATCTCTAAAAGTAAAGACGTCTTTTAATTCAGGTCCGTATTTTCTCTTTAACTTTTGAATTAGATTAAGTCTTTCCTGCAAAGAATTTATTGTATTTTCTGAATAATCTATTGCACTTAGATAATCTCTTAGACTTTCTGCTATGTCCTCTGTTTCTATAGAAGCACTTTCCAATCTTTCTGAGTATTCACTTAATGCAGAGTCGCATTTACTTGCCTTGTTACAGGAAACTGAGGCATCATGCAAAAGTCCTTTGCTTTGTTTCAGTTTTTCATTGCAATCAGAAAGGCTGTCATAGATTGTTTCAAACTGACTGAGAACAGTAATCTTAGACTTTAATTCTTCATCTTCATTTTCTTTCAAATCTGCATTACAAATTTCGTTAAATGCAAATCTCAGATAATCTTCCTGTTTTGAGCTTTCATCTATTTGTCTTTTTATTTCTTCAAGCTTTTTTTCTGTTTCTGAGGCATTTTTGTAAGCATCATGACACAATTCAAGAAGCTTTTCATTTCCTGAGAAAGAATCCACTATTTTTCTTTGTTTGTCTGAAATAAGAAGGCTCTGATGCTCACTTTGTCCGTGCATATCTATGAGACTGTCTGCAATATATGTAAGTTCTTGTCTTGTAACTATTTGTCCTTGAACATAAATAGAGCCGTGACCATTTTGCTTAACAATTCTTCTTACAACTATCTGTCCGTCTTCCGGTTCTATTCCTTTTTCTTTTAGATAAACAAGAATCTCGTGGTTTTCCGGTATTGAAATTAAGGCATTTATGAGCATTTCTTCACAACCGGTTCTTATAGAACCTACATCAGCCTTTTCTCCCATCAAAAGCCCCAAAGCACCCAGAATAATAGATTTTCCGGAACCGGTTTCACCTGAAATAACATTAAACCCTTCTGAGAAATCTATTGAAAGATTCTCAATCAATGCATAATTCTTAATTTCAAGATGCTCAATCATTGAGTCCTCCGGCCCATCCCAGTTTATCTCTGAGAATCTCTATTCTGTTTCTCTTATTATTTCTTATAAACTTAGTAAAATAAATGCTTTTTGTAACTTCTATTTCATCATTCTCCAATAAAGGAAAAGATTCATGGCCGTCAAAAAACAAAACAGCTTTAAGTTCCTGTTTTGGAACTTTAATTTTAATGTTGGTATCTCCGTTTACAACCAATGGTCTGACACTTAATGCAAAAGGGCAAATAGGATTCACAATTATTGAACTTAGCTCTGCATCAAGTATTGGACCGCCTGCAGAAAGATTATAGGCAGTTGAACCTGTTGGTGTAGAAAATAAAATTCCGTCAGATTTTAAATTTGCAGCCAAAATATCGTTAATATATAAATTCAGTTTCAATAGTTTAGCAGGTTCAACAGGAGAAACTGTTATTTCATTAAGAGCATCATAGCAAAAGACTTCTTTTCCATTTCTTTTCACAGAAGCCCTTATCATCATTCTGTTTTCTTCAAAATTTCTTCCTGCCAATAAATCTTCAAAGACAGTTTCAAATTCTTCTGTACTGGTCTCTGTAATGTATCCAAAAGTACCGAATTTAACAGCCAAAAGAGGAATTCCCGTCCCCTTTAGCAAGGCCGAACAAGACAAAACGGTGCCATCACCACCAAGGGAAATTGCTATATCTGCATTTGTTATCTTTATGTTTGCATCATCATTTGATGCCGTTAAAAATATTTCTTTTGTCTCAATTCCGTTTGAATTAAGGAAAGCTTTCATTTTTGAGAGTGCTTCTTGAATATTTTCTTTTTTTGAATTTGCAAGAATTACAGCATTTTTTATTATCATTTTTGCCCCTCTCAAGGAAGATGTGCTATTACTTTATTTATCATATCTGCTTCTGAATCTTTTAAGAAAGGATAAATAGGCAGAGAGAATGTTCTGTAGTAGTATGCAGCAGATGCCGGAAAAGCATCAAACATATCTCCTTCATATAATGAGCAAACAGAATTTTCAAATGTTCTTTTCAAGGGAATATCATGTTTTTTTGCAAAAGCAACTGCTTCATCAGGTTTTGAATTAAGAGTTACAGAAAAAGAAAAACAAGGACTAATATAATCCAGAACAAGAAGCCCAAATTGTTTATGTTCTGTTCTTGAAAGAGATTGCTGATAGTTTTTATACAAATTTCTTCTTTTTTGAGAATTCTCTTCAAGGTTTAATAACTGTACTTTTGCCAATGACGCATTTAAATCTGTCATACTGGAGTATGTGTCAGGTTTAATTTCTTCAAGTTTATCTGAATACTCAGAAGATACTGCAAGGACTGCTCCGCCTGCAGCAGAAACTAGATTATCTTCTTCCATTGCACATACAACGGCATCACCAAATTCACCGGCTTTAACTTCATCAAGTATATAACCTGTTAATGAGGTTGAAACATCTTCAAGTATTTTAACATTTCCATAATTTATTTTTTTGCAATAAGTTGTTTCAGAGTCATATTTTACAGGTAAAGAAGAATCTGGTTCATACAACATTAAAATAGGGCATGCGCTGTTATTAACCAAATTAGAATCAGGACAACCGTTTTCTTTATCTACATCTACATAAACAGCTTCACATTCAAGTTTTGTTATAACTTTAAGATAAACGCAAGGAGATAAAGGAGAAAGGGCAATTCTTGTTCCTTTTTCTGCTCCCAAAATTTTTAAACCGTTAATTAAAGCTTGTTCATAAGATCTGTAAGCAAAACCTGAATAGGCAGAAGTAATTTCACAGAACATTTCTATTAATGACTGAGTTCTGCTTCCTGTTCCTATTTCTTCTTCTACCAGAGTCTGAAGGACACTGTCCATATCCTTTCTTTTTATAGTAGGTTTATAAAAACGTATCATGCTGTAATTTTACGTAATTTATCATAACAGGACAAGTAAAGATAAGATTAAAAAAAAAGACCTGGCGGCTACCTACTCTCCCGCGAAAACGCAGTACCATCGGCGTAAGAGCGCTTAACTTCCGTGTTCGGGATGGGAACGGGTGTTTCCACTCTGCTATGACCACCAGGTCAACTTAAATGTGTTACCCTGA
>JAZLGI010000022.1:0-5547 GCA_045616225.1 Sphaerochaetaceae bacterium
TGTTTCTTATGGTTGAAAGTCTGTGGGCTATTACGATACAGGTTATCCCACGTTCCTTAATGGCATTGATAACTTCATATTCAGTCTTTGCATCAAGTGCACTGGTTGCTTCATCAAGAATCAGTATTGTAGGGTCTTGGGCAAGGACTCTTGCAATTTCCATTCGCTGTCTCTGGCCACCTGAGAAGTTCTTTCCGCCTTCTGTCATTTTGTAGCTGTATCCTTCAGGCCTTTGCATTATGTCTTCATGAAGCTGAGCATCTCTTGCTGCAAGAATCATTTCAAAATCTTCAATACTGTTATCCCACATCTTAATATTGTTTGAAATAGTGTCTTCAAAGATAACAATGTCCTGATCAACGACTGCAACAGAACCGTGGAAAACACTTGGAGTAATCTTGTTTAAAGGAACTCCGTCAAAAAGTATTTCACCGCTCCAAGGTTTATACAGTCCCGATACCAGTTTTGAAATTGTAGATTTTCCGCATCCTGACTGTCCAACAATAGCAACAGTCTCTCCTTTCTTAATATTCAAGCTAAAATCTTTAATAAACGGTTCTGCAAGTGGAGAGTAGCCGAATGTAAGGTTTTTGATTTCTATATTGCCTGAAAGTTTAGTATTTTCTGCTTTTTCATTTGTGTCGTTTGCAAAAATTTCATCAATCGGGTATTCCATGACATCTTCAATTCTTTCCATTGAAGTTTTCATTTCCTGAATTGTCTGTCCAAGACTTATAAAGTCATTGGCCGGAGCCATAAATGAAGTCAGGAAACCCTGAAATGCCATAACCATACCAACAGTGAACTGGCCTTTTATTATCAGAAAAACTCCTAAAAGCAAAACAATGCTGTCAGATATTGAAGTAAAGAATTGAGGAATCAGTCCCAAATAACTTGTTGTTTTCAGAGATTGAATCTGTTTATTGTTTACGCTTGCCTGGAATCCTGCCCACTTGGCAAAGAATCCGTTTTCAGCACCTGCAGACTTAATTGTTTCAATCATTTCTATTCCTGAAACGGTTGCAGAAGAAAGCTTTGCTGAATCTCTCATAAGAACTCGGGTTGTATTAATTCTCTTTTTTGAAATGTATCTTGAGACA
Organism: Sphaerochaetaceae bacterium; assembly: GCA_045616225.1. Lineage (GTDB taxonomy): Bacteria > Spirochaetota > Spirochaetia > Sphaerochaetales > Sphaerochaetaceae > JAZLGI01. Next base: position 1,101 of record JAZLGI010000022.1, read on the forward strand.
AGGCTGTTTATCAAAATACTTATAAGTCCTACGGCTGTAAGGGGAATGCTGAACCTTACCATAACAATCAAATAGAAAACCACCAGGAAAAGATCCAGTATCAGAGGTACTACTGTATTGATAATGGTGTTTGCAACAGAAGCATATGAATCTTGTCTTCTCTGAATATCGCCGGCCATTCTCTGGGAAAAGAATACCATTGGCATTCTTAATACTTTCCACATGTATGCTGCGTTTCCGGAGGCAGCCATTTTTCCGTTTATTCTCAAGCCAAAGAAAGCGTTAAAGGCAGACATAAGAATCTGTATTATGTCAAAAGCAAACAGGAGTGCAATAAAACCCGGAATCCATGACGGATTTGTTCCTGTTAAAAGCCTATCCAAGAAGACTCTTGAGAATGCAGGATTTAAGAAACTGACCATAGCTGCAATAATTGAAGAAATTGCGGTGAAAAGCAGAGCAGTTTCCGAACCTTTAAGACTCTTGAAAACAAAAGGAAGAATCTTTTTAGGTTTTCCTTCTGGCTTAAAAGTTTCACTTGGTGTGAACTGAAGACATATTCCGGTAAACGATTTGTCAAATACGTCCATTGGAACGCTGTATGATCCTTTTGCAGGGTCGTTAAGATATGCTTTTTTACCTTTGAAACCATTTAGTACGACAAAGTGGTTGAAATTCCAGTGAATAATGCAAGGGAAACTACCGCTTTGTTTTAAGCCATCAGGTTCATATTTAAAAGCTTTAGTTTCAAGTCCGTAAGATCTTGCGGCAATTAAGATATTCTGGGCGTTAGCTCCGTCCCTTGATACACCGCAGTCTACTCGAATCTGTTCAAGAGGAATCCACTTTTTGTAGTAAGCTAAAATCATTGTAAGTGAAGCTGCCCCGCATTCAAGTGCTTCAAGTTGCATGACTACAGGAACTTTCGCGACGCCCTTGCTAATAGGTTTCTTTATCTTGTCTTTCATTGATTTCCTCAGTTGAAGATAAATGAGATAGGAGAGATTTCTCCGACGACAATGTAACCTTCATAGGTTCCGTCAGGGATATATGTGTCAAATGACAGCTTGACTTCAAAAGGACTTACGGAACTTACGGTTCCTTGACAGCCACTTATCACAACAGACATTCCGCTTTCAATTGATTGTTGAAAATTACAGGAAGCTGAAGAGTCGCTTACAACAACGGTTACGGGAAGTTTATCTTCAATTGTCCCCATTGTTCCCCAAACAAAAGCTCCTACCAGAAGTAGAAATGCAGCAACAAAGACAATCCAGATACTTGGATTAATGACCTTAATGTATTCGTTAAGATTGTCAGGAGACTTCATGTTGTCGAGACTTTTCTTCCTGAAAATACTGTTATCCATAAACAAAACCTAATCCTTACCTGTTTTTTATATATGTTACGCGACAACACGCGCAAATTCAACTCTTCAACAAAGGTTCCGATATACGGAGATATGTTTGAGCCTTCCGATATTCCATATCCGGTTCAAGGGAATAGTTCTCCTGCAAAAACATGACCACACTGCAGAAACTGGTTCAGAACATTCTTGTCCATTGGGACATGGTCTAAAAGCCATGCATGGTTTATCGTTGCATAGAAAGTTTTTATGTCAGCACATACAACATACTCCGGGGCATCATTGCCTTTGAGATTCTTTAAAATATACTCCCTTTCCTGACAGCAGATAATATCGGGTTTATTACAATCAAAAACTTCAAAACAATTGTTCTGAATGCAGGCAGATAGTCCGTTAAGATTCCACGAGGTAATTTTCATTTGATTTGTCTCCCTTAAACTTAGGTTTTGGTAAAATATTACCATGAAGCAAAAAGGAAGAAGGTTTTGAGACACACCTTTACAGAAGAACTGATCTTTTTAAATGTAGCCATTTGCAGTCGCCTATCGTATAATGCAATGAAAGCTGAAAAGTTTGGAGGCTTAAGAAATATGAAAACCCAAGAAGAACTTGAGCAAATTAAAGAAGAGTACAAAAATCTTAATAAGAAGCTTGCTGAACTTACGGAAGATGAACTTCTGCAAGTTGTTGGAGGCGGTCCATACGGCATAAGGGAAGAGAACTCAGAAGAAAGCCATAGAAGTTTTTGGCCTTTCTGTGACGGTAACCTTGGCGATAATTCACATTGATTTGTAAAAAGGAAAAAACATGAAAACAAAAGAAGAACTTGAAGAGTTAAAAGAAGAATACACAGAGCTTAACAAGAAGCTTGCTGAACTTACAGAAGATGAGCTTATGCAGGTAACCGGCGGTACTATGACCCCTGAAGAAAAGCAGCGTGCATTGGAAAAGGAAGAGGAAGAACTGCTTCGCAGGAAGCAAGAATATGATACGGCACTCATGAAGTAGTCTAATAAAAGACACCCCTGCCGACACACACCCTCAAAAGACAAATCGTAGGATTGTATCAGAACCTACTCGCAAACACATATATAAAGCCTTATGTAACAATGTTTTACATAGGGCTTTTTCTTATTACTCCACAAATAAAATACTGCAATCGCATTCTCAATCTTATTAATGCTTTCTAAACTCCGCCCAAAATGGAAATGCTCTATCAAAAATGGCAATCTGTTCTTTGGTTAAATTATCAGGGTAATCACACCAATAATTATAAATAGTTTCTTTATCAAATGAGAACAAGAATGGTCCATCCTGACCAATTATGCCTGTTGTATAGATAGGCAGTCCTCTTACTTTATGGAAATCATCAAGTTGACCTTCCAAATCTTCTTCACTCAATTCCCCACCTTTTTTTCTGACTAACTCCTTTATTTCTCCTTTACTTAACTGATTTGGAAGTGAAGATTTCTTAAACATAAAATACTCCTGTTAAATACCTACTCAAACAACCCAAGACCAAAGAACTTCTCAAAGAAGGTCTTTAACTTTTCAAGAACATCTTTCTTTTTCTTTTCTCTCTTACCGCCAAAGACAGACATAGGAGGAAGTATTGAAGCAATCTCCTGTCCTATCTCCTTAATGGAACCATCTTTGAATGAGTTGGCAATAAACTGCCTTGTTTCCTTGTCTTTGAGGTTCTCTTCTTTAATGATTGCAGAAAGTTCTTTCTCTTCTTGGTCTCTTACAAATTGCTTCCAATCATCACCAACCTTTGAAGATACATTTATGGTTTCTATGAAACCTTCAATAAGGTCTTTCTTGCTTCTTAATTCAGGTGAAGAACCAACTGCTTTCTTAATGGTTGCAAGTATTTCCTTATCAACACAATGACCCTCATGGTATTTTTCAACAAGCATCAGTATGTAGTCTATATTGACCTCAACCTGCTTGATTAACTCCATCTCAAAGAGCAAGTCACTGGAAATATCTTCCTTCTCAACAGCATCTTTCTTTTTGTAGTTGTCATAGATATCAAGATAAATACTTTGATAGTCCTGCATTTGTCTGTCAGTGAGTATCTTGATACCCTCTTCTTCATCAAATCTATCAAATGAAGAGAGTATGTTTCTCAATCTCAAAAATGCTCCAAAGAGTTGAATAAATAACTTCTGCTCTTTCTCACTTTCAATCTGTGTTCCAAGTGGGAACTTCTCCAAGATTTTATTTACTATCTCTTCATAACCATCAACATGTTTATCATTCTTATCTGTATAACCATGGTAGTAGTCATCAAAGGTTTTAAGAAGAACAATACCTGATGCCTCCTTATCACCAAAGAGTGAGATAGCATCATTGGTTTCCTGTTCCAAGTCCCTGAAACAAACTATGTTTCCATAAGTCTTAACTGAGTTGAGTATTCTGTTAGTTCTTGAAAATGCCTGAATAAGTCCATGCATCTTCAAGTTCTTATCAACCCATAATGTGTTCAGTGTAGTAGCATCAAAACCTGTGAGGAACATATTAACAACAAGGAGTATATCAACCTCTCTGTTCTTTACTCTTAAAGAAAGGTCTTTGTAATAATTTTGGAAGTTATCTCCATTTATGTTGAAGTTTGTATTGAACTGAACATTGTAATCTTCTATTGCTTTTTCCAAGAACTGCTTGGAAGTAGTATCAAGACCCTCTGTATCTAAACTTTCATCTTCAATAGCATCTGGTGCTTCTTCATTGGCACCATAGGAGAAGATGGTAGCAACTGATAAGTTTTTGTTCTTCTCCTTACACTGCTTTTGAAACTCCAAGTAATACTGCTTCAAAACAGGAATTGAAGAACAAGCAAAGATTGAATTGAAACCAAACTTTCTCTGTCCTTTAAGGTCATAGGAACTATTGCGTTTTGTCTTTTGGTCAAAGTGTTCCAAGACATAATCAACCACTTCTGTAATTCTTCTTGGGTCAGCAAGTGCCTTCTCTCTGTCTATGGCAGATATGTCTTTGTCTTTAATTCCTTCCTTTGCTTTGAGAGTATTTACATAGTCAATTCTAAATGGAAGAACATTGGCATCTCTAATGGCA
>JAZLGI010000023.1:0-25186 GCA_045616225.1 Sphaerochaetaceae bacterium
GGATGATGATGCATCACCAATTCATTATGGGTGAATATTTTGATGAAAGAGATTCTATTCTTAAAAAGATTAGGAAGCTAGTTGCTTAAAGATTAATTCTTTAGCCGAAGGTGAATTTACACACTTTTTCGGACTTGACTAAATTCCTGCTGTAGTTTAGTTGGGCAAAACAATCCTCTTTAGTGCTTAAATAAGAATATCACTTGTTTAAGCACTTTTTTTCAGAAGAAAATAGTGCCTGAATTTAAATTTGCAAAAAAATGGCACTGAAAACAAGAATATTTAAGTGCTTAAAACTGAAAAACCTATTTTTAAGCACTGCAAGAGCTAAAAAAACAGTGCTTAAAAAGGGAAAAACTAAAAAAAAGCACTAAAGGTTAAAGTTACATCTTTTCAAGGAACGGAATACCAACAAGGGCAAATGCATTCTTCATTGTCTGAAGCACCATCTCACAAAGTGCCATACGGGCTACGACAAGTTCAGGACTTTCTGCCTTGAGAATCTGATTGTCATGGTACCAGTGAGAAAACCTTTTGGAGATATCATAAAGGAATGAACAGATCAAAGACGGATCATAATTTTTTCCTGCCTTTTCCACAGTTTCAGGGAAAGAACCAATCAGTTTAATCATTTCACGCTCATCTTCAAGAGAAAGAACAGAAGCATTAAATGCAACATTGGAATACTTATCCTTAACTTCATCATACTTTCTCATTATGGAAGAAATTCTTGCACCCATATACTGAAGGTAAGGACCGGTATTGCCGTTAAATGAGAGACTCTCTTTTGGATTAAAAGTTATATCTTTAGCAGGGTCAAACTGAAGCATGTAGTAATTGAGAGCGCCAAGAGCAATATCATGGGCTGTTTTATCTATGTCATCAAGCTCACTCTCACGGTTTTTCTCAACAATCTCTTCTTTTGCCATTTGAGTAAGCTGAGCCATAAGATCATCTGCATCTACAACAGTACCTTCACGGCTCTTCATCTTTCCTTCAGGAAGGAATACCATGCCGTATGAAAGATGGTAAAGATTCTTGGCCCAAGGATAACCCAGCTTATCAAGAATGTGGAAGAGAACCTTAAAGTGATACTGTTGTTCACTTGCTACTACGTAGACAAGACTGTCAAAAGGCCAGTCCTCATGCCTGTTAATTGCAGTTCCGATATCCTGAGTAATGTAAATAGAAGTTCCGTCTTTTCTGAGAAGAACTTTTTTATCAAGATTAATGTCTGCCAAATCTATGAAAACAGAGCCATCTTCTGCCTTGGTGAAAATACCTCTCTCAAGACCGTCAAGGACTTTGTCTTTTCCAAGTTTGTAAGTATTGCTTTCATAATAGAACTTATCAAAAGAAATACCGGTGTTCTTATATGTCTCTGCTACACCGTCAAGAGTCCATTTATTCATGAGGTTCCAAAGCTCAAGAACTTCAGAATCTCCCTGCTCCCACTTTTGAAGCATTTCCTGAGCCTGAGCATCTGCAGTAAGTTCTTCTTTTTCCCACTGAGCAAAGCGTACATAATAGTTTCCTACAAGGTGGTCGCCTTTAATTCCGGAAGATTCAGGAGTTTCTCCGTTTCCGAAGAGCTTGTAAGCAAGCATTGACTTACAGATATGAACACCTCTGTTATTGATTAAATTAACTTTTAACACTTCTGCATCATTTGCTTTGAGAATGTTGCTTATGCTCTGACCAATGCAATCATTTCTGACATGACCAAGATGAAGCGGCTTATTTGTATTTGGACAACTGAATTCAACCATTGTCTTTCTCTTACTTAAACTCTTTGTGTGACCATAAGAGTCTGCCTCTTTTCTGATTCTGTCATAAAGAGAAACTGTAAGATTATCCATGTTCACTTTTACATTCATGTAAGGACCGGCAACAAAAGCCTCTCCTTGAGGTTTATCTGCAAGAGAATTGATATCTGAAGCAAGAAGAGATGCAAGCTCTGCCGGATTCTTACCAAAAGATTTTGCATACATGAAAAGAGGAAATGCCAAATCACCCATTTCCGGTTTTGGAGGAACCTGAAGATTTACTTCTGCAAGTTGTCCTTCATGTCCCATGTCCTCATATAGTTTTTGCAGTCTCTGCTGCACAATAGTCTTCCATTTGTTTTTATCTATCATAGTTCACTTCCTACCAGGTCATTATTACACAATGTGCTTAGTTTGCAAACCTAATGGAGACTTCTCCGGTATTGAGAACGGTTTCCCCGTTCTGAGTTTTTACATGGAGTGCGCAATTTTCATCTATTGAAGATACAATACCGCACCCCGTAATTTGCCCGGCCTTAATAATGTTGACATTTTTTCCCAAGAGAATGCTGTTTGTCTGATACTCTTTTTTCCAATCATTGGAGTCAGTAGAAGAAAGCTCAATAATATTTGATATAATCTTTTCTGCAAAAAAAACAGCATCAGGTACGTTCTGATTTCCGTCATACAAAGAAACCGCAATATCTCTAAGTTCATCAGGAATGTCTTTTGTTCTGGTACAGTAATTAACTCCTATTCCCATGACAACATAGTTTTGCACCCCTTCAGCCAAAATACCGCAGACTTTTTTGCCATTAAGATAAATATCATTTACCCATTTTATGGAAGTCTCTATATTGCACACTTCACGAATTGCACTCACTACGGCAACCGCAGCTTTGGCTGTAAGTGTCATTGAACTTTCCATAGGAAGAACAACACTCATATACAAACCCCCGAAAGGAGATGCAAACTGTCTTCCAAGCCTACCCCTTCCGCAAGTTTGCGAAAATGCAAGAACACTGTGGTTTATCCCTGCTTCTCCGTTCTTTACTTTTTCTTTAAGATATTTGTTGGTAGAATCAATCTCCTGAAAAACTTCAGATATCATTAATCTATCCTTTCTTCAAGCAATTCAGGATTTGAAAGATATTTTTTCAAAACAGAGAAAGCATCTGCAAAATACTTACCATCACAGATTCTTTCATCCATGACAACGCCAAGCGGCAGACAGGTTTTGTGTACAATCTCACCTGATTTTTCCCTGAAAGGAACTTCTCTGAGATTACCCATAGTTATGAAAATGCTTGTTGTTCCAAAATCATAACAATGATGGTAAATATGATTTGTTCTTATACTGGTAAGATTTGAAATAAAAAGACTTGTATGGAAAGGACTTAAACCTATTATTTTTCTCGGGAGCAATCCCCATCTGTCCATAAGCTTGAACAGTCCTACACCTAATGTAAGCAAACCGGGAACAGAAAGAAGAAAACGTGCCATTTTATCTGTATTATTGTTTTTCTTAACATCTCTGTTATCACTTATGTATTTGCCCATTTTTTCAGAAACTTCAAAGATTGTATCTTTAAGGTCAAGCTGTACTTTACTTGTAGTACTGTCGTTCTCACCTCTGAGAACAACCATAGAAACATAAAAACCCTTTCTGTCATAAATCTTTCTGTTTATGACAAATCTGTTAAGTTTTGGAAATTGAGAAACAGTTCTGAGATAAGCAGCAATTATTATCTCAAGATGGCTTACTCTAATTCCCTGCTTTCTCTTCTCAACAATGTATTGCTTTAAAGGATTCAAAGGGATGTCAATTGTCACCATATTCATGGAATCATGGCGCTTTGTCATGATATACGGAATTACACCGTAAAGGAGGTCTACGTCTTTTGCTTTTTTCCCGTCTCTTCTCATTTAATTTCCTATTTTTTTCAAATAACCGAATACTGATACGAGGAAATATTAAAGGAGAAAAACCTACCAAATCAAGTGCAAATTGCTACATCAGGCTCTATCAATTTCACTTTTTTGAGGTCTCCGCATTTGAAAAGGGGGGAAACTTCTTCAACTCTTACTTTAATGTAATTGCCGGTTAGACCATACCATACAGAATTCTTCTTCTCTTCAAGAATTAACTCGTTTTCTTTTCCCACTTGTCTTGCTACGTAATCAAGATTTTGCTTTTCAGAAAGATTTCGTAACACAGAAGCTCTTTTGTCCCTTATGTACTCCGGTACCTTGTCTTTTGCATCATACAAAGCAGTGTCAGGTCTTGGACTGAAAGGGAAGACATGCATCATTGCAAATCTGTGTTTTTTTAAAAATTCATAGGTACAGTTAAATGCTTCGTCATCCTCTGCAGGCAAGCCCGTAATTACATCACAGGAAAGAAAAGGATCGTCTTTTATTGTACGTAATCCGGAGATTGCGTGTTCCAGATGTTCACTGCTGTAATGCCTGTTTACACGTTTGATTACCTTGTCTGAAGCACTCTGAATTGGAATATGGAAATACGGTTGCATTCTGAAATCTGACAAAGCTTCAAGAAGTCTGTCATCTATATGATCCGGTTCAAGTGAACTTAATCTTAATCTTATGTCACTTCCAAGCTTTGGAAGCATCTTAAGAAGCAAACCTCCCAATCCCTGACCGTTATGATCATACATGTCCAGATTGACTCCGGTAAGCACTATTTCATGATAGCCGTTTTTTTCTATCTCCAAAGCACGTTTTATTACTGTGTCGCTGTCCAAGAATACAGATTTTCCCCTTGCAATATGAACACGGCAGAAACCACAGTTGTTATCACAACCATCCTGAATCTTAAGATAAGATCTGCAATGGTAGGTAAAACCTGTAGGAGCATAATCAAAAACAGAAGAAATCTGTTGTTTTTGTTCCGCAAAATTACGTACATTCTCAAGAACAGAGCAGTTCTTATGAGAATCTAAATACTCAGGGAGTTTAAGAAGCTCTGCCTTGCGTACAAGAGGCAAAACCACAACATTTTCACTTAGAGCGGCAATTTCAGGTGCGTTTACCTGGGCATAACAACCTGTAACAAGCGTAACGGAATGTTCTGCAAAAAGCCTGATTACCCTTCTTGCTTTTTGCTCTGCCTTACTGGTGACAGTACACGTATTTACTATGACAAGCTCTGCAGAAGTTGCACTGTTGAGAACCTCATGTCCGGCAAGGACAAAGGCCTGTGCAACCGCTTCACTTTCACACTGATTTACTCTGCAACCAAGAGTATACACATATACTTTCATCAGTACTCCAAATGTATTAAGACAATATCCTGAAAAAAAACAATATCCTGAAAACAAGAAATGATACAGGAATCCCTGTATCATTTCATTGCGCATTTATCAAAAACTTATTTTACAATTGTTCCAACCATGTTCTTTCCGCATGCTGCAGCATTTGATTCATCTGTATCAATGTGCATAGCAAGCTTGAACTTATCTGAAACACGTATGACTGTATCTCCAAAGATTGTCTTTCTTCCGTTTCCTGCGTCAAGAAGAACACTTACAATTTCTCCGTTTTTGACACCGTATTCAGCAGCATCTGCTGTTGTCATGTGAATATGTCTCTTAGCTACAATAACACCTTCTGAAAGCTCTACTTCTCCTGCAGGACCAACAAGCTTGCAAGCACCGGATCCGGCAATATCACCTGATTCTCTAATAGGAGCTTCAATTCCAATAGAACGAGCATCTGTAGCAGAAAGCTCTACCTGATTTGCTTTGCGGCATGGTCCCAAGATAGAAACATTTGCGAGTTCTTTCTTTGGTCCTACGACTGTTACTCTTTCATTTGAAGCGTACTGTCCAGGCTGTGAAAGTTCTTTCTTAAGTGTGAGCTGGTATCCCTTTCCAAAAAGTTTCTCAAGAGCTTCTTCTGTGACATGAACATGTCTTGCACTTGTTTCAACCATAAATTCTTTTGACATATGTCCTCCCAAGGGTAATTCTTCCCCGCTTATGAAGATACCATGTTTGGAAAAATTGAGCAATTCTTAACTTTTTACAACATACAGATAATATGAACGCACGTAGCATCAAAAGTTCCCTAATCTCTTGGACTGTATCTTCTTTTCTGATGTCAATAATGTCCGTTCATGTCTATCTGCGCGCCCGGGAGTTTTTCCTGTTTTTTGAAATAATTCTGATGCTGGCAGTTCCGTTCAGAAAAAAACTCCCCTGCGCCTTTTTTCTTTTAATTTATACCATTCTCTGTCTGCACATAATGACATCTAACAAATTTGACAGCGGCATAAAACAAGAAAGCATAACTGCTTTGGAAGCCAGGGTAATCTACGACTCTTCTTTCTCACAAAACGGACAACACTTAATGACGGTAAGAGTCCTCAAAACTTTCACTGCCTCAGATGTAAGTTCCACAGCCAAAGGAATAATCAATGTCCTGGGAAAAGAAAAAGCAATAATTACCAGCGGTACAAAAATTTTCCTGACAGGCAAACTTACAGATGAATTTTTCAAATACGACACCATAACAGTCACATCAAAAACCAGAATCCAAGAAATAAGAGAGCGCTTGATACTCTCAATTGAACACAGAATAGGAAGCTCAGACAGTCTTCCCTCACTACTTGGAATTCAACTTCTTTTGGGAAGATCTGAAGATTCACAAACACCGATAAAAAACAAAGCCCAAAACTGCGGATGCCTTCATGTGCTTGCCTTAAGCGGAATGCATCTTGGAATCATTGCAACAATTTTCAAAAAGCCAAAAATTCTTAAATATCTTGCAATTTGTACTTTTGTTTTCATTGCAGGTCCCAGACCATCTTTAATAAGGGCATTTATTATGTTCACGTTAAGTTTTCTTCCCAAAGAAAAACGGCTCTTTTGGGCTCTTGTCCTTCAGACTGTCTTTTTTCCTTATACAATTTCAAATTTAGGCTGCTGTTACACATACCTGGCAATTTCTGCTTTATACTTTATTTCTCCAATCATAAGTTATGCAGTCTCACTTGTTTTTGGTAAGAGAACAGGTCAAATAGCAGGAACCCAAATTGCTATTGTGGTTTTAAGCACTCCGCTTACCCTTATTATAAACGGCTTTTGGTTTCCTTCGGTCTTTATTGCAGGGCCTTGTTCCGGTCTATGTATTTCTTTGTCCATGATTTCTGCTCTTCTTATTCTTGCCTTCGGACGGCTTGAGCTGCTGGTGAAGATTCAGGATTTTTCTTACAGAGTTCTGGACATGGTTTTTTCTTACTGCAGCAATTTTGAGCCAAAAGGATTAAAGGAATATCTCATAGTCTTGTTTTTGGGAATCTTGTTTGTAACACTTCTTTTTGTTTCAGGTTTTGTCTACAAGAGAAAAGAAAGAGTAAAGGACAGGAATGTCCAATTCTTCAGCCCTGATGCTGTCTTTGAGATTCAAAGAGATGAAGGCCTGTTCAATGCTTTGGGAGGAGAACCCCAAACTTTTGATATTGTTTCTGAGAGTTTTTCTTCTTTGGGAGAATGCAGCTCTAACGAAAGCGAGGAATCTTGCAGCCCTATCTGACGGCACAAGGGGTTTTTCTTTTATTGTCATTACAACAACACTGCTGTCTACGTTTGGAGAAGGATAAAAACACCCCGGTTTAATTCTAATCATTTCTCTGTTGTCATAATCTAAAGATGTGAGAATTGAAAAACCGGAATAATCAGAATCTCCCTTAACTGCACATATTCTGGATACAACTTCACTTTGAAGGGTAAAGACCATTTTGTCAGGAAGACATCTGTTTTCTATAAAAGAAGCAATTAAAACAGAGCCTACATTGTAAGGAAGATTTGCACATATAACATCCGGCTTGCCGTGTTCTTTAAAATAAGGATACCAGTTTTTTATTGCATCTCCCTCAATTAAGGTAAAGTTCTTTTCATTTTCAAAAGCCTTGTCCCTAAGAATTCTGCAAAACCCGTGGTCTATCTCAAATGCAGTGACTTTTGCACCTTTTGAGAGCATTACAGATGTCAAAGCCCCAATTCCTGGTCCTATTTCCCAAACCACAGAGCCTTCTTTTATATCTGCCAAACTTACTATTTTTTCCAGAACAGGATATGAAATGAGAAAATTCTGACCAAACTTCTTGGTCATTGAAAGACCGTTTTCTTCCAAGAGGGAAATAATTGAACTTATGCTGCTGTAATCAAAGTCCCAACTCATATCTTATTTGATTATCCTCAGAATAAAGACTTTAAGATATTCACTTTCCGGGAAAGAAAGCCTAACAGGATGGTCTTTTGCCTGACCAAGTGTTTCAAGCACCTGTACTTCACATCCGGCATCCTTTGCACTCCATGCCAAAACTGTTCTGAAATCTTCCCTTGTAAGTGCTCCGCTGCAAGAACATGTCACCAAGATTCCACCATCTGCAATCTTTTCCATTGCCATTCTGTTGAGGTCTTTATAACCTTTTTTTGCCTCTTCCAGCCCCTTTGAAGTTTTTGCAAGTTTTGGAGGATCCAGAATAATCATATCGTACTTATTCTTGGGAATACTCCTTAGAGTCTCAAACATATCCCCTTTCTGAGCAGTGAGCCTGTTCTTAATTCTTTCTTCAAATATTCCCAGTTCAATATTAAGATTTACATTTGCCATAAGGGCATGAACAGCATCTGCAGAAGAGTCAAATGCATCTACATACTGGGCGCCACCTCTTAAGGAATGAAGAGTAAAAGAACCTGTATAGCAACACATATCAAGGACTTTCCTGTTTTTGACATATTGTTCTGCCCTTATTCTGTTTTCTCTCTGGTCACAGAAAAAACCGCTTTTTTGACCGCTTCCCGGAACAAGACTGTAATACAGACCATCTTCTCTTACAGTTATTTTGTCTAAAGATTCAGACGGAGTAAAAATCTCTCCTTGTCTGTAATACTCTGTAACTTCCTTAAGATGTTCAATCCCGCAAAATGAGGAATCTGTATTAAGGATAATCAAATTTGGTTTAAGCATTTTCTCAAGCGTTGAAACCAATATATGTCTCATTACAAAAGCGTATCTGCTGCTTATGATAATTCTTATAACCCTTGAATATAAATCGCAGGCAATACCGGCAAGCATATCTGCTTCTCCATGAATTAACCTGAATACATTTGTTCCGTTTGGATTATCAAAAAAACTTTTACGTCTAAGAACGGCTTTTCTTACAGTTTCTTCAAACCAATTCTCATTTGGAAAAACATTTTCTTCCCATGATAAAAGCCTTAATTCTATATGGCTCTCAGGATCATAGTATCCCCAGGCTATGAACTTTCCTTCCCATGTTTCAACTCTGCACACGCCAGGAATTTCTTCACAGACTGTTTTATCTAAAGCCCCTGAAAAGACCCAAGGATGGTGTCTTAATAAATTCTTCTCTTTTCCCTGTTTTATAGTAATAAGATTCATTGTTTTTCCTATACGTTTCGTCTTTGTGCCAGACTCATGATTATTTTCCATTCACCTTCTGAAAAAGAAGCCTTTGATACAGTTTCAAACCCGGCATTTGCAAGATTACCGTCTGGGGAAAATTCCAAGAAGAGAATATTTAGCAGGTTTTTTTCTCTTAACACCATTTCAGAAGCAATGAAAATCTTTCTCTGAATCTCTATCATAGGATCTGTTCTTGTTCTTACAACGGCAACAGTAATATCTGTTTCAGGGATAAAGAACACTTTGTCTTTTTTATCTTGCACAAAAGCATCTCTTGCCCTTGATATAGTATCACTCAAATCATAAAGGTTTTCAGAACTGCAGTTTTGTATGTACTTTAAGATTGCATTGTCTGCATCTTTGCAAAAAGAACAAATCTGCTCTGTTAAAGGTATTTCAGATTCTTTGTCCTCTATATCTTCTTTGTCTTCAATGGAGAACAAATCTGACTTATATGCATCACTGTCATCCTGTAAATTATCTGAAGGCTCTTCATCTTCTTCATCCGGCAGAAATGAGTATTCCCTTTCCTCCTGCTCTTCTAAAAGCGGGTCGTAGATAAAATCTTCTGGCTTCAATTTATCTAAGTATTCGTATGTGTCAGGACTTATTAATGCAGTGTAATCAGAATCTTCTTTCATAATCTTGCTGAGTATTCTTCCAGACCGGCTCTCAAACAGGTCATAGCCCTTCCCAAATCCTCTGTATTGAGGACATAGGCAATTCTCACTTGATTTCTTCCAAGGTCTTTTGTCTCATAGAAACCTTCTGCCGGAGCAAACATTACAGTCTCTCCATTGTAGTTAAAATCCCTGAGCATAAAGATTGCAAAGTCTTCTGCATTCTCTACCGGAAGTTCTGCTACAAGATAAAAAGCTCCTCTTGGAACAGAACATTTCACTCCCGGAATCTTTCTTAACTCATCAACTACAAAGTCTCTTCTCTTCTCATATTCTTTTCTGACACCGTCAATGTAAGTCTCATATTCTGTTTTTTCCAAACATGCTTTGTTTGCAGCTTCCAGAGCTTTAAAAACAGCATATTGTTCTACTGCCGGAGGACAGAGCCTTGCCTGAGAGAGTTTTAATGTTTCCCTTATTACAGAACGGTTTCTTGTAATTAAAGCACCTATTCTTGCACCGCACATAGAAAAACGCTTTGAAAAGCTATCTACGCAAATAACACGGTCTGCATATTTTTCATACTTAAGAATACTTGTAAAAACACCGCCGTCATAGCAGAACTCTCTGTAAACCTCATCTACCACAAGAAAGATGTCCCGCTTTTCACACATTTTGAGAATTGTTTCAAATTCTGAAGGACTGTAGATGTGACCTGTAGGATTGTTTGGACTGCAAAGCAAAATTGCCCTTGTTTTACTTGTAATTCTTTCTTCAAACTCTTTGAGAGAAGGAAGGGCAAAATCATCTTCAAGTTTACTTGTGATAGGAACAATATTTACGTTGGCCATTCTTGCAAATGAGTGAACGTTTGTGTAATAAGGCTCAGGTACTATTATTTCATCTCCCGGGTCACAGAGGGTCATACATGAAAACAACAGAGCTTCCGAGCCACCTGTAGTAATGAGGACATCTTCAGGCTTGATTTTTACTCCAAAGGTACTGTAGTAAACTGCAATCTCTTTTCTGAGAGCAATATCTCCATCTGATTCTCCATAGGCAATAATTGGGTTTGGATAACTTCTGATGGCATCAATTGCTTCTACAGGACTTTTGATATCCGGCTGACCAATGTTAAGATGGTAAACTTTAATTCCCCTTTTCTTGGCATCTATTGCATAAGGAGAAAGCCTTCTGATAGGGCTGGCCTGAAAACCTTTTATTCGCTTTGAAACTTCCATTGTAATCCTTTTATAGTTTCAGCTGTTCTGAGAAGCTGAATTCTGAGCATCATCAACAAGACGCTGGCTTATTTTTCTGTTATCCAAAAGAGGACTTATAGCCCTACCATGGTGAAGTCTTGAAATGACACGGGCAAAAAGTTCACTTACATCTGTTTGGATAAACCATTTCTTGGAAAGAAGGTCATCTCCGTGATATACGGCATTTGTTCCTATAATATAGTCAAATACACCTTCCTTGTACGCCTGATCAAAAGTTTCCACTGCAGTTCCGTTGAAGAAAGGAAGACTTACAATACAGATTATTTTCTTTGCGCCTCTTTCTCTTAAGTGACGCATTGCAATGAGCATTGTTCCTCCGGAAGCCAGCATATCATCTGCAATTATTACAGTTTGTCCTTCTACATTTCCCAGGAGATTAATACTCTTAATATTTGTATTCTTTGCACCTGTAGTAACTATGCTGTAATCTCTCTCTTTGTAGAGCATTGCCAGAGGTCTGTGCAGTATTTGAGCATAAAACTTGTTTCTTGAAACAGCTCCTGTATCAGGAGACACTATTGTAATATTAGGGTCTGCGATATCTATAATTTTCTTAAGCTCAACAAGAATCTGATAAGAAGCATGCAAATTCTCCAAATGAGTTGTTCTGAATGCGTTCTCAATTTCTTTACTGTGAATATCAAGGGTAATAATTCTTTCAATTCCTATAGTCTCACAGAAATTGGCAAAAAGCGCAGCTGTAAGGGCTTCTCTTGACCCTTTTTTGTGCTGACGTGCATACGGATATGTAGGAAGGACAAAAGTAACGCTTTCTGCTCCGGCAAGACGGCAGGCATCTGCAATTGTCATGAGGAACATAATATGGTCGTTAATAGAAAGTGAAACAGGAGCCGGAAGTCCCGGGAACTCAATAGGACTTGCATTTGTTACATCATAAATGACAAAAACTCTTAAACCTCTGACAGGTTCCTGAAGCTCTGCCTTAACTTCTCCATTGAGAAATCTTGTATATTTTACAGGAATTTCAAAACCAGGACAGGTGTATTCTGTAGGAATTTTCCCGGAAGGTATCTTTTTATTGCCTAAATCATCAATAAACATGACCTGCTTGAGAACTTCCTCTCTTGAAAGACCATATCTGTTTTCCAGATTTTTTGACAATTTGTTGTATCGTTCTATGTAAAGATTTCTGAGATGTTTGAGGGTTTTCCCTGCAAGATACTCAGATCCCGGTCCCACAATGACACCTAATTTGTGAGGTTTAATAATACTCATAATCGCTCCCTAGAACAGCCTTTTTCTTTTCCTGAAGAATCCTCTGTTCATCTGGTTTTGATTATGCTTAATGAAACCTTTTTTTTCAACCTATCACAGTTCCTAAAAAAGCTTTGTTTTCAAGTATTGCTACAGTATTATCTATGTTTCTTCCGTCTGCACAAATTGCAGTGATGTTACTCTCCTGGGCAAGACGGGAAGCAATAGGATCAAACGGAGCATTCTTTCCCGGAACCCACTCATCACCAACCATTTTTCTGAAATCTGTCCAGCTGATTTTATCTATTGGTTTTGCATTTGGATTCTTTCTTGGATCATCTGTGTATACTTTGGCAATATTTGAAAGATTTATCACTTTGTCTGCTCCAAACCTTTTTGCAAGGTAAACAGCATCTGTATCTGTGGAGAAACCCGGTTTCCAGCCTCCGGCAACAAGAATTCTTCCTGAGAACTTAATTGCCTCATCTGAAGGGTCTGTTACAACCTCATCTTTACAAAGATTTCCAAACAAAGCTTTTACCAATTGTGCATTGATATGTGTTGCTTTTATTCCAATCCAGTCTTGTGCATTAAGATCCTGATCTTTTTCTTCAAGGACATCTCTATATGCTTTCTGATAATCTCTGGCAGGAGCTCCTCCTCCGCAAACAAAAATAAGTTTATCTTCTTTATGAGAATCAAGATATTTCTTCATTGCAGGAACAAAGTCTTTAAGAAATGTGCTATCCGGCTTATCCGGAGAAATAATAGAACCACCTACGGAAAGAACAGAAATACTCATAAAACACCCCCTGTAGCCTAGGCCATGATAACAGAAATTTTTGAGCATTGGAACATTTTTTTAACATAAGGAAGTAAATGCAGAGATAGAAAGCATATTTCAGCCTGTGTTGAAGCTTTCATCTTAAGGCTTAAGAGGGAGAATAATATGAACAATCTCAACTATTTACTGATTGAAGGTCATCTTTGTCATGACCCTGTAATGAAAGAAGCTATTCCGGGAAGAAGTGTCTGCAAATTCACAATTGCCGTAAACAGGTCTTTTGTAGAAAAAGGAAAAGAAAACAAAAATGTTTACCTGACAGAGACTTCTTTTTTCCCTGTAGATGTTTGGGGAAAACTTGGAGAATTATGCAAGAGATACCTAATACAGGGACGTGGAATAAGAATTGTAGGACATTTAAAACAACAGAGATGGAAAATTGGAGAAACTGAATACAGACAATCTGTTGTCATTGTTGCTGAACACATAGAATTCATGCCTGAACATAAACGGCTCTCAGATACTCCTCTTGATAATGAATCAAAAGATGTAATCCAAACAAATGAAAGTTTAACACCAAAGGAAACAACACCACCGGAAGATTTGTCAGAAGAACAAGTAGAAGAAATGATAGAAACAGACCCTGAGATGCAACCTCAAGAAGAAGAAAACTAAAAACATGGGGCTGCACAAAAAAGTCGCAGCCCCTTAATTAAAGTTTTTGAGCAAATCAGAGATTATCGTTTACAAAAGCTTCAATGAGCGGATAACTTGCACCTCCTACACGGGAAGCAACGACCTCTCCGCCTTTGAAGAACAACAATGTAGGAATAGAACTTACGTTAAAAGCCTGTGCTACATCTCCTACCTCATCCACATCTACTTTACAAACTTTGAGTTTTCCTTCAAAAGCTTCTGCTATTTTCTGGATATGCGGAGCTATCATCTTACAAGGACCGCACCATGTTGCCCAAAAATCTACCAAAACCGGAATATCACTGTTGAGTACTTCTGTCTCAAAATTGTCTGAAGTAATAATGATTTCGCTCATTTTCTCCTCCTGTTTATGAGATAAAGATAAATCAAAAAAAGCCAATGGTAAACAAACTTTACTCTTCTTTTTTAAATTCCTGCAAATTGTTTTCTGCGCCAAAAGAAAAACCGTTTCGCTCTGTGACATACCAGTCTGAGCAAGAATTTGTATCTTCAAATTCTTTTCTGCAAACAGACTTTGTCGCACTGCTTGATGAAATATCCGCAGCATAGGAAGAATTCAGCTCAGGAAAATCCCACATTCCGCAACCGTCTATATACTCTGCCATAGATAGAACTTCCTCACTTCCAAATCCGTTACAAGATGTGGCAGACTTTTTTGAATAAAAAACACAGTCTGTAATTCCCGCACCTGGGGAAGGACTTGTTGTAAGACATAAAACACCGTTGGATGCAGGTATTTTTGATGAAGTACAGGCACAGACATGTAAAACATCCTCAGTTTTGAAATAGTATTCTTCTTTTAGTTTAAAATGTTCTCTGAACCATTGAATATCTGTCCACCAGACAACAATATAAGTTTTTGGATTCACATGAACAGAAGGCAAGATTACCCTTTGAGAGAAGACATCAGGTATTCCGGCATATAAACATAAGCCTGAAACATAGCCACCGCTTCGTGAATAAAGCTCTGTTCTCTGCGGCTGTTTTTCTGTGCTGTCAACAGTAAATTCATTTATGATTAATGATGCAGGACACGGATTATAACCCCAGACCGGAGTAGATATTCCAACACTGTTTCCTGCTTTATCCCTTACTCTGGCATTGATTGTCACAGCCTTTCCTGCTTCCAAAGATTGGGGCAACGTAATAAATACTTCACAGCCGTCAAATTTAACATTGTAGCCATCCAATCCCTTGCCAAAAGGAAAAACTTCCTCGTCAAACACAAGCTTCATCACCCTGTCGTTCATAGCACTTACATTTTTCAATTGCGGAGCCTTACTATCACTCTGAGTGAAGAAATTCATCACTTGCGAAGATTCATTACTACACGAAAACAAGACAAAAACCGATAAAAAACAAATAAGCAGGGTCTTCATTATATCCTCCTGCTTATTAATGTTATTTTTTTTGTCCAGTGCTCAATTTTTTGATTTCAAGGAAGTATTCAAGTGGACTTGCAAAATTATCTGGAAACGGCTGATCTCTTCTGAAATCAGGAATCCAAAGAATTTCATTATCTTCCCTTTCCTGGATAAATCCGTCTATCCCAAGCTCATCAAGTTTATCACAAAGTTTCTCATATTCACTGTCAGATATCTTCTCAAAACCCGGATTTTCCAAAGGCGGAACAAACTGAGTCATTAAACTCAACTTTGTATTGTCCTTTAAATTATCTGCATACCATTCAAGAAATTCCATTGTCTTATTTACAGTACCGGGGAAAACCAAATGCCGTATCAAAGCCCCTGAAAGATTGTCCAAGTCTGTTGTTTTGATTCGGCTTTTGATAAATTTAGCTACAGGTAGAATTGCAGAAGAGTACTTTTCAAGCCCGCAGAATTTTGAGGCAACCGTGCTGTCCAGGGTTTTTATATCCAAAAGATACAAATCTATGTAGGGATCTATCATCCTCAATACATCAGCAGTCTCATAACCGGAGGAATTCCAGACTGTCTTTAATGACAATCCCTTGCTTCTGGCAATTTTAATGGCCTCTATGATAGAAGGGACAAAATGTGTTCCTGTAACAAAATTAATGCTGGCAGCTCTTGCTTTCTGAAGTTCCAACATCAATTCAGAAAGCTGTTCAACACTTAATTCAGTTCCTTTTATATTATTTGAAGAGAACCCTCCGGAAATCTGATAATTCTGACAATATCTGCAATGAAGAGGACAGCCCCAGAAAAAAATCATTCCACTGCCGAATTCACCGCTTATTGGAGGTTCCTCTCCCTTATGAAGCCCGCTCCAGGCAACAAAAACTTTATCTGTTTGACCGCAACGTCCCAACTGTCCTTTGGTTCTGTCCACATGACAGAGGTTTGGACATAGAGTACAATCTCTGTAAAGTTCTGTTTTTTCAAATTCCATGTTGACGATTTTGAATAATTGATTCAAATTTTACAAGTAGCATGAAACTTTGGACAACATTTCTTAACAGAAAAAATAAGACTCAGGCTCCGGCTCAGGTTCAAACTCCGGAAAAATACATTCTGTGCATAGATGGCGGAGGAATGAGAGGCATCATTCCTGTAGTAATTCTTCAAAAACTTGAAGAACTAATCAGACAAGCCGGTGGACAGAAGAATTTTGCCTCTTATTTTGATTTAATTGCAGGAACCTCAACAGGAGGTCTTATTGCACTTGCAATAACATGTCCCACTACTCTTACACAGGAAAAAGTTTCAGACGGATGGCAGACAAGTCTCAAAGAAATAGAAAAAATATATCTGACAAAAGGAGAAGAAATTTTCACCAGAAACAGAGGTGACTTTTTGGGTCTGTCACAAGTTGCAACAAACAAATACTCTAAAGACGGCATAGAAAAACTTCTATACGAATGGTTTGATCAGTCTCTCATGAAAGAATCTGTTACTCCTGTCATGGTAAGCACCTATGATCTTTCAAGAGGAAGTCACTTTGGAATAAGTAGCATGGACACTCCTGATTTTCCGGTGAGAATTGCCGCAAGGGCAACGTCTGCTGCTCCAACTTATTTTGCTCCTGTAAAAACAGATAATGCACTTCTTGTAGACGGAGGAGTCATTTCCAACAATCCTTCACTGTATGCTTATGCAAAAGCAAAGGAAATGTTTCCAACCTGTCCCAAGTTCCACATCATTTCCATAAGTACCGGTGCCGTTTCGCATACAATGGAAGAACATGAAACTTCAGGACTTCTCAACTGGATAGACAAAGTTGTTCCAATGTATTCAACAGCACAAAAAAGTACATGTGACTTTGTAGTTTCTGCTCTTTCAGATGTAGACTATTTAAGAATTGACAGGGAAATGAACACAAATATAAAAATGGATGAAACAAATCCTTATATTCTCAATTCCTTAAAAACTTTTGGAGAATCCGTTGCAAAAGAATACGAGGACCGTTTAAAGGTCCTCGCAAATGAACTTGTAGTTTGTAACAGGTAAAACTCAAAGACTCAAAGACTCAAATACTCAAAGCCCCAATTGCAGATCCAATCGTAGGAGAACTGTCTATCTGGGTAATCTCTACCTTTCTTCCCTTTTTCTTCATAAAGTCAAACAAATACTTCTCCGTAAACTCTCTGAGATGTTCTGTCTTGTAGTATGTAGAACCGTCTGCGTTTATAAGAACAGGCTTTGTTTTGCCAAAATCAGTTGCCAGAACAACAGCTGAAAGATTAATTGCCGTAAGGCAGGCACTTCTCTCTATGTGGGCAGTAAGAATGTCCGTAAGTGTCTGAGCATCTGTTTCATTATGTGCAACACAGTCATTAAGCGGAGTTTCCCGTTTTTCAAGGAAGTTGCTCATTTGAATTGTGTTAATGTCGTCAAGTTTTGCAAATTCCATGGCAAAATGCTCTGAGAACAGCCCCTCTTCCACTGCTTTTTTAATAATAAAATAACTGAGTTTACCAAGGTAAGCTCCGCTTATCATTTTTTCAAAACGGTATTTTTCCGGGTCTTTCGTTGATTTGCAGAAAGCATCATCTATATCTCCAAGAGCCAAATCCATATTGCCGCTCTCTACATTAATAATCTGGTATCCTTCTTTTGAAAATGAATCAGGAAGTTTGCCAATGTTTGAATTTTTCTCCACATAGGCAGTGTTCGTTCCGGTTCCTAATATAAAACCTATACAAGAGTCATATTTATTATTGAGATTTTGTGCCTGACCTGCCAAAAGAGTTGTTACTGTATCATTTAAGATAATTACCTTCTTCTGGGATACGTCATAACCTCTTCTCTTAAACTCTGCCAAAAGGTTTTCACCCAAGCACTTTCCTATAACTTCAGGAGCTTTTATCTCTTTGCTGAAAACAATTGGAATTCCGTCATGATTAGACAAAATTTCTGCAGCATAGGAAAAACAAAAACCAATCTTATTGCTTTTGTCTATTAAGCGTTCTGTTTCATCTGCAAGAATAGAGAAAAACTCCTTTGCAGAAACTTCGCTTTCTATTCCCGGCATACTTCTCTTCTTTAAATCTTCTATAGACGGTTTCAAAGAAGAATCAAAACTAACCAAACAAGTTCTGAAATTTGTTCCGCCGGCATCAATTACTATTACCTTTTCACCTTCTTTTACCTTGAAATCCGGTGAACAATAACTTGGAATCATTGGAAGGCAACTTTTTCTTCCTGCAAGCCCTTCTTTCATAGAAAAAATAAATTTATCACAACACTCTTCCATATCTATCTGTTGTGCCAGAAGATTATGCTTCTCAAGAAAAGAGAATACACTGTCTCTCATATTAAACTCCCATTAAACATAAAAACTAAGACCATATACATTTTGCCCGTTTACAGTAAAATCCTCATTTGGTTCTATCACTATTTTATTTTCCGAATCAACAAAAATACTGACTTTTCCATATAAGGAAACAGGTTTTTTCACTTTTTGTCCGTATATGCTTATATCTATGTCCAAAACTATTTCTTCTGATTCAATTTGTTTCTTCAATCCCAAATTGTACAAAGACTGCAATGAAAGGCTTTCCGGATAGTTAAATAAGACACTTCCATTGACCAGATAATCATTTGGCTCATAATCTCTTGAAACCAAAGAAAGATATACAGCAGTTGTTATAGGATCTGTTGCAGCTTTGCTGACCATTGCAAAAAAAGAACTATTATGGGCTTTACCCATTGAAATCATAATGTCATGCGGATCTGCAATGAAAAAGGAAATTCTGGAAGGAAGCCTTTTTTCTTCATCCAAAGCTACAGATGTACTGGGAAGATCCAGAGCTTTCTTCGAACTGCTTGTTACAAATGCAGAAGAAAGGCAATCTGTCAAAACAGTAATCGCTTTCTCAATTTCACTGCTTCCTACTCCGCCAAAAGTTTCTGTATCATAAGCAAATACAAACCCAACTGCGAAGAAAAAGATAATGAGAAGAAAAATAACCTTCGGTTTCATCACTTAAAATGATAAACTCTGTATTAAGCCGTTTTCAAGAAAATTTTAAATTCTCACATGCTTTTGCAACTTTTGCACCTTTGCAATGTCTTATGTCAAAGCTCTTGCATTTAGTTTTTGCAATTAAACCCTTATCACAACAGAAAAGTGTTTATTAGAAGATCTACATATCTGGTTTTCAAAGGATGCATGGAACTCTCTGTTGAAATTATAAGATTCTTTCCGGGAATAATCCCGTATTCTGCATATTTTTCAATCCTGCTTTGAGCACCGGCACAATACTGTGGATTATCCATCATACCAAAATGTTCCCAGTAGTATTCCTTGCCGTTTTTTTTGTTTAAAACAAGAAAATCCGGGAAATAATATGTGGCTTCAATTAACAAAGGGTATTCATACTTGTACGGGATATTCATAAAATCCAATCTGTCTGCAATAATCAATTCACTTTTGGACCTGACATAAACCCCACTTCTGGTAATGAACGTAGAATCTTGTGTACCTCCTTTCTTAAAGCCTTCTTTACTTTTCCAGTCATCAATAGACTTTTGGCTCATTTCTGCAAAGCAAGGTTCTATTAAATGACGCTTTTCCTCAGGAATCTCAAAAAAAACAGCTTCCGGTTCAGATGTCCTTTCAAGTTCTTTAAGTGTTTTTGCCAGAACCTTGCTCTCTTTTTCGGTCTCTTTTCTTAATATTTTGTAGTAGTTTCTCTCTTCCAGAGAACGAATAAGGTCTTCGTTCTTCTTTGAAATGTACTTCTCAGGTTCTGAGGTCCCTTCTTTCTTACTGTAATACTGAACTGTATTCTTTGACTTTCTTGTAACTAAATTAAATTTCTCCAGTTCTCCCAGTCTTTTATCCGCTGTTTTCATTAGTCTTTGCAGTTGCTCCAACCTTTCAGACAATAATTGCATTGTTCCACGTTTGTTCATACTTAGACTCTAAAATGCAATTACCACATTTTCAAGTATTTTTTAAGTTTTTGTGGTAATTTTACCCCATTTTTTAGCAAGTTTTGCGTTTTATGTTTATTTTGAATTCTTAAAGACTTGTGTTAAAATTAAAGCATGAGAAAACCTGACAGTTTCTTTTGGTATGATTTGGAAACATTTGGACTCAACCCTTTCTATGACAGAATTGCTCAGTTTGCAGGGCAACGAACAGACACAGACCTGAATCCAATAGGAGAACCTGTCATTCTCTATTGCCGTCTTTCTGCAGATTACATTCCTGACCCGGGAGCCTGTATGGTAACCGGAATCACCCCGCAGGAAGTAAAGCAAAAAGGAATACCAGAAAGTGAATTCATAGAAAGAATCAACAGACTGTTCAGTGTCCAAGGTACCTGTGTCTGCGGTTTCAATACCATGAAATTTGATGATGAGTTCATAAGAAATGCCCTGTATAGAAATTTCATAGACCCTTACGAGAGAGAATGGAGAAACGGTTGTTCCAGGTGGGACATTATTGACCTTGTCAGAGCATGCCACGACTTCAGACCACAGGGAATAATCTGGCCTCAAGCAAAAGACAACGGAAATCCGGAATTCAGACTTACAGAACTTACCCGTGCCAACAACATAGACCAAACAGGCGCCCATGATGCTATGGTAGATGTAAATGCCACAATTGCAGTGGCAAAGCTAATAAAGGAAAAACAGCCAAAGCTTTTTGACCACTACCTTAACCTCAGAAGCAAGATAGAAGTGAAAAATATTATAGATCCGCAGGGCGCTCCAAAACCGCTTTTGCATACGAATACAATATTCACCAACCCAAGCGGATGCACTGCAATGATTGTTCCTATCTCTCCTAAGATTAATCAGGACAACAGTATGCTTTGCTTTAACCTTGCAGAAGACCCTTCTATACTTCTTACATCTGAAGGAGATGATATATACAAAGCAAAAGGTCTATTCAAAATATCAATAAACAAAAGTCCGTTCTTGGCACCTCTTAATGCTTTAAAAACAAATGACTATGAAAGACTTGGCATAAACTATAATCTGGGAATGGAACACTACAAACAAATTGTTGCAAACAGGACAAAACTTTTGACAAAGTTCAGAGAGAACCCCGGAGAAGAATATGAAACTTCAGATGATCCGGATTTTGCCATTTACAGCAAGTTCTTTACAGACCATGACAAAAGATTATTTGAAACAATAAGAATTACACCTCCACAGCAAAGACTAAATCTCAACTTGAACTTTGAAGATTCAAGATGCAAGACAATGTTGTTCAGGCATGTTTGCAGAAACTACCCAGAGCTTTTAGATGAAAAAACGCTCACTTTATGGAAGGAATTTGCCTCTTCACGTCTTCTGTGTCCTCCGGGAGACCCAATTAACGACATTTATTTTGTAGAACGCAAGATTCAGGAAAAAACAAAAGACGAAACAATTTCCCAAAAACAAAAAGACACACTTATGTTACTGGACAACTACCTGAAAAGCCTCAGACGTTATCTTGGACTTCAGCAATGCTGAGAACACCGGTAGGACAGGCTTTTACACAGATTCCACAGGCTATACACTTTGAAGAAACATTCTTGGATTCATCTTCAACCATTACGCCAAACGGACAGGCTTCACGGCATTTACCGCAGTTTGTACACATTTTGTGATCTACTACATATACACCAAATCTATTTCTGGTAATTGCACCAATAGGACAGACTTCTGCACATTTACCGCATTGGACACAGGTCACAGGCCTAGTAATAACCCCTGCAATGCCACTCTGATTTCCAATACCCTTTTTCTCCCTAATGCTTAAAAAAGCCTTTGAAGTCTTCAAAGTCTTGAAATAGACCGAAGCACATGCGTGAACGCATTCAAAACAACCTATACATCTAACAGAATTATTTACAACAAGGCTTTTTGCATTTCTTACAACCTTTTCCTCATTTCTAAGATAAGGTGTACCCTCAACAGGAAGAGCCTTTCTTACAATGCCGTCAAGAGAATGGTAAGCATCTGCAACGGCAGGAGCAGTTGGAATAGAAGTAATTTCTCCCAAACCAATTGCACCACAAGCAATATCAAGACCCGTTTTTTCAACAATAACAGCCTTAACATCAGGAACTTCATCTGCTCTGAAAAGACCAAGAGAACCGTACTTTTCAAGAGGTTTACAATCATTTATTCTGTACTGCTCTCTAAGGGCAAATCCAAGCCCCATTACAACACCGCCCTCTATTTGTCCCTCTACATTTGAAGGATTTATTGCCCTACCTACATCATGGGCAGCAATAATCTTGTCTACCTTATGAGTCTTTTCATCAAGAATACACATTTGAGTGGCAAAACCATAGGCAACATGACTCTTTGGATTTGGAACATCTGTTCCCATTGCATCTGTCTTGGCAAGATACTCTGCAAAAAACTCACGTCCTTCAAGAGAATTAAGGTCTCCCTCTTTAAGAGCCTCTTTAAGCATAACGGCAGCCCGTCTTGCAGCTTCTCCCGTTACAGTTGTATGTCTTGAACCGGAAGTAGTTCCACTGTCCGGAGCATTAAAAGTATTGGCCTTTTCTTCAACTACACAAAGAGGATCAAGACCTGTAACATCACAGACAATCTGCTTCATGACAGTACACATACCCTGTCCAATGCAGGAACCTCCGCAGTGAATGATAACTTTGGAATCCTTTACTTCAAGACGAACCCTTCCGGTATCAGGCAAACCAACTCCAACACCAGCATTCTTCATGGCACAGGCAATACCAACATATTTATTGGATTCATATTCCTGTTTTACAGCTTCAAGAGTTTCAGCAAGCCCTGTATAAGAATCTGCTATCTGACCATTTGGAAGCACCTGATTTGGTCTTATGGCATTTCTATATCTTATTTCCCAATGGGAAATCCCAATCTTATCTGCCATCTCGTTGAGAAGAGTCTCCAGACCAAAACAACTTTGAGTAACACCAAATCCCCTAAATGCACCTGCAGGAGGATTATTTGTATAGTAAGAAAACCCGTCTATCTCAAAATTCTCATAGTTATAAGGACCTGAGGCATGAGTACAGGCTCTCTGAAGAACAGGAAATCCCAAAGATGCATAAGCACCTGTATCAGCAATTATCTTTGCCTTTACGCCTTGAATGATACCGTTTTCATCACATCCCATGGTAAATTCCATATCCATAGGATGACGTTTTGGATGAACCAGAATACTCTCCTGTCTGGAAAGCTTCATCTTACAAGGTCTTTGTGTAATCAAAGCCGCAAGAGCAGAAAGATGCTGAACCGTTACATCTTCCTTCCCTCCAAAACCACCACCTACATAACAGTTTTCAACAAGAACTTTTTCTTCCGGAAGTCCAAGCATAGGAGCTGTTTCACGTCTGGTATCATAGACTCCCTGATCTGCAGAATAAATCTTGACTCCGCCGTTTTTTAAAGGAACAGACAAAGCAGTCTCCGGTTCCAGGAAAGCATGCTCTGTCCACGGAGTTGAGAATTTGTCAGAAATAACAAATTTTGATTTTCTTAAAGCTTCTTCTACATCTCCGCGTTTTACATGGACATGTCCCAGAAGATTACCGTCTTCATGAATAAGCGGAGCATCTTCTTTCATAGCCTCATAAGAATTTCTTACAGGCTCAAGAACTTCATACTTTACTCTTACAAGAACCTTTGCGTTTTCTGCTTCTTCACGGGAAGTTGCAACAATAAGACAAATAACATCACCAAGATATCTGGTAATCTGTCCTACTCCTATCATAGTGTCCCAATCACGTTTCAAATGCCCTACTTTAACAGTTCCCGGAATATCCTCTGCAGTGATAACAGAAACTACACCTTTTGCTTCAAGAGCCAGAGAAGAGTC
This sequence comes from Sphaerochaetaceae bacterium, assembly GCA_045616225.1. Taxonomy (GTDB): domain Bacteria; phylum Spirochaetota; class Spirochaetia; order Sphaerochaetales; family Sphaerochaetaceae; genus JAZLGI01. The sequence goes on from JAZLGI010000023.1 coordinate 24,086, forward strand.
TATTTCAAGTACTTTTGCCCTTGGGTATTTTGATCTTACTGCAACAACATGAAGCATATCATCTACATATAAGTCGTCCGGATATTTCCCTACTCCGGTTACTTTATCCAGTACATCTACCCTGTGAACTCTTTCTCCTATTTTCCAGTTCTTGTCATCTGAAATTGCCCTATCTTCCCTGAATATTTCTGCTGCCAATGAAATTGCTTTTACAATTTTTACATAGCCTGTGCAACGGCAAATATTGTTCCTTATTGCATGCCTTATCTGTTTTTCATCAGGATTGGGATTTTTATCTATAAGTGCTTTTGCACACATCACCATTCCGGGAATACAGAAACCGCACTGGACAGCTCCAGCCTCCCCAAAAGCGTATGTATAGACTTCTTTTTCCCTGTCAGAAAGTCCTTCACATGTAATAACACTGCAACCATCTGCTTCTGTTGTCAGCAACGTACATGCTTTTACAGTCTTCCCGTTAATTATAACCGTACAACTACCGCATGCTCCTTCGCTGCAACCATCTTTAATTGAGGTAAGATGTAAATCATCTCTCAAATATCTGATGAGTCTTTTTTCGTCATGAACAACAACGGGTTTACCGTTAACAGAAAAAGAAGCCATCACTATTCTCCTTATTATACAAGAGAAATTTTATTACCAAATGCAACAATCTGCAACAATTTTAGATATTGGAAGACGGTGCAGGAGCAATTTTGATTACGTTTGGAATAGCCCTGATAGATTTGACAATTTTCTTGAAGTTTTCCTCACTGTCACATTCCATTGTAAATGTTCCAACAAGGTTTCCCACTTCATCATCTATGAGACTTCCGGCAATAAGATGTCCGTGATAATTTCTGCTTGCACCCTCTATCTCACTGAACAAGTCTGTAGTTCTTTTACTGGTCACCATGAAACGTCTGGTAACAGCAGTAGTATCACTTTCCCATTCAACTTTAACTTGGCGCTTGTCAATTTCCGGCATATGAGGAAGATTAGGACAGCCTTTCTTGTGTACTATTATGCCTCTTCCACGGGAAACATATCCTATAATTTCATCCCCCGGAACAGGATTACAACACTGAGCTATCTGAATCA